>DASXAA010000164.1:0-75559 GCA_036407035.1 Thermoleophilaceae bacterium | reverse complement strand
CGCTGACGGTGGCGATCGACCGTGACGGGTTCGCGGTCAACCCGACCTCCTGTTCCGTCAAGTCGGTCAGGGCGACCGTCGGCGGCGGCGGTGGGGCTACGGCCACGCCGTCGAGCCGCTATCAGGTCGGCGAGTGTGGTTCGCTGAGGTTCTCGCCGAGGATGACGCTGCAGCTGACGGGTCGTAAGCAGGTGAGGCCTGGGAAGCATCCGGGGTTGAAGGTGCGGTTGCGCCAGGGTCGTGGGCAGGCGCATCTGCGGCGGGTGCGGTTGACGTTGCCGACTGGTGTGGCGCTGGATATCAACAACCTGCCGTCGGAGGTGTGCAGTGCGGCGCAGATCGCGGTGCGCGACTGCCCGGCGGCGGCGCGTGTGGGGTCGGCCAGTGCGGTGACCTCGCTGCTCAACCAGCGGTTGCGCGGCGGTGTCTATCTGGGCCAGGGCACTGGTGATCTGCCGTCGCTGATCGTGTTGTTGAACGGCGAGATCGATGTGACCCTGGAGGGCAAGAACGTGTTCACGAAGGCTGGGCTGAGGAACACGTTCTCGGGTATCCCGGATGTGCCGATCAGCGATTTCCGGTTGTCGCTGAACGGTGGCGGCAAGGGCATCCTGACGCCGGTGCGGCGCAGCCTCTGCGCCCGCAAGCTGACCGCACCGGTCCAGATGATCGGCCAGAACGGCCTCCACAAGGACGTTCGGGTGTCGATCTCCCGGCCCTGCTCGAAGAAGAGCAGCCGCCGCCGTTAGGCCGGGATCGGCAGGACGGCCCCCGAGCAGGCCAGGGACCGCTCGGGGGCCGTCCTCCTGCCTAGACCAGCTCGACGTTCTCCTCGAACATGACCTCGCCCTCGAGCGTCCGGTGGACGGGGCACTTGGCCACGATCTGCGTCAGGCGCTCGCGCTGCTCCTCCGGCAGCTCCTTGGGCAGCCGGATCTCGAGGAAGAACCGGGTCGGCGAGCCGCGCTGGGCCGGCTCGTAGTCCACCTCGATCGACACGTCGCCGATGTCCCAGCCCTTGCGGCGGGCGTACAGCTCCATGGTGATCGCGGAGCAGGAGGCCAGGCTGGCGGCGAGCAGCTCCTGCGGGCTCGGCGCGGCGTCCTCGCCGCCGTGCTCCTTGGGCTCGTCCGCTGTGACCGTGTGGCCGCGGATCTCGATCGAGTGCCTGAGGGTGCCGTCGTCACGGCGGGCGATTGCTCTCATCGTCTTCCTTGGAGGGGTTTCACCGGCTATCGCAGCAGATTGAACACGAGGCCGGTCGGGATCTTGGGATAGAAGTAGGTGGACTTCGGCGGCATCGGCTCGCCGGTGGCCGCGACCTCCCGCACCTGGTCCACCGGCGTCGCCCGCAGGAAGAAGCCGGCGTCCCAGTCGCCGGACTCGACCTCGGACAGCGCGTGGCCGTAGTCCTTCGAGTAGCCGAGCCCGTTGAGGTGCGAGATGTCGTCCTCGGTCATGCCGAGCGCGCCGCGCAGGATGAGCGCCTCGAGCACCGCCGTGTCGAGCCGGCGGTAGGGCCCGGGCATCCCCTCGAGCGCGCGGTCGGCGATCGCCTGGTCGCGGAGGGTCGCGCGGTAGGGGCGGCGCTCCGCGCTGTCGAGGTAGCCCAGCGCCACCGGCCCGCCGTTCGTCGGGGGCGGCTCGAGCTGGGAGGCGTCGATCGGCTCGAGCTCGAAGTCGCGCTCGAGGGCGGCGCGGATGGCGCCGCGGTCCCCCTTGACGAGGCGGTGGGTCGGGAAGATCGTCAGGCCGGGATCGGACAGCGAGCAGAGCAGCATGAGCACGTAGCGGTGGTCCCCCTCCCCCCCGACCTCCTCCGCGTACGCGCGGGCGGTCTCGTAGCGGTGGTGGCCGTCGGCGATCAGGAGCTCCGCGTCGGCGAGCGCCATCTGCAACTCCGAGATCAGGTCGGGGTTGGCCGCGCGCCAGAGCCGGTTGACGGTCCCCTCGTGGTCGCGCGGCGAGGCGAACGGCTCTCCCGTGGCGGCCTCGCCGAGCGCGCGGTCGGCGGCCGCGTGTGGATCCGGGAAGAGGCTGAAGATGGGGGAGAGGTTGGCGCCGGTCGCGCGCGTCAGGCGCAGGCGGTCCTCCTTCGGGCCCGGGTGGGTGCGTTCGTGCGGCCGGATGCGCCCGGGGCCGTACTCGTCGACGCGCACGCGCGCGAAGAACCCGCGCCGGCGACGAGACCCACCGTCGGGCGCGGTGTAGTCCTGCTCCAGCACCCACATCGCCGGCTCGTCCTCGTGCACGAGCACGCCGCGGGAGCGCCAGTCGGCCATCGTGTCTCGCGCGCGCGCGTAGGGATCGCCGCCGTCCGCCCGCGGCAGGTCGATCTCCACCACGTTGTAGGGGCTGCGGGCCGCGAGCTCCGCGCGAAGGGCGTCGTCGATGACGTCGTACGGCGGCGCGATCACATCGCCGAGCGGGCCGGCGACGGCGGGCTCGTATCGCAGCGTGCGGAGCGGCTGGATCTCGGCCATGGAACTGGCCACCCTAGCGGGCCGGGTGGGGCGTGCGGCGCGGCCCGCCCCGCCCCTGCGCACGCCGCCCGCACCCTTCCGCCCCGGCGAGCCTTGACATCCGCCGCCGACCCTGCTTAAGCTAGCGACTAAGTCAATCGACTAAGTCACTTGGTTTGGCCACGGAGACCGGACAGACGAGCAGGCGCGACGAGGCCACCGCGGCCCTGCTCGACGCCGCCGAGCGCCTCCTCATCAAGGACGGTCACGCGGGGCTGACGACCAGGCGGGTGGCCGCCGAGGCCGGACTGAACCACGGTCTCGTGCACTACTACTTCGGCTCGATGGAGGAGCTGCTCCTGCAGGTGCTCGAGCGCTTCACGGCCAGGCTCACGGAGCGGCAGCGAACCATGTACGAGTCGGAGGCTCCCTTCATCGAGAAGTGGCGGACCGCCATGCAGTGGCTCGGCGACGACGTGAGAGGCGGCTACGCCAAGGTGTGGTGGGAGCTCCAGGCGATGGCGTGGAACCACCCCGAGATGCGGGAGCGGGTGATCGGCGTGGACGCCGAGTGGCGCTCCGTCGTCGGGTCGGGGATCGAGGCGGCGATCGCCGAGTACGGGTTGGACCCCGAGGAGTTCCCCGCGGACGTCCTCCTGACGCTGGTCTTCACGTTCAACAAGGGCATGCAGACCGAGCAGATGGCAGGGATCTCGACGGGCCACGAGCAGCTGGCGGCGTGGATCGACCGCTGGATCGTGGGATTGGAGAAGGGATGAGGACTCGCGAGCCCGAGTCGTGCGAGCGGTCGCCTCCCGCGGCGGCGCGGCGAACCGTGGACTCTGGAGGATCAAGGAGAGCGACATGACCACAACCGAGACCAGCCCCGAGTCGACAGCGGCCGGGTACCAGCTCGAGGGCAGCCTGCTCGAGGTGTGCAGCTGCGACGTGCTCTGCCCCTGCTGGATCGGCGAGGACCCCGACGGCGGCAAGTGCGACTCCGTGGTCGCGTACCACCTGGACCAGGGCACGATCGGCGGAGTCGACGTGAGCGGCCTGACGCTCGTCAGCGTCGTGAACATCCCCGGCAACGTGCTCGCGGGCAACTGGCGGCAGCTCGTATACGTCGACGACCGCGCGACCGACGAGCAGGCCGACGCGATGCTCGCCGCCTTCGGCGGCCAGCTCGGCGGTCCGCTGGCGGACCTGGCGCAGCTGATCGGCGAGCGGGTCGCGATCGAGCGGGTGCCGATCAGCCACGAGATCGTGGACGGCGCCGGCACCCTGAAGGTCGGCGACAAGATCGACTGCGCGATGCACCCGTACCGGGGCCCCGACGGCTCCACCACCACCCTCAACAACTCGATCTTCTCGACGGTGCCGGGCTCGCCCGCGTACGTGGGCCAGGCGGACCACCAGCGGATCGACATCCCCGAGCACGGCTACCAGTGGTCGTTCGAGATGAAGAACGCCATCCAGTCGGACTGGAAGATCGACTACCAGGGCTGACCGATGACCACGCCGAGGCCGATCCTCATCGGCATCGCCGCCGCCTGGGCCGCCGCGCTGGCGGCCCAGGCGGCGGGTGCGGCGGCGCTCGTGAACCACGACAGGCTGTTGGCGCACGGCCCGCCGCCGGCCCTCGGGGTGCTCGCGTTCCTGCTCGCATGGCAGGTGATGATCGCGGCGATGATGCTGCCGTCGAGCCTGCCTCTGGTGCGGCTGTTCGGGGCCGCGTCGGCGTCGGCGCCCGCGCACGGCGCCGCGATGGCGGCGTTCCTCGGCGGCTACGCGGCGGTGTGGTCGCTGTTCGGCGCGGCGGCGGCGGTGTCGGACGCCGGCCTGCACGCAGCGGTCAACGCGAGCTCGTTGCTGCGCGAATACGACTGGGCGATCGGCGGCTCGGTGCTCGCGCTCGCCGGCGCGTTCCAGTTCACGCCGCTGAAGGACGCGTGCCTCGACCAGTGCCGCCACCCGGCGCAGTTCCTGTTCCGCTACTACGAGCGAGGCGTCGCGGGCGGGTTCCGCGTTGGCGCCCGGCACGGGGCGTTCTGCGTCGGGTGCTGCTGGGCGCTGATGCTCGTGATGTTCGCCGCCGGTGTGGCCAACCTGCTGTGGATGGCGCTGCTCACGGGGCTGATGGTCCACGAGAAGACGCGGCCGGCCGGGGCGCGCGCGGTGCCCGTGACCGGCGTGGCGCTGCTGGCGGTGGCGTCGATCGTGCTCGCGTACGGGGCGTACGCGGCGTCGGCTACCTGAGCCGCGGCCGGGCCGCCACGATCCGGGCGGGCAGGAACCCGCTGCGCTCGACCCCGCGCCGCGACAGCGCGAGCGTGAGGATGCCGGTGCTCGTGGTGCCGGGAGAGCCTGCCGAGAAGACGAAGTTGCCGAGGCTGTAGGCGACCAGCCGGTGGCCATTGCGGCGGATCGGCTGGAGCACGTGCGGGTGGGCGCCGATGACCGCGGTCGCGCCGGCGCGCAGGGCGGCGTCCGCGAAGGCGCGCTGGCGTGCGTTCTCGTGCGTGTCGCGCTCGACGCCCCAGTGGAAGGTCGCGATCACCACGTCCGCCCGCCGCCTGGCGCGCCGCACGCCGCTCTCGATCGCCGGGACGGTGGCCTGCTGCGTGCCGGCCCGGTTCGGCCCGGCGAAGAACGACGCCGGCAGGATGTCCGAGAAGCCCACGAACGCGATTCTGAGTCCGAGCCGCTCGACAACGCGCGGCTCGGACGCCGAGCCGATGCTGCCCCCGGCGCCGGCGGCCCTCATGCCGAGCTCGCGCACGTGGCGGACCGTGTCGAGCAGCGCGGCCGTGCCGAAGTCGCCGGTGTGGTTGTTGGCGAGGTTCAGCACGTCGAAGCCGGCGAAGAGGGCGACGGGACGCAGCGCCGACGGCGAGCCGCGGAAGTTGAACTCCTTCGGCACCGGGAAGCCGCGCGTGGATACGGCGCACTCGAGGTTGCCGAATGCGACGTCGCGGCTCCGGAGCGAGCGCGCCACGCCCGTCCACGGATAGCGCGGGCCGAAGGCGCCGATGAGCGCGCCGGGACCGTCGCCGAGGTTGATGTCCCCGACGGCCGCGAGGGTCACGTTGCGGGAGCGGACCCGCAGGCGGGGCGAGCGGGCGCCCGAGCCCGGCGAGCGCGCCCGCATCACGTAGCGGGGACGGATCCTGTGCGGGCGGACCTTGCGGGCGAAGTCGCCGTCGCGATCGGCGCGGGCCGTGGCGAGCCGAGCCCAGCGGGAGCGAACGCGAACCTCGATGCGCACGCGCTCGCCCGCGGCCGCGTGTCGGCCGTGAACGACGAAGGAGACGCCGGCGGCGACGACGGACGGCCCGCGGAGCTCGAGCGGAAGCGGCGGCACGGTGGGAACGGGCGGCTCGGGTTGCCGGGCGGCGGCACCGGGCGCGGCGATCAGCGCAGCGGCGACCGCAGCCGTGGCGGCTCGCCGTCGGACGGATGTTCCCCGGGTGCGCATCGCCGCAGGATTGCAGCACGGGCAGGGGCTAGACTCGCCCGACGTCGGGGCGTAGCGCAGCCTGGTAGCGCGCGGCCTTTGGGTGGCCGAGGTCGCCGGTTCAAATCCGGCCGCCCCGATATGCGGCATCTGTGGGCCGGCTTCGCCGCCCCGGCCGGTTGCCTGGCCGTCCCGGCCCTACGCTTTAGGGCCACTGCCCCCGTAGCTCAGCTGGACAGAGCGGCTGCCTTCTAAGCAGCGGGCCGGAGGTTCGAGTCCTCCCGGGGGCATCCACAGCCCTCTCAGCCTGGCCTCAGCGGGCCGGAGCACAATCGGCCCGGACGATCGACGAGGAGGTTGGGATGAACCGGCTCCGATTGATTGGTCCGGCGGCGGTTGTGGCGGCCGTGGCGCTGGGGTGCTCTTCCGTTAGCTCAGGGTCCTCGCAGACCGGCTCGGCGCCCAGCCTCGCCCCGGTTCACGGCCCCTACCACCCGCGGATCGACCCGGCGGACTTCGTCCGCAGGGTCGACAACCGCTGGTTCCCGCTCAAGCCCGGCACGGGCTTCCACTACAGGGGCGTCGCCGAGGACGGAACGACTCCGCAGCGCGACGACATGATCGTCACCCACCGGACGAAGACGATCCTGGGCGTCAGGTGCACTGTCGTGCGCGACACCGTCTCCTCGCGCGGGAGGACCATCGAGCGCACCTTCGACTGGTACGCCCAGGACAGGTACGGAAACGTCTGGTACATGGGCGAGGACTCGCGCGAGCGGGTGCACGGGAGGTTCGTCACAGGGGACGATTCCTGGCAGGCGGGCGTGAACGGCGCGCAGCCCGGGATCATCATGCCCGGCAGGCCGCGGCGCGGCGACGCGTACCGCCAGGAGTACTACCCGGGCCACGCGATGGACCAGGCGCGCGTGCTCGGCAAGGGCGGGCCCGTCACGGTGCCGTATCGCTCGTTCAAGATGACGCTCGCGACGGTCGAGACGGCCCCGCGGCTCGACCCCGGGGTCAGGGAGCGCAAGTACTACGTCGCCGGCGTGGGCGACGTGCTCGAGCGCACCGTGCACGGCAACCGGGAGCGGATCGAGCTCGTCCGCGTCACCCGCTGACGAGCCGCTGCCGACGGCGGGGGCCGGTACCCTCCAGCGCCATGCCAACGTCCCTCGTCACCGGCGGCGCCGGGTTTCTCGGATCGCACCTGTGCGACTTCCTGCTCGGCCGCGGCCACCGCGTTATCTGCGTCGACAACCTCGACACCGGCTCACTCGAGAACGTCAAGCACATCCGGACCGACCGCTTCCGGTTCGAGATGTTCGACATCACCGAGCACTACGAGATCGACGAGCAGGTCGACTTCGTCTACCACATGGCCTCGCCGGCCAGCCCGATCGACTATGCGCGGTTGCCGCTGCACACGCTCAAGGTCGGCGCGTACGGGACGCACAACACGCTCGGGCTGGCAAAGGCGAAGCGCGCCCGCTTCCTGCTCGCCTCTACGTCGGAGGTCTACGGCGACCCGCTGGTGCATCCGCAGCCGGAGACCTACTGGGGCAACGTGAACCCGATCGGCCCGCGCGGCGTGTACGACGAGGCCAAGCGTTACGCCGAGGCGCTGACGATGGCGTATCTGCGCCAACAAGGTGTGGATACTTCGATTGCTCGAATTTTCAATACTTCAGGTCCGAGGATGAGGCCCCACGACGGCCGCGCCGTTCCGACCTTCCTGCGCCAGGCCCTCACCGATCGCCCCGTGACCGTCTTCGGCGACGGCGCCCAGACGCGCAGCTTCTGTTACGTCGACGACCTCGTCCGCGGGCTCGTGCTGCTCGCCGAGTCCGACGTGCACGAGCCGGTGAACCTCGGCAACCCGGACGAGATGTCGCTGCTCGAGATGGCGAAGCTCGTGATCGAGCTGACGGAGTCGCGCTCGGAGATCGTGTTCGAGGCGCTGCCGATCGACGACCCGCAGGTGCGCCAGCCTGACATCACGCGCGCGCGGCAGCTGCTCGGCTGGGAGCCCGAGGTCGACGTCCGCGAGGGGCTGCGGCGTACCATCGAGCACTACACCCGGATCCTGGGGGAGCCCGCCTCCCGATGAGCGACGCCGAAGCCAAGAACCTCGAAGTGATCAGCAAGGCGATCGACCAGCACAACGCGAACTGCGAGTGGCCGGCGGTCGCGATCGAGATGAACCCGTTCGAGGTCGAGCGGCTCGGCTGGGACACGATCCGCGGGCTGCCGGTCCGCGGCAACCCGGACCTCGGCACCGGCCGCTTCAACGTCGTGTGCGCCCGCGAGGAGGGCGAGCCGGAGGAGATCGTGGAGGCGGTCGCCGAGCAGACGGCCCCGGTGGAGACCGCGCCGCTCGAGACGGCGCCGCTCCGCTAGAGCCAGCCCTTCTGCTCCGCCACCCGGATCGCCTCGATCCGGCTGCGCGCGTCCAGCTTCTGCATGATCGCCGAGAGGTGGTTGCGCGTGGTCCCGGGCGAGAGGTGGAGCGCCGACGCCAGCTCGGCGACGGTCCCGAGCTCCCGCGCTGCCAGCAGCACCTCGCGCTCGCGCGGCGTGAGGGGGCTGTCGCCCTCCGTCAGCGCGGCCGCCGCCAGGCCGGGGTCGACCACGCGCTCGCCGGCCCGCGCGCGGCGGATCGCCGACGCCAGCTCCGACGCCGGCTGGTCCTTCAGCAGGAACCCCGCGGCGCCGGCGGCCATGGCGCGGCGCATGTAGCCCGGGCGACCGAACGTGGTCAGGATGAGGACCCGGCAGTCGGGAAGCTCCGCGACGATCTCGCCCGCCGCGTCGAGCCCGCTGCGGCCCGGCATCTCGATGTCCACGAGCGCGACATCCGGCGTCACCTCGCGCGCCCGATCGAGCACCTCGTCGCCGCGCCCGACCTCGGCGACCACCTCGATGTCGTCCTCCAGCTCCAGCAGGCTCGCGAGCGCCCCCCTCACCATCGCCTGGTCCTCGGCGAGCAGGACGCGGATCATGCCGGCGCTGTGCCCGGCTCGAGCGGCACGCTCACGCGCAGCCGGAAGCCGCCGCCGGGCCGGGCGCCCGCCTCCAGCCGGCCGGCCAGCCGCTCCGCGCGCTCGTGCAGCCCGGCGAGCCCGTGGCCGCTCGGGAGGGCCACTGCGCCGTTCGAGCGCGTGCGTGCCGCGCCCGGGCCGTCGTCCTCCACCTCTGCGGTCGCCGCGCCGGGCACCGGCGCGATCGTGATCCGGCAATGGCGGGCGCCGCTGTGGCGGATGACGTTCACGGTGCCCTCGCGCACGGTCCAGGCGAGCAGGGCCTCCACGTCCGGCGGCAGGTCCACCTCCGGCCGCTCGAGGCACGCCTCGATCCCGGCCGCCTCGAGCGCCACGCGCGCGCCGGCGAGCTCGCCCGCCAGGGTCGGCTGCCGGTAGCCGGCGACGGCCTCGCGGACCTCGCCGAGCGCGTCGCGGGCGACGCCGCGCAGGTCCTCCACGTGGCGGGCGGCCTCGTCGGCCCGTCCGGGCAGCAGACGCCCCGCCAGCTCGGACTTCAGCGCGATCACGGTCAGGCTGTGGCCGAGCAGGTCGTGGAGGTCGCGCGCGAAGCGCATCCGCTCGTCCGCCACCGCGAGCCGGGCGACCTCCTCGCGTGCCGCCTCGAGCGCGTGGTTCGCGGCGATCAGCCGGCCGAACGTCATCATCAGGAAGCCGATCGCGAGCGTGGTGGCCGCGGTGCCGATCGCCGGCTCCCACTTGCCGTCCATCGGCCCAGTGGTGACGAGCGCCAGCAGGGTGCAGACCCCGAGGCCGAACGGCGCGCCCTCGCCGGGGACGCGGAGCCCGACGGCGACGGCGGCGAGCACGAACAGCGTGCCCCAGCTCGAGCGAACCGTGGCGGTCAGCACCGCGGCCACGGCGATCAGGACGCCCACGGCGATCCAGATCGCTGGTGGCTCGAGCTCGGCGCGCCTCATGAGCAGCGCGGTGTACACGGCGGCGAAGACGGCCAGTCCGACCGCCGAGAGGACGACGTCCGCGGTCGAGGGATCGTTGCTCGCCAGGTTCGCGATCGGGAACGCGAGCCACAGCAGCGAGCTCAGGACCCCGATGCGCCGGCGCCGCGCCCCCGCCTCGCCCGTCGGCCAGCCGAACCGCCCGGCGGGCGCGCCCCGTGCGTCCACGCCTACTCGCTCCGTGTGAGCGACCGGAGGAAGCCCAGCATGAGCACCGTCCCCGCGATGGTCCAGAGCGCGAGCACGAGCAGGTCGTGCCCGACCAGGCCGACGCCCGTCGAGCGCGGATCGAACGCCGTCGCGAGGCCGTCGGCCAGCGGCTTCAGCGGGAACGCGCCGGCCACGTCCTTGAGCCAGGTGGGCGCGTCGTCGATCGGGAAGAAGACGTTCGACACGAACATCAGCGGCAGCGTGACGATCATCAGGATCGGCATGCCGCTCTCGGGGTTGGGGATGAAGCGTGCCGCCCAGATCCCGAGCGCGGTGAGGCAGACGCTGCCGAGCGCGATGAAGACGACGAGGCCGGGCAGCGCCGACAGGCGCAGGTCCACGCCGAGCATCGCGATGCCGACGAGGAGCACGAGCGCAGCGATCGCCAGCATTGCGGCGAGCGTCGCCCCGACCAGCCCGGACACATAGGCGCTCCACGGCAGCGGCGTCGTCCGGATGCGCTTGAGCACCCCGCGCGCGCGAAGCCCGGAGACGGTCATCGCCATCGAGTTGAACGTGGTGACGAGGATCGCGTAGGTCAGGATCCCCGGGACGTAGAAGTCGATGAACGAGATGTCGCCGCGGCTGGAGATCGTCTGGTCCCTGCCGAGGCTCCCGAAGATGAGCAGGAACATCAGCGGGAACGCGAAGCTGAGCATCGCGCGCCGGCGGTTGCGGATGAACGAGCGCAGCTCGTAGCGGACCTGCCGGGCCGCCAGTCGAGGGGCGGTCGCGGATATGGAGGTCATCGTTCGGCTCCTGCGGTCAGGGCGAGGTACACGTCCTCGAGGGTCGGTTGTGTGACGGAGAAGTTCCGGAGGGGCAGTCCTCGCTCGAGGGCCCAGCCGGTGAGCGTGTGGGTCGCCGCGAGGCCGTCGGACGTCGTGATGAGCACGCCGTCCCGCCCCTCGCTGAGGGCTGCGCCGGGGAGCGTCGGCAGCTCGGCGAGGCCGGTGCGGTCGGGCAGCTCGAAGCGGATCTCGGTCGGCAGCTGGTCACGCCCGCCGATCGCCTCCGGCGGCCCGGACGCGACGATCTCCCCGTCGGCCATCACGGCCACGTGATCGGCGAGGAACTGCGCCTCGTCCATGAAGTGGGTGGTGAGGAAGACCGTCTTGCCGAGCGAGCACAGGTTGCGGATCGTCGACCAGGCCTGCCTGCGCGCGTGCGGGTCGAACCCGGTGGTGGGCTCATCGAGGAAGAGCACGTCGGGGTCGCCGACCAGGCCGAGCGCCAGGTCGAGCCGCCTGCGCTGGCCGCCCGACAGCTCGTGGGCGCGCGCGCCGCGCTTCGCGTCGAGCTCCACGAGCTCGATCAGCTCATCGGCGGCGCGCGGATGCGGGTAGTAGCCGCCGTACATCTCGAGCAGCTCGCCGACGGTCAGGTCCTCCTGGATCCCGCACGACTGGAGCACCACGCCGATCCGCTCGCGCATGGCCCGCTCGCCGCGGCCGGGCTCGTACCCGAGCAGGCTGACCGTGCCCGAGTCCGGCAGTCGCTGCCCCTCGAGGATCTCGACGGTCGTCGTCTTCCCGGCGCCGTTCGGGCCGAGCAGGCAGAACACCTCGCCCTCGCACGCCTCGAAGCTGATCCCTGCGACCGCTTCCACCGCGCCGTAGCGCTTGCGCAGGTCGCGTACCTCAATCGCATTCATGTCTTTCACCGTAGGGATAGACGTGCGCCCCGATAAGTGGCGGTCATCGTGTTTTCTCCATGACATCGGTCATGGTGCCAAGGGCCGCATGAGCGGCCGGTGAGCCGGGCCGGCGGCCGGCCCGGCTAGGCGACAGGCGCCCGCAGTTCGGCGATCGCCTCGTCGGCGGTCACGACGCGGCCGAACTCCGGGTCCAGGTTCGCGGCGGTCACGCGCGCGAGCTCGTTGGCGGTGATGGCGCCGCCCTCGTGGTCCGGGAGGTCGAACGTGTGGGTGGCGTCGATCGCGAAGCCCATCTCGAAGCCGAGGTTGGCGGCGACCCGCGCGGTCGTCTCGCAGCACATGTTCGTCTGGATGCCGCACACGAGCACGCCGTCGACGTCGTTCTCGCGCAGCCAGCCCGCGAGATCCGGATCGCCGTGGAATGCCGAGTGCACGTGTTTCGTGACGAGCAGGTCCGGCTGGCCGTGCACCACGTCCTGGAGGGCGTTGCCCGGCTCGTCCGGCCGCAGCGGCGACTCGTCCTCGTCCGAGTCATGGCGCACGAACACGATCGGCTGGCCCTGGTCGCGCCACGCCGTGATCAGATCCGCGACGTTGCGCTCGCAATCGGGGTTGTTCCGGCGACCCCAATACCCGGCGTCATGGAACGCCTGCTGCACGTCGACGACTACGAGCGCGGTGCGAGCGGCCATGTCCGGAGACTACCCGGCCCGCTGCTAGATTCCGACCGTCGGTCCGGGCGGACCGGCCGCGTGGTGGGCGTAGCTCAGCAGGTAGAGCTCCTGGTTGTGGTCCAGGCGGTCGCGGGTTCGAGTCCCGTCGCTCACCTTCAGCGGGCTGCGAACCGTGGCGCTCCTGCGTCCTCGGTCGCTCGCGTGCGTAGCACGCGTCGCTCCCTGCGTCCTTGGATCGCTCGGTTCTCGCCCGCTGAGGGTGAGCGATCGCTGTGGGCTCACTCACGGGCGCGACACAGGTGGGCGGCCGCGCGTCCCATGTCCGCAGCGCGCACATCCGGCCGGGGTATGCCGACGCGTGCGACTTCTCGCGCTGCCCGTCCGCGGCGCCGGAGCCTGTCGATCGTGACAATCGGCGCATGATTGGATAGCGTATCCTCACTATTGCGCAAGTCTGATCCGGACTGCGGATGGCGGGGCGTCCGTACAGCTCGGACGAGAGTGGGAGGCCCTCATGAAGCTTGTACTCACCTGCGTCGCCGTAGCGCTGATCGCGGGTGCCGCCACCGCGACCGCCGGCTCGCTCATTACCAGCAGGCAGATCAAGGACGGCACGATTCGCAGCAGGGACATCCGTAACGGCACGATCAGGCACGGGGATCTCAGGCGATTCACGATCACCCGGGATCGCCTCGAGAGGCGGCTTCGGCGGGCGCTGAGCGAACGCGCGGAGAGGGGACCGGCCGGACCTGCGGGGCCGAAGGGCGACAGGGGCGAGCCCGGTCCGACGCAGACGGCCGGCAACTGGGGGGTGATGAACCGCGGCGTCGTCGGCTCGCCCGTCGCTGCCCTGCGCTCGGGCCCGGCAACCTCGGAGCCCTCTTCGCCGCCGTTCGGCCGGGGGAGCCTGAACCTGAGTGTGTCCGGTCCACCCGCCTTCGGCACTGCCGAGCGCGTCGCCTTCGGCAACGAGGTCGACTTCGTCGGCGACAGCTTCCTGAGCGTGTCCGCCGTCGGGTTCCACGTCTTCACTACGGGGGAGAACATCACCGCCGGCGGCGGCAGCGCGAACATGCCGTCGATCACGTTCGAGGTCAACCCGAACCTGGCGTCGTCCCCCAGCACCTTCGCATCGCTCGTCTACGTCCCCGCGAACAGTCCGGCCAACCGCTGGAGCCCGTACATCGACGCCACGACGACCGGGCAATGGGGCGGCACCGGCGCCGCCTTCACGCAGTGCAACCTCAGCGGCACGCTATGCAGTTTCGCCGAGCTGAAGGCGTTCCTCGACGACGGCGGGGAGCCGCCCAGGATCTTCACCGCGGCGGTCACGAAGGGGCGTGACTTCTCCTTCTCGGGGGCGGTCGACGGTCTGCGAATCAACAACACGATCTACGACTTCGAGGAGCACGGCGTCGTGGAGCGCACGCCCTAGGGATCTCCTCCTGGCATCAACCTGAGCGCAACGGCGGCGGGCAGCTCCACCGTGACGCGGAGTCCCCCGGCGGCCCGGGCAGCGAGGCTGAGGACTCCGTCGTGTGCTTGGGTGATGCTCTTGACGATCGCCAGGCCGAGGCCGACGCCTGCCTGGTCGGTGCGTATGCGTTGAGTGCCGCGCTGAAACGGCTCGGCGAGCGTGGTGATCAGCTGTGGGGTGAGCTTCTCGCCGGTGTTCTCGACGGTGAGCGCCACGGTCTCGGCGTGAACGCTGGCCGTGACCCACACGTTCCCCTGGTCGGGCAGGTTGTGGACGATCGCGTTGTGCACGAGGTTTGTCGTCATCTGCAGCAGGAGGGCGGGTGAGCCGATGGCGGGGGCCATGTCGCCAGAGGTCTCGATGGTGACCCCGCGTTCCTCTGCCAGGGGGAGGAGGGTCTCGGCGGTTTCCTCGGCCATGAGGGACAGGTCGACGTGTTCCGGGATGAAGGACCGCTGGTCGGCGCGGCTGAGCAGGAGCAATGCTTCGGTCAGGTCGATCGCTCGGGTGTTGACGGCGCGGAGGCGGTCGACGAGTTCGCCGTTGTCGCGGGTCGGATCCTTCTGCGCCACGTCGAGAAGCGTCTGCGTGACGGCCAGCGGGGTGCGCAGCTCGTGGGAGGCGTTGGCGGCGAATCGCCGCTGTTCGGCGACCTGTGCTTCGAGGCGCGCGAGCATGGTGTCGAAGGCGTCGGCGAGCTCGCGGAACTCATCGCTGCGGCCCTCGAGCCGGATTCGGTGGGCGAGCGATCCGGTCGCGGCGAAGCGTGTCGCGTCGGTGATGCGAGTCAGGGGGGCGAGCATCTGCCCGGCGAGAAGCCACCCACCCACGAGACCGAACACCAGCAGGGCCGCCAGCGCGATGGCCGCCTTCGGAGTGAAGGCGTCAAGGAGGTCGGAGCGGGTGGGACCGAAGCCGCCGGGTGGTCGTAGGGCCCCACCGTCGGGTACGTAGCGAAGCAGGAACACCCACACGACCGCGAGGAGCAGGGCGCCTGCGAGCATGAGGAACCCGGCGTAACTGAGGGTGAGCTTGAGGCGAACGCTGAGGCCGGGGGCTCTATCCATTGTCTCCTCCCTCGCGCCCGGTGCTGATGCGGTATCCGGCGCCCGGCACGGTAGCGATGATCCAGGGTTCGCCGAGGCGTTTGCGCAGTGCCGAGATCGTGATGCGCACGGCGTTGGTGAACGGGTCCGCGTTCTCATCCCACGCCCGTTTCAGGAGCTCTTCGGCGCTGACGACACCGCCTTCGGCAGCGACGAGAACGTCGAGCACCGCGAACTGCTTGCGCGTGAGCGCGACGTAGCGGCCGTCGCGGTAGACCTCGCGGCGGAACGGGTCCAGCCGCAGGCCCGCGATCTCTCGCACAGGCGGCCTGTTGTGTGCACGCCTGCGGTCGAGCGCTCTGAGCCTGAGCACGAGCTCTTTGAGCTCGAACGGCTTCGTGAGGTAGTCGTCGGCGCCGAGCTCGAACCCGGAGGCCTTGTCGTCGAGCCGGTCGGCAGCGGTGAGCATGAGGATCGGCATGCCGTTTCCGGAGGCGACGATGCGTTCGGCGATCTCGTCACCGGAGGGCCCGGGGATGTCGCGATCGAGGACGGCGATGTCATAGGCGTTGACGCTCAGCAGCTCGAGAGCCGTGTCGCCGTCCCCGGCGATGTCGGCCGCGATCGCTTCCAGGCGTAGGCCGTCGCGGATGGCGTCCGCCATGTAGGGCTCGTCCTCAACGAGCAAGACACGCATGCCCGGATGCTACGAGCCGGCGCATATCGTCGGCATATCGAAAACCGCATACGTGCCGGCAACACCGCGCTGCCTTGACTGGAGGGCATGACCCACAGCGAACCGGCACGACCAACGACCCGCCGGACCAGCAGGCTCCGTGTCGCCGGCCTGCTGTTCGTCCTCGCGGCGATCGCCGCGGCCGTCGGCTCCCAGTTACTGGCGTCCTCGTCCTCGACTGCCGCATCGGCGATCCACGCCCTTCGCGGTGAGCACCGTGGTGCACTTGGCGAGGCTGACGGGGCCGTCCCCGAAGGCACGACGGTCTTCGATGACGAGATTCCGGGCGTGGCCAACATTCACCCGGCTCTCCTCGATGCCCTGCGCCAGGCTGCAACCGCAGCCGCGGACGACGGCGTCGAGCTCTTCGTCGACAGCGGCTGGCGTTCCCCGCAGTACCAGGAGCACCTCCTCCAGGAGGCGGTCTCGAAGTACGGCTCAGAGAGGGAAGCTGCCCGATGGGTGGCCACGCCCAACACGTCTGCTCACGTGTCGGGGGACGCTGTCGACATCGGCCCCTTCGATGCCACGGCGTGGCTGTCCGACCACGGCTCCAGGTACGGGCTGTGCCAGGTCTACGTCAACGAACCCTGGCACTACGAGCTGCGGCCCGAAGCGATCGATCACGGCTGCCCGCCCATGTATGCCGACGCCACCCAGGACCCGCGGGTGCAGCGGTGATGCGCCACCGCGAGGCGGAGACCGGCCAGCCTAGCGCTCGCGGACCCACACCACGAGCTTCTCGCTCGCTCCCCGTGCCTGGCGCTCCCACGCCGCGCCGATGTCGTCGAGGTCGACCTGGGCGATGGGGATCCGCAGCCGGCCGGCGTCCGCGTGGTCGATCAGCGTGCGGTGGGCGGCGCCCAGCACGTCCCGCGGCACGGCGAAGTTCAGGTGCCCGTAGATCTCGAGCTGCTTCCCGCGCACCGCCGCCGAGGTCAGCTGCGCGCTGGGCCCCGCGCTCTGACCGAGGTTGACGATGCGGGCTCCCGGGGCCGCGGCCTCGAGCGCGGCCTGCACCGGCTCGCCCCACAGTGGGTCGACCACATAGGTCGGGCCCTGTCCGCCGAACGCTTCGCGGAACTGACGGGCCATCTCCGCTACCGGTTGTCCCTCCAGTGAGACGCAGGCCTCCGCGCCGGCCTCGAGAGCCCGCTCCAGTCCCTGGGCGCTGCGACCCGCGGCGACGACATGCCCCGCGCCAAGCAGCCGCGCCGTCTGCACGGCAACAAGCCCTACGGTGCCGGTCGCCCCGAGCACCAGCACGCGGTCGTCGGGGCGCACCGGCGCGCGCCAGCTGAGCGGAAGCCAGCCGGCCACGCCGGCGATGCCGAGCGCCGCGGCGATCGCGGGCGGGGCGCCGTCGGGCAGCGCCGTTACGTCCCCGTCGCCAGCGACCGCGCGATCGGCGAGCCCGCCGTTGTGCGCGGTCCCGAACCGCTGCCCGAACACCCAGACGAGCGTTCCCGGGTCCACCGCTCCCGAGCTCAGCACGCGGCCCACGGCCTCGCACCCCGGCACGTACGGCAGCGGCGGGTGCCCGGCGAAGAAGCGCCCGGCCCCCACGTTGATGTCGATCGGATTCAGCGACGACGCTATGACCTCGACGAGCGTCTCCCCGGGGCCCGGCGCCGGGTCCGAGGTCTCGGCCACGGCCGGCGGCCGGCCGAGCTGGCTGATCATCGCGGCACGCATTCGTTACCCCCCTTGATCGTCGTCACGGAACTCGATCCTGGCCACCGCGTACGGCGGCAGATCGAGCTCCAACTCGCCTCCGCGGAGGGGCCGAAGCCCGCCGGCGATCGCATCGCCCGGAGCCGTCTGGTCATCCAGCATCCGCACCGTGGCTGAGTCGGCGTCGCAGGGCCCGAGCAGAATCGACTGCCGTCGCGACGTGAGGTTTGCCACCGATCCGCTCAGGCTCCGTCCAATCCGGACGAGCAGGCCCTCGGCGGCGAGCGGCTCCGACGAGGTGCAGCCGACGAGCTCCCGGTCGCGCCAGGCGCAGACGTCGCGCAGCACGTAGTAGGCGGGGACGGGCTGCGCCGGATTGTCGTCCGCGGTCCGCAAGACGATCCCGCTCGGTCCGGTCGACTCGAAGTACGTGATCGACGCGGCGCCTCCCTCGGCGAGGTGCTTGACGCTCCCCAGCGTCCACGCCGCCGCGAACGGCGACGGCTGCCGCTCGTCGTAGTTCGGGGCGCCCGGCGCTGGGGCGGTCGCGTACGGGTTGAGTCGCGGCTTCAGCGTAACCGGCGAGACGTGCACCGGCCGCCCGGCGGCGAAGGTGCGCGCCGTCTCGACCGTCGCCCGCTGCGCCTCCAGCGAGTGCACGAGCGTCGCCTCGTCGTCGTCGTGCGCCTGGGGCGTCAGGGAGTACACGAGCCCGTCGCCCGTACCGCTGTCCGGACGGTCGCGGTTCAGCTCCGCGAAGTGGAAGTTGGTCCCGACCAGCACCGGCGCGGCCGGGGCGAGTTCCGCACGCACGAGCGCTGCCCAGCGGGGGCCGGTCACCCATTCCCGGCGGTGGAGGACGATCAGCCGCTCCAGCGGCAGGTCGGCGACCAGGTCGCCGAGCCGGCGCAGGGCGCTCGTGGCGTCCGCCTCGTCACCGTCGAGCACCAGCGCCAGCTCGAGCCTGCTCCCGAGCGCTTCCGCCGTCTCGGCGGCGCCCGCCAGTGCCTCCTGTGCGTCCGCACGGTCGGCCTTGATGTCGGTGCGAACGTGGGCCGGCGCAAGAGCCCGGAGTAGGCCGGCGGCGGCCGCGTCCGGCCGGTGCCCGTCGGCGTCAAGACACAGGCCGACCGGCGGCAGCTTCGTCGCGAGCGGACGGCCGATCCGTAGCCGCAGCCGGTCCGGCCCCGTCGGACGTCGCGGCTGGGCACAGGCCGACCCCGACACCCGAGCCCGGACACGTTGCCGGATCGTCAGCCCCGGCTCCGCGTGGAACGGCGTGGGGAGCCCGACCGGCGTGGAGTAGGTCTTGAACGACCCGTCGGCCCAGTTGCGCTGGTCCTCCAGCTCGAACAGGTCTCCGTCGAGCTCGAAGAGGACCGTCAGGTCGGGCTCGAGGTCGATCTCGAGTCGCGTGAATGCGGGCACGAGGGGACTGGCCACTCCGGCGGTGATCGGTTGCGGAGCGACGAGCTCGGGCAGCCTGCCCGCTGTGGGTCCGTCGCGCGTGTGCGCCCGGTAGGACCTGCCGGCAACGCTGGGTGGGTGGAGCACGCAGATGCCGATCCGTCCGTAGCCGAACGCGGAGAGCGCCCGCCCGCTCATCTCGTAGACGAGTGAGCCGTCGCGCGCCCCCGCCACCGACCCGTGCCACGAGAAGTCGAGCGGGCCGCTCCGGTGGCGGGCGCGGAGGCCGCATGCGAACCCGTCCGGGCGCTCGCGGACGGCGGCGTCGTGGACGGCCGGCCGCACGGTCTCCCAGTCAGGGTCTCTCACTCTGACGCCGACCCGGCGTACGACCTCGGTGCGGCCGACGCGAACCTCGACGAGATCGACGCCGTCGAGCCGAGCCGTCAGCGGACCCGCGGCGAGAGCGCTCACACCGGTGACACCAGCACCCGCTTGGGCTCGCCCGCCAGGCTCGCTTCCACGGCCTCCTGCGCGTCGTCGAGCGCGAAGACGGGCCCGACGAGCGGCTGCAGCGCGAGGCCCCCTCGCTCCACCTCGGCGATCAGCTTCGGAAGTCCGACGGCTGGGTCCTCGGAGCCGTAGATCGTCCCGATCAGCGTCTTCTCCCGCTGCGTGAAGTGCGCGGGGTCGAGATCGAGCCGGGCGCCGGCCGGGGGCATGCCGATCAGCACCGCGACCCCGCCCGGGCGCGTGTGCTCGAGCGCCAACTGGGCCGTCGCCGGGGAGCCGACGGCGTCGTAGGCGTAGTCGACGCCCTCCTCGGCCGCCTCGGCCACCACAGCGCCGACCTCGTCCGGCGAGCACGCCGAGGTGGCCCCGACGTCGAGCGCCAGCTGCCGCCGCGCGGCGACCGGGTCCACGGCGATCACGCGAGCGGCGCCCGCGAGCCTGGCGCCCTGGACGGCGAACTGCCCGACGCCGCCCGCCCCGATGACGAGCGCGGTCGCCCCAGGCGCCTGGTGGGCCGCGTTCAACACGGCCCCCACGCCGGTGAGGGCGGCGCAGCCGAGCAGCGCCGCCTGCTCGAACGGAAGGCCGGGCGGGCAGGGCAGCGCGGACGACTCCGGCAGCAGCACGAGCTCCGACATCGCCCCGGTCGCCGTCATCCGGTAGACGGGCTCGCCCGCGAGCGAGAGGCGGGTGGACCCGTCGGGCAGCGTCCCGGCTCCCATCGCGGCGCGCAGCCGCGTGCAGGCCGCCGGGCGCCCGCGAGCGCAGGGCCCGCACTCGCCGCAGCCCGGCGCCCACGACAGCACGACGCGATCGCCCGGCGCCAGCGCCTCGACCCCGCGGCCGACGGCCTCGATCACGCCGCTGCCCTCGTGCCCCAGGACCATCGGCGTCGGACGCTGCCACTCCCCCCGCACGATGTGCAGGTCGCTGCCGCATATGCCGATCGCGGCCATGCGGACGAGCACGTCGCCGGGGCCCGGCTCCTCCACCTCGATGTCGCGGACCTCCAGCGGAGCCCCGATCGCGCGGAAGAGCGCGGCGCGCGTCTTCACGGTGATGCGGGCGTGGCCGGCATTGCGTATCCGTCGGTGTCCTCGTCGCCGCGCGCGATCGCCGGCGCCGCGCTCACGAGCTGGATCGTGTACGGATCGGACGGGTGTGCCAGTACGCGTCCGGCCGGGCCCTGCTCGCGCACGACCCCGTCGCGCAGGACGATGACCCGATCGCAGACACATGCCACGACGCCCAGATCGTGCGAGATGAACAGGACGCTCAGCCCGAGCGTGGTCCGGAGGTCGGCGATCAGCTCGAGCACCGCGGCCTGGACCGAGACGTCGAGCGCCGAGGTCACCTCGTCGCAGATGAGCAGGTCCGGCTCGGCGGCCAGGGCGCGCGCGATCGCGACCCGCTGACGCTCGCCGCCCGACAGCTCGGGCGGGTAGCGTGAGGCGATCCCGGCGGGCAGGCGGACTCGCTCGAGGGCCGAGGCGACCTCGCCCGGCGCGGCGGCGCGGCTCAGGCCGCGCAGGAGGCGCGCCGGGCGCGCGATCGCATCGCCGATCGTATGGCGCGGGTTGAGCGAGTCGTATGGGTTCTGGAAGACGATCTGGATCCGCCGCCGCGACTCCACCGACCGCTGCGCGGCGAGCGGCGCCAGCGACGCGCCGTCAAGCAGGATCCGTCCGGCATCGGGCCGGTGGAGGCCCGCGATGCAGCGTGCGATCGTCGTCTTGCCGCTGCCCGACTCGCCTACGAGCGCCACGGATTCGCCGCGCTCGATCGCGAACGACACGCCCGCCGCGGCGGTCACGCGCTCGCGCCGGCCGCGGTGGCTGGCGGCGAGGTCCTCGGCTTCCAGCAGCACACGGGACGCGTCGCGCTCGAGGCGCGCGAGCTGTGGCGGCAGGCGGACGAGTGGAGGAGTGCGCTTCCACTCGAAACAGCGCACGAGGCGCTCGGCGCCGCTCGGCTCCAGGGCGGGCAGCTCGCGGTCGCAGTGCGGGACGCGCTGCGAGCAGCGCGGGGCGAACGGGCAGCCCGGAAGTCGCCCGCCCACGCCCATCGCCACGCCCGGGATGCCCTGCAGCCGGCGCGGCTTGGCCGGGTCCGGCACGGCCTCGATCAGGCCGCGCGTGTACGGATGCCGGGGGGCCCTGATCAGCTCGGCGGTCGGGCCCTCCTCGACCACCCGGCCCGCGTACATCACGGCTATCCGGTCTGCGATCGACGCGACCACCGCGAGGTCGTGCGAGACGTAGACCATCGTAAGCCGGCTCTCCTCGCGGAGGCGACGGACGCCGGCGAGGAGGCCGGCCTGGACAAGCACGTCCAGCCCCGTCGTCGGCTCGTCGAGCACCGCGACCACGGGCCGGCAGATGAGCGCGATCGCGATCGCGACGCGCTGCTGCTGGCCGCCCGACAGCTGGTGGGGGAAGCGGCGCAGGAACTGCTCGTCGCTCGGCAGCTCGACCCATTCGAGCGCCTCGCGGAGCGCCGGCCCCGCTTGCCGGCTCGGGGCATGGAAGCGCAGCATCGCGCGCAGCTGCTCGCCGACACGCATGGAAGGGTTGAGGGCCATTCCCGGCTCCTGCGGCACGTACGACACGAGGCGGCCCCGCAGTCGCCGCACCTCGCGCTCCACGCGCGGAACCATCGTCTCGCCGGCGATCGTCACGCGGCCGCCCGCGATCTTCACGCCCGCGCGGCGGTAGCCCAGCAGCGCGAGGGCCACCGTCGTCTTGCCGCTGCCGGACTCGCCCACGAGACCCAACGTCTGTCCGCGGGCGATGGACAGATCGAGATCCTCCACGATCGGCGTGCCCGAGAGCAGCTCGACGCGCAGGCCTTCAGCGCGCACCGCAGGCTCGCTCACCTGGCGACCCCCCGCTCCTCGACGGAGGTACCGAAGCTGCGCGCGACCGCGTCGGCGACCAGGTTCACCGCGATCGTCAGCGCGGCGATGAGGAGGGCGGGGACGACCACCGCCGGCGGCTGAGTGGTGAGCGCCTCCCGGTTCTCGGAGATCATGAGCGCCCAGTCGGCGGTCGGCGGCCGCAGGCCGAGCCCCAGGTAGTTCACCGAGGCGACCAGCAGGATCGAGCCCGAGAGCCGGATCCCGACGTCGGCGAGGATCGTGGAGCTGATGTTGGGGAGGATCTCGCGGCCGAGGATGAAACCCGACCGCTCCCCGCGGGCCGCGGCCGCCTCAACGTAGCCGCGCACCGACACGTCGAGGGTCGCAGCCCGCACGACGCGGGCGATGCCCGGAACGTGGGTGATGGCGACGCCGATGACGAGCACCAGGGCGTTCGCGCCCGCCCCGGTTGCCAGCACGAGCAGGAGCAGGATCGGCGGGAACGCGATCACCACGTCCATGGCCCGCATCAGGGTCGCGTCCGTCAGGCCTCTCCGGTAGCCGGCGATCAGTCCGATCGTCACACCGACGAGGTAGGCCATCAGCGTCGCGACGCTGGCGAGCCCGATCACCGTCCGGCCTCCGTACAGCACCCTGCTGAGAACGTCGCGTCCGAGCGAGTCGGTGCCCAGCAGGAACCGCCCCGAAGGGGCCTGGTAGGGGATCCCCACGATCGCGGTCGGCGAGTACGGCGCCACCAGAGGCCCGATCGCCGCGACCAGTACCAGCACGATGACGATCGCTGCTCCGATGCGACCGGTCCACGAGCGCATGGCGCGAGAGCGGAAGGGCTTGAGCCCCCCACCGGCGGTTGTGAGGATCGGTCGCGTGCTCACTGGGCAGTCCGCAGCTTCGGGATCAGGAACACGACGAGGAGGTCCGCGACGATGTTCACCGCGAAGTAGAACGCGGCGATGATCAGCGCGATGCTCTGGACCAGCGGGATGTCGCGCGTCGAGACCGCGTCGACCAGCGTGTGCCCGATGCCGGGGTAGCCGAAGACGGTCTCGGTGACGACGATGCCGCCGACGAGCCACTGGATGTTGAGCGCGATGACCTGGACAGTCGGGGCGAGCGCGTTGCGCAGCGCGTACCTCGTCACCACGCGGCGCTCGTCGAACCCGTTGAGGCGGGCCATCGCAACGTACTCGGAGCGCAGCGACTCGATCATCCCGGCCCTCACCATTCGCGTGGTCTGAGCGAGCGACGCGGCCAGCAGGGTGGCGATGGGGAGGATCAGGATCTCGGGGTTGTCGAGGGCCGTCTCCCCGGGACCGATCAGGGACAGGGCGGGCAGGGCGCCGAGCGTGGTCGCGAACACGAGCGCCAGCATCGTGCCGGTCACGAACTCCGGTATGGAGATCATCGCCAGCGACACCACCGAGACGAAGTGGTCGAGTGGCCGCCCGGCGCGTGTCGCCGCCAGCACCCCGAGCGCGAGCGCCAGCGGCACCATCAGGAGGACCGTGCAGAGGGCGAGGATGGCCGTGTTGGCGAGTCGCGGACGGATGAAGGGCCAGATGGCGGTGTGCGCGCTGACCGATTCGCCCAGGTCGCCGTGCAGCACGCCGGTCAGCCAGTCGACGTAGCGCTCGGAGGCGGGTTGGTCGAGCTGGAGCTGGTGGCGCAGGGACGTGAGGGCCTCGGGGGTTGCGTTGCGGCCCAGCACGGCGTTCGCGACGTCTCCCGGCAGCAGCTGTGTACCGGCGAAGATGAGGATCGACACCACGAGCAGCAAGAGGAGCGCGGCGCCGATGCGCCGAGCGAGGAAGCTCAGGGCCGGATGCCTGGCGGCGAGCGTGAGCCGGAGCGGGGGGCGAGCGGTCCGGACGCCCACGGCGTCAGGCCCCGTGCCTCACGCGAGCCACCAGCTGGCGAGGTTGAAGTTGCTGAATCCGTTCGCCGCGCTCGGGACGGCGCCGCCGACGTTCGTCGCGAGCCCGTCGCACAGCGGGTAGAACCCCCAGATCAGGTAGCCGCCGCTCTCGTGCTCGATCTTCTGGAGCTCGAAGTAGAGCTCCTTGCGCTTGGTCTCGTCCAGCGTCGCCTCCGCCTCGCGGAGGAGCTTGTTCCACTGCGGGTCCGCCCAGTGGGTCTCGTTGAAGGGGGCCTGCGGCGTCATCGCCTGCTGATACCACGAGAAGATGGTGAACGTGGGCCACTGCGTCTGGGCGAAGTTCTGCTTCAGGTACTTGGGGCCGAAGTAGCTGTCCGCCGGCCCGTTGTCGACCTGAATCGTGACGCCCGCCTTCTTTGCCTGCTCCGCGAACACGGTTGCCGACTCGAGCATGCCCGGACCCGCCGAAGAGGAGAAGAGCGTCACGCGCAGGTCCGACTTGCCCGCCGCCTTCAACAACGACTTCGCCTGGTCGATGTCCTGCTTGCGCTGCGGGAGATCGTCGTTGTAGTTCTCGAAGCCGCGGCCGTAGACGTCGTTGCCGACGGCGCCGAGCCCCAGCTGCACGTTCGAGATGAGGGCGTCGCGATCGGCGATCAGTCGGATCGCCTGGCGGACGCGCACGTCCGTGAACGGCTCCAGCGTCGTGGCCATGTAGATCGGGACCATGCTCGATCCGGTCGCCTGCAGGACCCTTATGCGGCCGGCGTTCTTCTGCGTCTTCGTCTGCTGGAACGAGAGCTGCTCCATCGCGTCGACCTGCTTCGAGAGCAGCGCGTTCAGCCGCGCCTGCGGGTCCGGGGTGGAGGTGATCACGAGCTCGTCGACGTACGGGAGCCCCTCCTCCCAGTAGTCCGGGTTGCGCTTGAAGAGGCTGTTCTGGCCTGCCGTGAAGGAGACGTACTTGAACGGCCCGGTGCCGATCGGGTTCTTGTTGAAGTCCGTCTCGCCGTCCTTGACGATCATCATCTGCGGCGACTGGAACAGCTCGGGAAAGCTGGCGCTGCCGGACTTGAGGGGCAGTCGCAGGGTCCGTCCGTCGAGCTTCTTGACCCCTCCGAGGTCGATCATGTTCGTGACGTTCTTGCCGGCCAGCGTGCTGTCCGGCGCGCCCATGCGCTTCAGCGTGTACAGGAGGTCGTCGGCGACGAGCGGCGAGCCGTCGTGCCACTCCACGCCGCTCCGCAGCCGCACGGTCCACTCCGTGGCGGTCTTGTTCGGCTCGAACACCTCCGCCAGCTCGTTCTCGAGCGACAGATCCGGCTTCAGTCGCGTGAGGCGGTTGAAGAGGCAGGTCGCGCGGCACGAGTCGATGTTGGGCACGGCGGCGTTCGGGTCGAGCGTCTCGGTGCCGCCGCCGCCGACCATCGCGATGCGGAGGCGTCCGCCCCGCTGGGGCTTGCCCGTCGGGCCGGTCGCGGCCCCCGAGCTCGAGTCGTCGTCGCCGCCGAAGCAGCCGGCGAGCCCGCTCGGAATGGCTATCGCCGCGCCGATCGTCAGCCCGCCCCTCAGTGCCTCCCGGCGGGTCAGGTGCCCGCGTGACGCGGGATCAGTGCTCCCATCGGACATCGAAACCCTCCTGTCCCTCGTGCTTGGCCATTGCCCAGCGATCAGCCGCCGCTCGGAAGCCACCCGAGCGACCGTTGCACGTCCTCCTCGTAGTCGAACTCGATGCATTCGATCCCCACGCCGTGGTCCGGCGGCGCCGGCAGAAAGGCCGTCCGCCGGCCGCGCCCGGTGCCCACCGCGACGTCGCTGCCGCCGGCCGCGATCGCACCGTCGAGGTCGTCCACGCCGAAACAGATGTGGTGAAGCCCCTCGCCGTGAGCCTCGATCCAGTGGGCTATCTCACCCTCGGGATCGAGCGGCTCGACCAGCTGCACGTAGGCGTTCCCGACCTGGAGGTAGGTGAGGAGCACGTGCGGCTCGGCGACCTCCTCGCGGTGGACGACCTCGAGCGCCAGCTGCCCCTTGTAGGTGCGCAGCGCCGCCTCTGTGTCACGTACCGCGATCGCAACGTGATCGAGACGCCGCACGGCGGTCACGACCGCTCCGCGCGCCAGTCCCGCTCGACGGTATCGAGGTGCTCCTGCATTGCGGCCCCCGCCGCCGGAACGTCGCCCGCGGCGATCGCGTCGATGATCTTGCGATGCGCGCGAACCGTCTTGCGCAGCCGGCCGGGCATCAGCGAGCGGCGGATGTCGAGCAGGGCCCCACGAATCGAGTCGAGCAGGACGAGGTAGAGCTCGTTGTGGGCAGCCGTGGCGATGGAACGGTGAAACTCGAGGTCGCGCTCCGCGGCCGCCTCGAGATCGTCGCCGCTCCCCTCCATCTCGTCGCAGAGCCGGCGCATCTCCTCGATGTTCTCGGGGGTGGCCCGTTCGGCGGCGCGCTCCGCCATGTGCGTCTCCACCATCGTGCGGACCTCGTGGACCTTGGCGTAGTCGAGCGCCTCGCTCGACCGGACGAAGTACCGCATCGACTCGGCAACGGCGCTCGGATCCGCCGACGCGAGACGCAGACCGCTGCCCGAGCGCACCTCGATCACGCCGCGCGCTGCGAGCGATCCCACGGCCTCGCGGATCACGGTCCGCGAGACGCCGAACTGCTCACCGAGCTCGCCCTGAGACGGCAGGGGGTCGCCGGGCTTCAGGTCCTGCTCGACGATCGCCGCGAGAATCGAATCCGCGACCTGGTCGGCAAGCCGCTGCCTCCGGACCAACGTTCCGAAGCGGAGAGCCTTCGGGGGCTCATCGGCGGTGTCCGGTCGCGGCGCCATGCTCTGTTACTGTCACCTAGATGTCTGTCATACAGCCTGCGGCGTGACGGCTATCATACAGCTGCTTGGAGCTTCCGTCGAGAGACATACCGCCCCAACAGGTGGGACGATCGCCGGGATAGGGGGTGATCGACCTGTTCCGCGTCGCCATCAGCCGGCAGCTCGAGTCCTACGCGTCGGCGACCGATGTGGGGTTGGGGCGGCTCGATTCGACGCCTGGGATCGAGCACGGGTTCCTCGGGGGCGTCGCCGAGGAGCTCTCGGCAGATGAGCTGGACGGCTACGACGCCCTGCTGATGGAGGGCTCGCGGTTGAGTGTCACGTCGCTGAGCGAGCCGGCGCGGCCCGCGGTGGTGGCGAGGTTCGGCGTGGGCTACGACAACGTCGACGTCGCGGCCTGCACCGCGAACGCAACGCTGGTGACGATCACGCCGGACGCCGTCCGCCGGCCGGTCGCCGTCGCCGCCCTGACCCTCGTGCTTGCGCTGAGCCAGCGGCTGCTCGTCCGCGATCGGCTGACGCGCGGCGGACGATGGGCGGAGGGGAACGACCACGTCGGCGTCGGGCTCGTGGGCCGAACGCTCGGCGTGATCGGGCTCGGCAACATCGGCCGGGAGCTGATGCGTCTCGTCGAGCCCTTCGACGTGCGGCGGCTCGCGAGCGACCCGTTCGTCCCCGGCGCGGTCGCGGAATCCGTCGGGGCGCAGCTGGTCGACCTCGAGTCGCTGCTGCGCGAGTCGGACTTCGTCGTCATCCTCTGCCAGCTGACCGAGGACACGCGTCACCTGATCGACGCCCCGCGCATCGAGCTCATGAAGCCGAGCGCGTGCCTCGTCAACGTGGCGAGAGGAGCGATCGTCGATCAGTCGGCGCTGACGCGCGCCCTACGCGAGGGACGGATCGGAGGCGCTGCGCTGGACGTCTTCGAGCGCGAGCCCGTGGACCCGGGCGACCCGCTTCTGGCCCTCGACAACGTGATCCTCTCGCCCCACTCGCTGTCCTCGACCGATCAGTGCCTCCGCGGCTGCGGCGAGAGCGCGGTGCGGTGCATCCTCGACGTCGCCGCCGGGAGAGTGCCGCACAACGTGGTCAACCCGGCGGTGCTCGACGACGAGCGACTTCAGCGACGGCTCGCGGCATTTCGAGGGCGCGACGGCGGCCGATGAGGCGCGTGATCATCATCGGCAGCGGCCGGATGGCGCCCGGCATCGCGGCGAGCTGCGCGGCCGGCGGGCTGGATGTCGTCGTCGCCGCAAGGGACCCTGCTCGGGCGGAGCTGGCGGCTCGGGCCGCCACGAAGCTGGCGGGCGCGCCGGTGGCAGCGGCCCCGATCGAACCGGCGTCGTTCGCGAAGGCGGACCTGGCGATCGAGACGATCGTCGAGGAGCTGGAGGCGAAGACCGAGGTGCTCGAACGGGTGGACGGCTGGCTGCCCGAGCGAGCGATGCTCACGACCAACACCTCGAGCCTGTCGATCAACTCGCTCGCCGAGGGCCTGTCGCGGCCGGACCGTTTCGCGGGCCTTCACTTCCTCTACCCGGCAGACCTGACCCGACTGGTCGAGATCGTGCCCTCCCGGGCCACCGCAGCCGACGTGCTCGAGGCGCTCGAGCAGCTCGCGCCGCGGATGGGCAAGCAGCCGATCCGCCTGCGATCGGACATCCCCGGCTTCCTGTGGAACCGGCTCCAGTTCGCGATGCTGCGCGAGTGCCTCCACCTGATCGACGCCGGCGTCGCGGACGTCGCCGCGATCGACGCGGTCGTATCCGATGGCCTGGCGCCGCGCTGGCTGGCCGCAGGGCCGCTCGCAACGGCGGACCTCGGGGGGCTCGACACCTTCCGGCGAGTGGCGCAGCAGCTGTTCCCGGAGATCGCAAGCGAGACGCGGGTCTCCGATGCGCTCACGCGCCGGGCCGACGACGGGAACGGCTTCTATCGCTGGACGGAATCGCGGCGTGAGCAGATTGAGCAACTCCGGGCCGACCTTCTCGCAACCGTGTCCGTCACCTCGGAGCGGCGGCGATCAGCCATGCCGGCTACGAACGAGCTGCTCGACGGCGGAACTTTGGAGCGCCGCGAGTAGTGGCCGCGAAGCCGCGGATCGCGATGCTCACGAGCGCGCTCGCGGACTGGGAGCCGGAGCGTATTTTCGCGGAGCTCGCCGGGGCGGGCGTGGACGGCGTGGAGGTGGTCTATCGGGATCCCGCGGTCGCGCCCGGACAACGGCTGGGTGGGGTCGAGCGAATCCGTCGCCTCGCGTCGGCACACGGCCTCGAGATCTGCGGGCTGGCCGCGCCGGTTGGGCGTGCCGTCGGCACGCCCGCCGTCGTGGCGGCACTGCGTGCGGCCGACCGGCTCGGGGCTCCGTGGGTGCGCGTGTTCGCGCCCCCCTTCGCCGGAGGTGAGCCCGCCGCGGCGCAGCTCGCGCGGCTCTCACGGTCGATCGAGCGCGCGCTCGCGGACGCGGACGGAAGCGCGGGCCTCCTCGTCGAGCTCTCGCAGGACACGCTGATCACCTCGCCAGAGCTCGCGCGACAGGTGCTGGAGCCCCTTGGTGGACGGGTGGGGGTCGTCTTCGACCCCGCCAACATGCTTGTCGAGGGGAACCTCCCGCCCGAATATTCCGTCTCGCTCCTCTCCGGCCTGCTCCAGCACGTGCACGTGAAGAACTCCGTGATTCCGGCCACGCCCGGTCGCGGCACGTTCCGGTCGGTGCCGCTGGAGCGAGGACTGGTCGACTGGCCGCGCGTGGTCCGGGCCCTGTCCGCCGCGAAGTACACGGGCTGGCTCTCGATCGACCGGCTCTCGGGAAATGCGAGCCGGCAGCGTCTGCGCACGGACGTCGCCGCAGTGCGCCGCCTACTGAACTCTTACTGAATGCGAACGAGCCGATGCCATCGTCACTAGCCGCGAAGCGCGCCGTCGTCACGGGAGCGGCGAACGGAATCGGGCTCGCCGTCGCGCGGCGTCTCGTCGCCGAGGGAGCGCGCGTCGCGATGCTCGACGTCGAGTCCTCGGTGCTCGAGACGGCAGCCCGGCAGCTCGGCGCGGACGTGTTGCCGCTCGCCGCGGACGTCTCCGATGAGGGTGCGCTCGCCGCGGCCGTCGCCGCGGCGGCGGACGCCTGGGGCGGGCTGGACATCGTGGTGGCCAACGCCGCGATCGAGCCGGCGACCGAGGACGGCCGCGCCCACGAGCTCGAGCTCGATGTATGGCGGCGGGTCCTCGACGTCAACCTCACGGGCGTCTTCCTCACCTGCAAGCACGGAATCCAGGCACTGCTCGCCGCGGGCGGTGGCTCCGTGGTCTGCACCGCTTCGCCGACCGGGCTGCTCGGCATCGCGCCGGACGAGACCGCCTACAGCGCGAGCAAGGCCGGCGTCGTCGGCCTCGTGCGCACCCTCGCCGCCGCGTACGCGGACGATCGAATCCGCGTCAACGGCGTCGTGCCCGGCGTGACCGACACCCATCTCGCACGCGCATACCTCGAGGACCCCGGCGGTCAGGAGGAGCTGCGACGCAGGGTGCCGGCGGCGCGAGCGGCAACACCTGACGAAATTGCCGCCGCGATCGCGTTCCTCGCGAGTGACGAGTCCTCGTACGTGACCGGAGCCCTGCTGCCGGTCGACGGCGGCCTGACGGCGGCATAGTCGTATTGCTCGCCATGCTGTAGACCTGTATTATAGGTCGCCAGTCTGATCGCTTCGGTGCCAGAGGGAGGTCTGGATGGATCGGCACGTCGGGAATGTTGGGCGCAGCTTGTCCGCGCTGTTGGTTCTCGCGCTCTTGACGGTCGGCACGTCGGTCGCGCAGGCGAAACCCAAAGCGACCTTTCCTTTGAAGGAGAGCGCCAACGGCCACTATCTGGTCGGTCACAACAACGTCCCGTTCTTCATCGCGGGAGACGCTTCCTGGACGATCATCACGAATCTCACGAAGGCGGATGCGCGGCGATACCTGGACGACAGGGCCCGACATGGAAGTACCGCCGTCTTCGCGTATTTGATCGAGAACACCTACTCGAGGAAAGCGCCCAACAACATCTACGGTGTCGCGCCCTTCAACACGCCCGGAGACTTCTCGACGCCAAACCCGGTCTATTTCAACCATGCGGCCTGGGTGGTCAAGCAGGCCGAGAAGAGGGGAATGGCTGTCTGGCTCCTGCCCGCCTTCCTTGGGTTCGGCGCCGGCAGCGACGGGTGGTGGAACGACATCATCGCCAACGGGCCGGCGAAGATGAGAGCCTACGGGAGGTATCTCGGCCGGCGCTTCCGGAACTTTTCCAACATCGTGTGGATGAACGGCGGCGATTACAGCCCTCCCTCAGGGTCTGAGGGCGAGCGGAACGCTTTGGAGATCCTCAAGGGGATCAATGACATCAAGCCGGCGAGTTTCCACACTTTCCATGGCGCGCGAAGCCCGTTGGGAGCCGCGGCTAGCACGGGCACTCTGTCGACCGACCAGGCTAATTTCGCTCCGTTCTTGAATCTGAACGGTGTCTACCACAGCGACGAGGACACCTTCCCGTCGCGCGCCGGCGAGGTCTACCGACTGTCAAGGCGTGCCTACAACCAACCAAATGTGATGCCCGCATACGTGATCGAGGGCAGGTACGAGTGCCCGGCGTCGCACTGCCCGTCCGCGCTGCCGAGTTACCTCACGAACGACCCGGCACGGATTCGGCGGCAGGCGTACTGGGCAGATCTGTCGGGAGCCACGGGCCAGTTCTTCGGTAACGAGTTCGTTTGGAGTTTCGGCAACTCGGAACTGGCGAACGGAACCTGGGACGGACCCGAGGGGATCGGCTCGGTCGGACATCAGGACATGGAGCGCCTGAACAGGTTCTTTACGTCGCACGCGTGGTACGACCTCGTCCCGGATCAGAACCAGACCACGGTGACGGCGGGGTATGGAACGTTCGGAGCTGCGGACTACGTGACGTCGGCCCGGACGGGCGGCGGCAGCCTCGTCATGGCCTATGTGCCGCCCACGGGAACCGAGGCGCGAACGCTTACGGTCAACATGTCGCGGCTGAGCAGAAAGACGACCGCCCAATGGTTCAATCCAGCGACCGGGGCCTACATCGCAGTCGCGGGCTCGCCCTTCGCAAACGCGGGCTCCCGGGACTTCACGACCCCCGGGGATAACGGCACCGGGGCCAACGACTGGGTGCTGGTCCTCAAAGCCAAGTAACGAGGCGGATGTCCGCTGAGGCGGTTCGGGGCGCCCTCGCGGAGCTCGCGGCCGCGACGCCGTGGATCGACACCCACGAGCACCTGGTCGAGGAGCGGCATCGCCTGCGCGACGCGGTGTATGGCTTCATTCCGGCCGGCGAGACCGAGCCCTTGTACGTGCCGCCGGACTGGACAGCCCTGATTGCGCCGTACGCGGTGGACGACCTCGTCTCCGCGGGGGATGTCCGATGCTGATGCGCGGCGCGTGCTTCGTGCTGTGGACCTGACCACCGAGCGACTCTTCGGCGCGCGGCTCTCACGAGCGACCTGCGAGGAGATCGCGCCGGGTGCGGCGACGCGGCCTGGCCCCAGCAGGAACAGCTACTCGCCCTCGCCAAGCAGTGCAGCAACCTCCTGGTGGATCTCTGCTGGGCGTCGATCGCCAGGCGCCTCGCAGCAGGCGCGGATCCTGCGCGTTGACACCTGCCTAGCTATATGATAGATCACCATTAGTACTATCAGCCCATCGGCCTGCGAGGAGGAAGCGCATGCATTGGACGCCGGGGCAACATTGGGATTCGGACGGCGCGAGGATCGATCGCGACGGGCGCCGCGGGATCAGCCGCAGGACGTTCGTCCAGCGGGCGGGCCTCCTCGGCGTTTCCGCCGCCGGCCTCGGATCGCTTTCACCGAGCGCCGTTGCCTCCCACGCGCGCAGGCCAAAGCTAGGTCGCGGGCCACTAAGGGTTGCTCGTACAAACCCGCGCTATCTCGCCGACCAGACTGGCAGGCTGGTCTACCTCGCCGGTGCCGAAACCTGGGGCAACGTACAGGACGGCTTTATCAGCACGGCCTTCGGCTACAACTGGGGCACTCCATTCCAGGAGCGCGCCTTCCTGGACATGATGTCGGCCAACGGGCTGAACTACATTCGGCTCTGGCTCTACGAGACTCCTTTCGTCACCAACTTCGGCGGCGAGGCGGGCCAGCCCGACGATCACCCGCACCCGGTTCCGTGGTTGCGAACCGGGCCGGGGACGGCCTTCGATGGCGGGCCAAAGTTCGATCTGACCAAAATCGATCCCGCGTATGTCGCGCGTTTCAGGGAACGGGCGCAGGCGGCTGGCGAGCGCGGGATCTACGTGTCGGTGATGTTGTTTGAGGGCTTTAGCGTCCTCAGTCCGCAGGCGGCCCAGGATCTCGCCGGCTGGGCGGGCCATCCCTTCAATGCGACCAACAACATCAACGGGATCGATGGCGACCCCGGCGGGACGGGCCAAGGGATCGCGACGCACACGCTGGCCATACCGGCCGTGACGCGGCTTCAGGATCTGTACGTGCGAACGATCGTCAACGCAATGAACGACCTCGACAACGTGCTGTACGAGATAGCGAACGAGAGTCCGGGCACCGTTGAGTGGCAGTACCACGTCATCGACACGATCAAGGCGCTCGAGCGATGCAAGCTGAAGCGCCATCCCGTGTTCATGAGCCGGGTGGGCCGTCAGCCTGGCGCCCTGAGCCCGCAGAACAACGACATCCTGTTCCAGAGCCGTGCCGACGTGATCGCGCCCGGAAACTTCGCCGGACTCGACCTCCGCAGCAACCCACCGGAGGCCGACGGAAGCAAGGTGATCATCGCCGAAACCGACCATATGGGCTTCACCGCTCTCCAGGACGACCCGGTCGGCGCCCGCGCGTGGGCCTGGAAGGAGTTCACGCGCGGCAACAACCCAAGCCTCCTGGACTACGATCCCGACAAGTCGGGTTTCGACGAGGGCGTTCGAGCGCTGGGTGACACTCGTCGTATGGCCTCGAGGATCGACCTGGTCTCGATGACACCTCGCAGTTCGCTGTCGTCCACCGGCTACTGCCTCGCCGATCCAAGCGCGGAGTACCTCGTCTACCAGCCCGGCAGTGGCGCGTTCACGCTGAACTTGCGCCCGGGGAGCTATGCGCTTGAATGGCTCGACCCGAGCGCCGGCGCCACCGTCGCGCGCTCGCACGTCGCGGCCACGCGCCACACTCGCAGCGTGGAGTTCACCCCGCCATTCGCCGGAGACGCGGTGCTGCACCTGAAGTCGAGGCGGCGGCACTAGGCGGACAGCGCGGCGTCGAGGCGCACGTGCCACTGGCACCGCGAAGCTCAGATAGCCGTGGATCTCGAGCTGTTCACCGCGCACCGCGGCAGACGTCACCGCAGCGCGCGCCGGCGCCCGGCCGAGGTTGACGATCCGGCAGCCGGGTGTTGCCCCCTCGACGGCCGCCTCGAGCGGGGGGCCCAGAGCGGATCGAAGACATACGTCGGGCGTGGGACTAAATTGGATACGTTCTTCCTGGCCAGCGTTAGCCTGGTCCGAACTGCTAATGGCTCGCGCATCGTCGACTTCCGAGCAAGATGGATATCGCCCGGCGAGCGATCTCATCTTGGAGGGCGTCAGAAACCTCATCCTCCGGGGCGATCTCAAGCCGGGCGACCGGATTCGTCAGGAGGCGCTGGCGACCGAGTATGGGGTCAGTCGGATCCCCGTGCGCGAGGCGCTCCGGCAACTCGAGAACGAGGGCCTCATCAGCCTCGTGCCGCACAGCGGCGCGCGTGTGGCGCGCGTCGACCTGCACGAGTGCGTAGAGCTGTATCGCCTTCGCGAAGTGATCGAGCCGCTGGTCATCGCGGCGAGCGTTCCGAATCTGAGCGACGAGGACATCGCCGACCTCCGCCAGCGGATGCAGGCGATTGAGGATGCTGCGAGCGACGTCCAGCACTGGTTGGCGGAGGACCGTCAATTCCATCTGGCCACTTACCGCAGGGCGGAGATGCCGCGTGCGCTTCGAATGGTCGAGGGTTTCTGGAACCAGACACAGCAGTACCGCCGCGCCTATGTCGGCTCGCTCACGCCAGAGCGCTTGGAGATCGTCCACCTCGAGCACCGCCTCATCATCGACGCGATCGAGCGCCGCGACGCGGAAGAAGCCGGTGACCGGCAACGGCAGCACATTCGCCGTACTCGAGTCGGGCTACTTGAACGTGCGGAGCTCTTCGACTAGCGGTCCCGCATCGATCCGGCGGCGGGCTCGGCGGGGTTGGCTGCGTGCCAATCCAGGAAGCGCGCTGCGGCAGCCGGGCTCGTGCGCAGACGACCCGTGCGCTGCTGCTGCGCGTGTTGAGTCTCGGGGCGACTGAACATCCACCCGAGCGTCGCCAGGCGCCGACACATCAGAAAGGTCGGTAACTCGGCGAGCACGTCGTCCGTAAGCTCGGCCGAACCGCGGTAGCCGGCCACGAGCGCGGCGAAGTAGTCCCGGAACCGGTTGTCGTTCTCCAAGGGGTAGAGGACGCTCGCGAACTCGTATAGGTACCAGCTGGGTCCGCAGTCGTCGAAATCGATGACGACAGCTGTCCCGTCGTTCGTGACCAGGACGTTCTCGAACCCCAGGTCCGCGTGTAGGAGACCGAACCGGTCAGCGGAGGTCCCGAACCTGGAGAGCCTGTGGCGTACGGCATCGCGGGCGGCGAGAAGCAAGCGCCGGTCAGTGTCCGACCAGGCGCCTGCAGGACACGGTGTGCCCCAGCGCGGGCGGGCGCCGACGAGCGCTTGTGCATCCCACGCTGGGCGCTCGAAGCCGGCGGGCGGCGACCACTGCCGTCCGTGGTCGTGGATGCGGGCCATGATCCGGCCGAGCTGAATCCAGGGGTCGGTCGCCGTTGCTTCAGGCAAAGGCACGCCGTCGACCCACTCGAAGGCCACCGCGATGTGCCCCCGGCCTTCAATTGCGATGTCCTGGACCACCTCGCCGTTGCGTCCTCGGACGGGGCGCGGGGTGTTGATGCCAGCCGCGTGCAGCGCGTCCATCCACGCGATCTCGGAACGGATCGCGGCGGCGGTGTGGTAGCCCGGCCGCGCGAGGCGGAGCGCGAACGACCGCTCTGAGTCATCGACCCGGAACGTTGCATTCTCGCCATGTCTGATGAACGTGAGCTCTGCTCGGCGGGACGCTGGATAGCGCGCAAGGGCGGCTGTCGCGAGTCGGTCGAAGACGGCCTCCTCCGGCCGAGTTCCGTGTGTCACCGCCTGTCGGCTCCGACGCCGTGACGTCGCGGCACCGCCCTGTCGATGTCCTTCGCCGCTGCGAGCGCGTCGGCCAGACGCTCAAGGACCAGATCGACGTCAGAGTCCTCAAACAGGAGCCCAGGCTTGAACTGGAGCACGGCCTGGTCGAACCCCGAGGCGATTGCCCAGACTCCCCGCTCGAACAACTGCTGCTGCAGATACACGGCGCCGTCTGGATGGTCGACGCGCAGCCCGATGATGAGGCCCGTCTGACGTACCTCTGTCAGGTACGGCTCCGCTTCGCGGATCCCGGAGAGCTCCGTCCTGAAGCGGTCGATCAGTTGACGGACGCGATCCTTCACCTCGTCGCGCGTCGTGATCTCGAGCACCTTGAGGGCCACCTTGCAGCCGATTTCGGAGCCGCCGAACGTCGACACGTGCCCCCAGCCGTACTCGTGCAACCAGGCGCTGACGTCCTTTCCGATCACGGCGGCAGCGACCGGGTACAGCCCACCTGACAGGCCCTTGCCCGTCACGAGGATGTCGGGCTGGATCCCGAAGCTCTCGACTGCCCAGACCGTGCCGGAGCGGCCGAGTCCCGTCTGCACCTCGTCGGCGATGTACAGCGCCTCGTATTGGTCGCAGAGGGCGCGGACTCCGCTCAGATAGCCGGGCGGCGGCGTCGGGTATCCGTACGTGGCGGGGATCGTCTCGAGGATCACCGCTGCCACGCTGCCGCCGCGGAGGTACCGCTCGATCGCATCGAGATCCCCGAACGGGACCGTGACGAAGTCCGGTGAGTCGGATAGGAAGTAGCTCGCCGACGTATCCTCGCCGGCGGCGCCGGCCAATCCAGTCCGACCGTGGTAGCCGGCGGCCAAACCGACTATCTCGCGTCGGCCCGTCGCACGCCGTGCGCTCTTGATCGCAACGTCGTTGGCTTCGCTGCCGCTCGCGCAGAACACCGAGTAGGTCAGGTCGCCCGGCGTGAGCCGTGCGAGCTCACGTCCGAGTTCCGCGCGGGCCGGGCTGGCGAAGTGGTGGTTGCCGATGTCGAGGTCGGCCAGCGCAGCGGATAGTGCCGCGACCAGCTCCCGGTTGCGGTGCCCGAGGTTGTAGGTCCCTCCATTGAGATGAAGATCAAGGAGCTCGCGCCCGTCGAGGTCCCAGACGCGGTATCCCTCCCGGTGCCCTATGACGAGCTGCGTCCCATGGGCGGCCCATGTCTCCACTCGGTGCGGGGCGACGAATTGCCGTGTGAGTTCGAGGACCTCGTCCTTATCCATGGCGCAGACCAAATTGTCGCTGGAACGTGTTTTGGATGCAATCGTCCTCTTGAGCCAACGTAGGACCAGCATTGCCAGGCGAGCGCGTCGGTGGCGATAGGGCGAATTGGCTCCAAAATCTTGACGAGCGCTTCGCCTCCGTCTTATGGTTCGGGCGGCAGCGACAGCGAGGAGTAAGGCGACATGGGCGTAGCCGTCACCACTAATCAAGCCCGGCTTTGGCACCCCTTCTCGGACATGTCGGCGGTTGCGGGGCATGAGCTGTTGCTCGAGCGCGCCGAGGGGGTCTGGCTGTGGGACGCCGATGGCAACCGCTACATCGACGGGACCGCGAGCCTCTGGTACTCAAATATCGGACACGGTCGCCGCCGAATGGCGGACGCGATCGCCGCGCAGATCGTCAAGCTCGACGCGTACTCGATCTTTGGCGACATCAGCAACGAGCCCGCCGAGGCGCTCGCGCAACGGCTGGCCGAGCTCGCCCCGATGGAAGACGCCCGGGTCTTGCTCACAACCGGGGGTGGCGACAGCATCGAGACCGCCGCCAAGTTGGCCAGGTTCTACTGGGCTGCGGTTGGTCAGCCACACAGGACGCACGTGATCAGCCGGAGCGGGGCCTTCCATGGAGTGTTCGGCTTCGGGACAAGTCTTGGCGGAATCGAGGGAAACCGGGCAGCCTTCGGTCCGCTGATGCCGGAGACAACGCAGGTGCAACACGATTCGCTGTCGGCGCTCGAGCAGGAGATCGAACGAGTCGGGCCCGAGCGCGTGGCGGCTTTCTTCTTCGAGCCGATACTGGGCGCCGGCGGAGTCCAGCACCCGCCGCCGGGCTACTTGGAGGGGGTTGCGGACCTTTGTCGTGGTCACGGAATCCTGCTTGTTTCCGACTCCGTCATTGCGGGATTCGGAAGGCTTGGGACCTGGTTTGGCATAGAGCGGTTCGGCCTGACCCCCGACATGATCGTCTTCGCCAAGGGCGTGACGTCGGGGTACTTGCCTCTCGGGGGCGTGTTGGTCGCCGGTAGCGTGGCCGACCCGCTCTGGCAGGGCGACGCTCACCGTGTCTGGCGCCACGGAACCACCTACGCCGGGCACCCGACCTGCTGCGTCGCTGCGCTGACGAACATGGACATCATCGAAGAGGAGGGGCTGCTCGATGCCAGCCGGCACCTTGAGGAGCGGCTGGCGGAGGAGCTGCGGCCGCTGGAGGAGCATCCGGCCGTGGCCGAGGTCCGTGCCGGCCTCGGCTTCGTGGCGGCGGTGGAGCTCCAGCCGGAAATCCTTGCCCGCGATGCCGGCGCGGTGGCGAAGCTGGCCGCGGCCGTCCGGCGTCACGGCGTCATCTTGCGACCGCTGGCGCGCGAGATCGCGTTGTCACCGCCACTGGTCTGCGAGGACGATCACGTCGTGATGATCGGCGAAGCCATCCGGGCTGCCCTGGACGAGGCGTGATGCGGCTTTACGCGCTCCACTGCGGCGGTGATGTCATGGACTGGGCCGCGTTCGACCCATTCGACCCGAATGTCGGCACGAAGGTCTACAACCCGTATTTCGTCTACGTCGTCGAGCACCCAGAGGGCAGATTGCTCTTTGACAGCGGGGCGCACCCTCAGCTCGGCACCGATCCAGAAGCGCGGCTGGGGCCGGCAGCCGCCGACTTCCAGGTCCGCCTGGAGCCGGAGCACCACATCGAGTCGCTGCTCGCGTCGATTGGTCTCAAACCGACCGACATCGATGTCGTGGTGCAGTCGCACCTGCATTTCGACCACGCTGGTGGTCTCGCCTGGCTGACGCACGCCCCGATACTGGTCCAGCGGGAGGAACTCGCTTTCGCCACCGATCCACCGATCTATCAGGAGGCGATCTACCTGCGCGAGGACTTCGGGATGGAGCTCAACTGGCACGAGCTCGACGGCGATCATGACGTCTTCGGCGACGGACGCGTGATGGCCATCTCCACCCCCGGGCATACGCGGGGACATCAGTCGCTACTCGTGCGCCTACCAGGTCAGACGGTCTTCCTGCTCGCGGACGCTGCCTACCTGCTCGGCAAATTGCGCTCTCGCAGCCTGCCCGGGATCCTTTGGAGTCCCGACGCAATGATCGCTAGCTGGGACCGGATCGAGGAGATCGAGCAGCGCGAGGGTGCGCACCTCATGACAACCCACGAGCTCGACTACGAAACCTCGGTGCGCATGGCGCCGGACGCCTGGTACGAGTAGCTGCACGCGCGAGCCGGACGTGGGATCCGGATGCGCGACATCGGATACGAAGTGCGCCGTCGCTGACATCGAATCCCCGGATTAGAGGCGCGCTCCGGAACGACCGATCCGCGGCCTCCTAAAGATTGTATCCAATTGTTGGACTTCGGATGCCACCTTTGTTAGGTTCGCGCGCGGCGGTCTAGCCGACGTCTCGGAGCTGCCTGGAGGAGACCTGAGTCGCACCCAAGAACAAGCCCGGGCGGCTCCCATGGAGCGCGACGTGCAGCGCGTCCGTGACCTGGCCCGTCGAATCAGGGTCGAGACGATCCGGCTCATTGGAATCGCCAAGAGCGGCCACTTCACGAGTGTCTTCTCGTGTGCAGAGATCCTCGCGGCCCTCTATTCGAGTGTCATGCGGTTGAGCGACGACCCGACCTGGTCCGAGCGCGACCGCCTGGTTCTCTCGAAGGGCCACTGCGCAGTCGGCGTCTACCCGGTGTTGGCGGAGAGGGGTTATTTTCCGAGCGACTGGCTGGACCACTACACGCGCGTCGGCAGCCCCCTGGGCGACCACCCCGACATGCGCCGGGTCCCGGGGATCGATTTCTCGTCCGGGTCCCTCGGCCACGGGCTGTCGGTCGCGGTGGGGATGGCCATCGGTGCGCGGCTGCGCGAGAGCCACGCGACGCGTGTCTACGCGCTGCTGGGTGACCAGGAGCTCAACGAGGGCCAGATCTGGGAGGCCGCTCAGGCCGCCGCGCATTTTGGGCTCGGCAACCTCGTCGCGATCGTCGATCGCAACCAGATGGGACTCGATGGGCCGACCGAGGAAATCATGTCGGTCGAGCCGATTGGCAGGCGATTCGAGGCCTTCGGCTGGCGAGTTGAGGAGGTCGAAGACGGCCACGACCCGGTCGCGCTCCTCCGTTGTTTCGGCTCGCTTCCCACAGCTACGTCACGGGTACCGATTTGCATCGTGGCCAGGACGGTCAAGGGAAAGGGCGTGAAGTACATGGAGTTGTCACGGACGTGGCACCTCGGCTATCTCGGCCCTGAAGACGAACGGGCGACGACCTTGGAGGTCACGCAGAATGCGTGAGCCTTTTCGTGCGCCTCGACCCCGCGAGCCGAGTTGGGACCTCGCCGCCTCGACCCAACTCGCGCGTTCAGCGGTCGCGGGCGAGGTGCTGGCGGAGATGGCCGACGACGACGATCGCATCGTTGTGCTCACCGCCGACCTCATGTACTCCAACAGGACCGTCGACTTCGAGCGACGCCATCCGCAGCGGTTTCTCAACATGGGAATAGCGGAGCAGAACATGGTGAGCGTCGCCGCCGGGCTCGCGACGTTCGGCTTTATCCCGTATGCGGCGAGCTTCGCGAGCTTCGTCGGACTGCTCGCCGCCGAGCAGTTGAGGACTGATGTTGCCTATCCGGGCCTACCGGTCCGTCTGCTGGCGCACCACGCCGGCGTGTCTCTCGGCTTCTACGGAACTTCCCATCACGCGACGGAGGACCTCGCTTTCCTGCGGGCAGTCGCGGATATGACCGTCATCTGCCCCTGTGATGCAGCTTCGACCGCCTGGGCACTGCGCGCCACCGTCGATCTCGACGGCCCGGTCTATTTCCGTCTCGGCAGGGGCCGCGAGCCCGACGTGTACGACCAGGCGACGGCCGATCTCCAACTTGGGCGGCTGGCATCCTTGCGGGACGGCGACGACCTCACGATCGTCGCAAACGGCGTGACCGTAGCGCCGGCGCTCGGGGCCGCGGACCGACTCGCCGCAGAGCACGGCTTCGAGGCAACGGTTGTCGACGCCCACACCGTGCGCCCATTCGACAACGAGGGATTGTGCGACGTCGCAACCCGCACCGGCCGGGTGCTGGTGGCCGAGGAGCACAACGTCGTGGGCGGCGTAGCGAGCGCTTGCGCCGACGCTCTGGTCGACGCCGGGCTCGCCGACGTCTCGCTGAAGCGACTCGGGTTGCCACCCGACGAGTACGCGCTCATCGGCCCGCCGTCAGCCCTCTATAAGCACTACGGCCTCGATGTCGAAGGGATCAACACCGCTGCGGTCGCTCTGATGGAGGAGCGATGACGCTGGAGGAGGCCTACGAGAGGATGCTGCTGATCCGCCGCTTCGAGGAGGAAGTCGAGCGGCTGTTCCTTCGCGGCGAGGTCCACGGGACCACCCATCTCTGCATCGGACAGGAGGCTGTCGCGGTGGGGGTGGCAGCGGCGTTGGGTCCAGACGACCTCGTTGCAGCGACCTATCGCGGGCATGGGCACGCCCTCGCGCGTGGGGTGGAGCCGAGCGGTCTTGCCGCTGAGCTGATGGGCCGCGCGACGGGCACCTGCGGCGGCCGCGCGGGATCGATGAACATCATGGACCTCGATCACGGGCTGATCGGGTGCTTCGGGATCGTTGGCGGGACTATGGCCGCGGCGACTGGTGCCGCATTCGCCCTTCGCGACAGCGGCCGTGTCGCCGTGTCGCTCTTCGGAGAGGGCACCGCGAACCAGGCGTATTTCGCCGAATGCCTCAACTTCGCTGCCGTCTTCGCTCTTCCCGTCGTGTTCGTCTGCGAGCACAACCTGTACGGCGAGTACACGCCGTGGGAGCGTGTTACCGCCGGGTGTGACATCCCCGCCCGCGCCGCGGCTTTCGGCATCCCCGCGGAAACGGCGGACGGCAACGATCCGCTCGCGGTCTTCGACGCCGCTTCGGAGGCGGTTCGACACGCGCGTGACGGTGATGGGCCCAGCTTCCTCGAGTGCCGCACGTACCGATTCGCCGGCCACTCGCGTACGGATCCCGGCAAGTACCGTCCGCCGGGGGAACTGGAAGAGTGGCGTGAGCGCGACCCGATCAAGCTCGTGGCTACCGCTATCAGCTCGCACACGGAGGGGGCTGAGCGCGTCCTGTCCGAGATCGCCGCAGCCGTCGAGGAGCGGATCGCGGAAGTGTTCGATAGTGCGCTCGCTGCGCCGTTCCCCGCTCCTTCAGCCGCCCGGATTCCGGAGTACTGCGATGCCTGAGTTCCGTGAAGCGATCCGCCTGGCGATCGCCGAAGAGATGGAGCGCGACGAGCGGGTGGTGCTGCTCGGTGAGGACGTCGCCGACGCGGGCGGCGTGTTCAAGGTGACGGAGGGGCTCGTCGAGCGCTTCGGGCAGCGCAGGGTCGTCGACACGCCGATCTCCGAGCTTGCGCTGGCCGGCGTCGCCTTCGGAGGGGCCGTGGCGGGGCTGCGGCCGATCATCGAAATCATGTTCGGCGACTTCATGGCGTTGCCGATGGATAGCCTGGTCAATCAGGCAGCGAAGTACTGGTACCTGTCGGGCGGGAGCGCAAGCGTGCCCCTCGTGGTCCGCACCGCGGTCGGCGCCGGGGGACGGTTCGGAGCCATCCACTCTCAGAGCCCCGGTACCTGGCTGGACGGAGTACCAGGCCTCAAGGTCGTCTGCCCGTCTATGCCATCGGACGCGCGATTGCTCCTCAAGGCTGCTGTCCAGGACCCCAACCCCGTCGTTGTCCTGGAGCACAAGAAGCTCTACAACATCGAGGGCGACCTCGAGGACGGGACGATTCGAGTGGGCGAGGCGACGGTCGTGCGTCCCGGCGGCGACCTCACGATCGCCGCGGTCATGACGGGTGTCACCGCCGCCCTCGCGGCGGCCGGGACGCTGGCAGAGGCAGGCATCCAGGCGGAGGTGATCGACATGCGCAGTCTGCGTCCACTCGACGTCGAGACAGTTCTCGAGTCGATCGGTCGGACGAATCGCCTACTTGTGGTCGAGGAGGGACCGCAAACCGGCGGGTGGGCGGCCGGTCTACTTGGCGCGGTCGCCGCAGTAGCGCTGGACGAGCTGGACGACGCCTGGCTGCTGACGACTCCGGACAGCCCCATCCCATTCAGTCCTCCACTCGAAGATGCGTTCCTTCCGGGGCCGGCGGGCATCACCGCAGCGGTCCTCCAGCGGCTGGAGGTGGCGGCATGACCGACTTCGCCGATGGCTGCGCGTGGATTGACGGCAAGTACCTGCCGATCGCCGAAGCTCGGATTCCGATCCTGGACGCGGGTTTCGTCCGATCGGACCTGACCTACGATGTCGCCGCGGTCTGGCACGGTCGCTTCTTCAGACTCGAGGATCACCTCACCCGGCTCGAGCAGGGCTGCGCGAAGATCCGGCTCGCGCTTCCGCTGCAGCGCGACGAGATCCGCACGATTCTGGTGGAGGTCGTCCGCCGCTCAGGTCTCCGGGAGGCGTACGTGGAAGCGATCGTCACACGCGGTGTCCCCAGCCCGGGAGAACGCGACCCGCGCCGCTGGACCCCTCGCTTCTATGCATACGCCATCCCGTACGTGTGGATCGTGCGGCCCGAGTTGCAGGAGCAAGGGACCAACGTCGTGGTCTCGAGGAACACGCGCCGGATCCCGTCCGACTCGGTCGATCCCACGGTCAAGAACTTCCATTGGGGCGATCTCGTTCGCGGCCTGTTCGAGGCCTACGACCGCGACGCTTGGCTGCCGATCCTCACCGACGGCGAAGGACACGTGACGGAGGGGCCTGGCTTCAACGTCTTCGCGATCGTCAGCGGTGAGCTCTATACGCCGGACACGGGCGTGCTGGAGGGAATCACGCGCAGGACGGCGATCGAGATCGCACGCGAGCAAGGGCTCGAGGTGCACGTTCGCGAAATGCCGGTCCCACTCCTCTACGAGGCCGAGGAGATCTTCTTGACGAGCACGGCCGGTGGGGTGATGCCGGTCGCCACGCTGGACGGAGAGTCGGTCGGATCTGGGTCGCCAGGCCCGATCACAGCCGCGATACGCGACCGCTACTGGGAGATCCACGACGATCCGCGCTACACGCTGAGTGTCGACTACGAGGGGTCGTCGACGATGAGACAGCCGGTTTGAACTATCCGGGAGGCGCAGGTGCCAAAGAGCCATCAGCGACTGGAGGGACTCGGGAGATGTCAGTGAGCGATAGGACCCCATTGAGGAGCCATGCAATAAGGAACGTGTGCCTCGTCCTGATTTGTCTCGCGGCACTTGCTACCGGTGGCTGCGGGGGCGACGATGACTCCGGCAGTAGCTCCGGCAACGACAAGAACAAGCCGATCTTGATCGGGGCGGCGGTGGCGCTCACCGGTGACGAAGCGCCCTTCGACGAGCCCCCCATGCAGGCGTTCCAGCAAGCGGCTGATGAGGTCAACGCAAACGGCGGCATCAACGGCCGCAAGCTGGACGTGGTCGTTCGCGACATGAAGAGCGACCCGTCGCTGGCCTCACGGGTCACTATCGATCTGATCAACAAGGGGGCCGAGCTCGTACTGACCCCCTGCGACCCAGACCTGGGAGCCCCGGGTGCGATCGCGGCGCAACAGAAGGGCATCATCTCGTTCTCGCTCTGCGAGGCGTCGGCGCGCTTCGGGCCGCAGGGCATCGGCAAGTACGTCTACACACCCAGCCACATCACCTACCTCGAGGGTTATGTGATGGCCGAGTGGGCGAAGATGAAGCGGAACCTCTCGCGCGCATTCGTGATCGAGGACAAGACCTTCGCCGGCTACGACGGCGAGGTTTGCAAGGGCTTCCGCAACCGCTGGGACGACCTCGGCGGCGAGACCGTTGGCAGCGACACGCTCTCGGCCGACGACAAGTCGATCGCTTCGACGGTGACGCGAATCAAGGACTCAAACCCTGACTTCGTGTACATGTGCAGCCAGCCGCCGGGGTCACCGGGATGGATCCGTCAGATTCGCGCCGCGGGCCTGGACATGCCGATCCTGATGGCCACGGCCACGGACGGCAGCTACTGGCTGAAGGCGGTGCCGGACCTGAGCGATGTCTTCTACCCGTCGATGGGGTCGATCTACGGCGACGACCCCAACCCGCGGGTGAACGAGTTCGTTGAAGCGTTCACGAAGAAGCAGGGCCATCCGCCGCAGACGGCCTACGCCCTTTTCGGTGCCGCCGTAATGGACCTTTGGAAGAAGGCCGTGGAAGAGGCGGGGACGACAGATGCGGAACCGGTGCGCAAGGCGCTCGACAGCTTCAAGGACGTGGACACGCTCGTCGGCGCGACCACCTACACGGACACCGCCCACATCGCGCTCGACCGGCCCATGCTGATCATGGAGGTCCAGGACGGGAAGATCCGATTCAGCGGCGAGACCTGGAAGGTGAAGAAGCCCCCGACGCTGACCGGGTGAGGACTACGAGCGCGACAGTCGGACGGCAGGTGGGAACGGACGACGCGCTGGTCGCGGAGGAGGTGACCGTCGCATTCGCCGGAGTGAAGGCTCTCGACGGGGTCACGTTCGTCTGCAGGCCGGGGGAGATCGTTGGCCTGATCGGCCCGAACGGGTCCGGCAAGACGACGCTCCTGAACGTACTCTCCGGTTTCCTCGAGCCCGCCGCTGGGGTCGTGCGCTTCCGCGGCGGAGCAACGCGCGGATGGTCACCACAGCAGTATGCGCGGCGGGGCCTTGCGCGAACCTTCCAGGGGGTGCGACCGTTCGCGCAGCTCACCGTCCGCGAGAACATCGAGGTCGGCGCGGTCGGCGTGGGAGCCTCGCGCCGCGAGGCGCGCGAGCGTGCTTCCGACCTGCTGGACGAACTCGGGCTGACCGAGCTCGCCGGGACCTGGGCAGGAATCCTGCCCGCGGGATCGCAGCGGCGACTCGGGATCGCCCGAGCACTGGCGGCCGAGCCGGACTTCCTGCTCCTCGACGAGCCGGCGGCTGGGCTGCACGAGGCAGAGACCGATGCGGTGATCGACTTCATCGGGAGTCTTCGCGAGACGCGCCGGATAGGCGTAACGCTCGTGGAGCACGACATGCGGGTCGTGATGAGATTGTGCGAGCGCGTCCAAGTGCTGGACAACGGCATCACGTTGGCGGAGGGGGCTCCGGCTGAGATCCGAACGAACGAGCGAGTTCTCGAGGCCTACCTTGGGACCGGGAGCGTGGGACGTGCTGGAGGTAGCTGAACTCAGGGTCGCGTACGGCGCGGTGATGGCACTCCGCGGCGTTTCGATGCGTGTCCTCGAGGGTGAGATCGTGGCCGTGATCGGCGCGAACGGAGCCGGCAAGTCGACCCTCTTGTGGTCGATCAGCGGCGTCGTCAAGCCGGTCGGCGGCAGCATCCACTTCCGCGGCGATCGCATCGATGGCCAGCGGCCGGAGGCGATCGCTCGCAAGGGGCTGTCGCTCGTTCCGGAGGGGCGCCACATCTTCGGAGCGCTGACGGTGCGCGAGAACCTCGAGCTGGGGGCGCGTGCGCGCGGCCGGTTGAACCGAGGCGAGCAGGAGGACTTGGTCGGCCTCGCGGTCAGCCGGTTCCCATTCCTGGAGCGGCGCCTGCAATCGCCTGCGGGCCAGCTGTCTGGGGGTGAGCAGCAGCAGCTGGCGATCGCGCGTGCGCTGGTCGCGCGGCCGAAGTTCATGCTGCTGGACGAGCCGTCGTTCGGGCTGGCGCCGCTGATCGTCGAGCGCGTCATGCAGGAGCTCGCGCAGCTCCGCGACGACGGCATCACCGTACTGCTGATCGAGCAGGTGGCTGGGATCGCCGTCGAGCTGGCAGATCGCACATACGTTCTGAGGAACGGCGAGGTCGAACTGACGGGCACGCGTGAAGAGCTGCTGGAGAGAGCGGACTTCGCTGCCGCCTACCTGGGTGAGTCCTACGTCTGAGAGAGAGAGGGTTAGAGATGCAACATGTTTTCGATGCATTCAGCCTCGGGAGCCTCGACGCGATGTTGGCGCTGGGGATCGCTCTCGTGTTCGGGGTGATGCACCTGGTGAATTTCGCCCACGGCGAGCTGGTGATGATCGGCGGCTTCACGATCTTCCTAACCGCGGGACTGCCGTGGCCGATGATCGTGATCATCGTCCTGCTCGTCGTCGCGATCGCGGCGTTGCTCATGGAACGGATCGCATTCCGCCCCGTTCGCGGTGCAGATCCGACGACCCTGCTTGTCACGTCATTCGCCGTCAGCATCCTGCTCCAGAGCGTGGCGGCGATCATCTGGGGACGCCGCGCGAAGGGCGTGGACTTCGCGAGCGGCCTCTCCGAGCCCGTCACGATCTTCGGGACGCGCATTGCGATCGTCGACCTCGTCTCGATCGGCGTGGCCGTCGTGCTCGTCGCAGGACTCGCGATCTTCCTCACGCGTACCGCCACCGGCACTGCGATGCGCGCCGCCGCGGAAGACTTTGTGATGGCGCGACTGCTCGGAGTGAGCGCGAATAGGGTGATCGCCGCCGCGTTCGCCCTGAGCGGGATTCTCGCGGGGGCCGCCTCGCTCCTGCTGGTCGCCTCTACCGGCACGATCCAGTCGAACATGGGCCTTCAGCCGGTTCTGGTCGGCTTCGTGGCAACCGTGATCGGCGGCGTCGGCAGCCTGGTCGGTGCCGCGCTTGGGGGATTCCTGCTCGGCGTGCTCACAGTCACCATGCAGGTGGCGCTCCCGCTCGAGGCGCGGGGTTATCGGGACGCGGCCGTGTTCGCGATCGTGATCGTGATCCTGCTCGTTCGCCCGAGCGGGCTCGTGTCGAGCGCGGCACTCGAGGAGCGCGTGTAGTCGTGGCGGGACCCACGCACGTCGCAACGGCTGAGCCGCGGCGGGCGCGCGCGCGTCAGGTTCCGGAGGCATGGGGTGCCGCCGGCGGGCTCGTCGCCGGCCTGATCGCGCTGACCCTGCTCAGCATCGGCTTGGCGGGGCTCTCGTTTGGCTTTCACGAGTTTGTCCTGACGGTGTTGATCAACCTGATCCTGGTGGTCGGGATGTACATCTTCATCGGCAACTCCGGCGTGCTGTCGTTCGGGCACATCAGCTTCATGGCAATGGGCGCGTACGTAGCGGCGCTCGTCAGCATTCCCACTGCCCAAAAGCAGTTCGTGCTGCCCGACCTGCCGCACTGGCTTACCAACGCGCAGTTTGCGACCGTTCCGTCGATCCTGATCGGCGCTGTGTTCGCCGGCATCGTCGGCTTCATCGTCGGAATCCCGCTGATGCGCCTGAGCGGCATCGCGGCCTCGATAGCCACGCTTGCGTTGCTTGTCATCACGAACGTCGTGCTGGGTGAATGGGAGACGGTCACCGGCGGTCGCACGGCGCTCGTCGGGGTCCCAATCACCACGACGATTGGGGCAGCGCTCGCGTGGTGTGTGCTGACGATCGTGACGGCATGGCTGTTCCAGCGCAGCCGCGTCGGCCTGAGGCTGCGCGGGTCGCGTGAGGACCCGGTGGCCGCGCGCGCGGCCGGGATCGGGATCACGCGCGAGCGCCTCATCGCCTTTGCTATCAGCGCCTTCGTCGTCGGCATCGGCGGCGGCCTCTACGGGCACAGGATCGGCAGCTTCGCTCCGAACGACTTCTACTTTCACATCACGTTCTTCCTGATTGCGATGCTCGTCATCGGTGGCATCAAGAGCCTGTCAGGCGCCGTCGTCGGCACGCTCACGGTGTCGGTAATCCAGGAGATCATCGGACGGCTCGAGAACGGCGAGGGTGTCGGTCCGATCCACCTCCACCTGCGCGACGGCGTGACCGATGCGGTGCTCGCGATCCTGGTGCTCTTGATCATGCTGCTACGACCCGGAGGAATCACGGGAGGGCGAGAGCTCGTGTTGCCATCACGAACCATGCGGATCTTTCGGCGCCGGCGTGAGCTGGCGGCATGAGCGCGCCAGGCCACATGCGCCTGTACGCCTTCCATTGCGGAGGCGACCGCTCGGATCGCGCGATCTTCGATCCCTTCGATCCCGATGTGGGGACGAAGATCTACGCGCCGTACTTCTTCTACCTGGTGCAGCACCCCGAGGGGAACGTCCTTTTCGATACCGGCGTCCACCCCGGGATCCGCGACGACCCACACGGGCGGCTGGGCGACGCGGCCGAGGCGATCGTCGTCGAGATGGAACCAGACGACGACGTGGTGTCGCAGCTGCAGAAACTCGGAATGGAGCCGGGCGAGATTGACCACGTGGTGCAGTCGCATCTCCACTTCGACCACGCCGGCGGCCTCGAGTTCTTCCCGCACGCCACGATCTACGTGCAGCGGACCGAGTTGTCGTTCGCCTATTGGCCCGCGGTGTATCAGCGCGGGCTGTATCTACGCGCCGACTTCGACCACGAGCTTCGGTGGAAGGAGCTCGACGGCGAGTACGACCTCTTCGGCGACGGCCGAGTGGTTCTGATCCCCACCCCGGGACACACCCCCGGGCACCAGTCGATGCTGGTCCGCCTCAGTGAGCAGCCGATCGTCCTGCTCAGCGATGCGACCTACCTGATGGAAAAGATGCGCGAGCGCCTGCTGCCGGCGATCGTCTGGAGCCCCGATGCGATGGTCGCGAGCTGGGAGGTGCTCGAGGACATCGAGCGCCGGCTTGGCGCCCGCTTGATCTGCACGCATGACACCGACTTCCGCGAGACGATGAAGCTCGCGCCTGAGGAGTGGTACGAGTGACCGAGTTGCAGTCGCTGTTCAGCCCGCTCTCGCTCGGCAAGGTCGAGATCCAGAACCGGGTGGTGTCGACGGCGCACCAGACGACACTGGTGCACGACCACCTGCCGACGGACGACTTTGTCGCCTACCACGAGGCGCGCGCGCGCGGCGGCGTCGGAATGATCATCCTGGAGGCAGCAGCAATTGTGCCGTCCGGGCTGCTGACGGCGCACACCGTCGGCGCATATCTCGACGAGGTCTCGGCGAGCTACCGGCGAGTGGCGGAGAGGGTGCACGCCCACGGCACGAAGCTGTTCGTGCAACTGTTCCACGGCGGGCGCGAGGTGATCGCATCCTCGCCCAAGCCGGTCGTCATCGCGCCGTCGGCCATACCGTCGCGCCGCTACCACGTCGAGCCCCGAGCCCTGCGCGACCACGAGATCGAAGAGCTGATAGAGGGCTACGCGGCGGGCGCCGCCAGAGCGGCCGATGGCGGACTCGATGGCGTAGAGGTGACCGCGGCCCACAACTACCTGCTCGAGCAGTTCTTCGGCCCGACCAATCTGCGCGATGACCAGTGGGGACAGGGCATCGCAATGCTCGTGGCCGTCGTCGAGGCGATTAGAGAGGCGGCGCCCAGTCTCACTCTGGGCCTGCGGCTCAGCGCCGACTCCGATGCTGCCCGCGCCGTCATGCCGTCGCTCGACGGATTGGTCGACTACGTGCACGTGGCCATTGGCGACTCCTCGACCTTCGGCGGATGCGTCGGCATCGTGCCGCCGCCACCGACCCCCGAGAACGAGATCGCAAGGTGGGTGGCGGGACTCCGCGTCGGTCCACCTCTGATCGGGACCACACGGATCGTCGACCCGCGCGAGGCGGACCGGCTCATTTCCTCCGGTGCGCTGGACGCTTGCGGAATGAACCGAGCCCTCATCACCGACCCCGACATGCCGCGCAAGGCAGAGGGGGGAGCGTACGACGACATCCTGCGGTGCATCGGCTGCAACACCTGCATCGCGCACTATCACGCGGAGACCCCGATCGCCTGTGCGCAGAATCCGCGGACCGGTCGCGAGCGCTCGTTTCCGCGCGCGCGGCCAGCGGAGCAGACGCGACGCGTCGTCGTCGTCGGAGGGGGACCCGCGGGTCTCGCGGCGGCCGCCGAGGCCGCGGCAGCAGGCCATTCGATCGTGCTGCTCGAACAGCGCGACGAGATCGGCGGTCAGGTTGCGATTGCAGCGAGGGCACCGATGCACGAGGAGCTCGCACGGTCGCTGCGACGGAATTACAGCCACCTGCTCGATCGGCCGAACGTCGACATCCGGTTGGGCCAATACGCCGACGTGGCCGCCTTGGAAGCCCTCTCGCCCGACCTCGTGATCGTCGCGACCGGCGCGCTGCCGTACGACCCCGGGTTGCCGCTCGACGACGTAAAGGTGATTCAAGCCTGGGACGTGCTAGGTGGGAACCATCCGCAGGGCAGGATCGTCGTGGCCGACTGGGGCGGTGATGCCACCGCGCTCGACTGTGCCGAGGTGCTGAAGGCCGCGGGCCGCGACGTGGTGCTCGCGGTGGGATCGATCACACCCGCCGAGACGCTTCATCAGTACACACGCAATGTCTACATCGGCCGGCTGTGCCGGCTCGGCATCGACATTCGGCACTACCTCGACGTCGCCTCGGCGAGAGGAGGGGAGGTCACGCTCAGGAACGTGCTCGCTCCCGAGCTTTCGACCACCCTGGCCGCCGATGCCGTCGTGCTCTCCATGGGGCGTGTGCCGGAAGACTCGCTCGTGTCGGCCCTGAGCGATCGTGGGCTCAATGTCGAGGAGGCCGGCGATTGCCGCACCCCGCGCGGAATCGAGGAGGCAATCCTCGAGGGCACCCGGGCGGCTGCAGCGCTTGCGGCGCCCGCAGAGATGGCGGCGATTTGAAACCCTGACGACAACACGGGCGCGTGAGAGTGAGGAGAGGAGAGCCATGACCGACTATGCAGTCGTCGACCCGGCCACCGGCGAGACCATCAAGACCTATCCGACCATCACCGACGAGGAGCTCAAGGCGGCGGTCGGGCGCGCCGATGCGGCGCACCGGACCTGGTCGGCCTCGTCCAGCGTCGCCGAGCGTGCCGCCCTCGTGCGCCGCGTCGGCGAGCTGCACCTTGAGCGGCGCCAGGAGCTCGCGGAGATCATCGTCCGTGAGATGGGCAAGCCGATCGAGCAGGCGCTCGGCGAGGTCGACTTCTGCGGCGACATCTACGGGTTCTACGCCGACAACGCCGAGGAGCTGATGGCGGATGAGCCGATCAAGCTGCTCGCCGGCGAGGGGTCGGCGCTGATCCGCCGCAGCTCGCTCGGCGTGCTGCTCGGCATCATGCCGTGGAACTTCCCCTACTACCAGGTGGCCCGCTTCGCCGGACCGAACCTGGTGATCGGGAACACGATCCTCCTCAAGCACGCGCCGCAGTGCCCGGAGTCGGCGGAGGCGATGCAGAAGATGTTCGACGAGGCCGGCGTCCCGGACGGCGCGTACGAGAACGTCTACGCGACCAACGAGCAGATCGAGTGGGTGATCGCCGATCCGCGCGTGCGCGGCGTCTCTGTGACCGGATCGGAGCGCGCCGGCGCCGCCGTGGCCGAGATCGCGGGGCGCAACCTGAAGAAGGTCGTGCTCGAGATGGGCGGGTCCGATCCGTTCATCGTGCTCGGGACCGACGACCTCGACAAGACCGTTGAGGACGCCGTCGGCGCGAGGCTCGACAACACGGGGCAGTCGTGCAACGCCGCCAAGCGGTTCATCGTGGTCGACGACCTCTACGAGCCGTTCCTCGAGAAGTTCACGGCCGCGCTGACGGCCGTCGAGCCGGGCGACCCGACCTCGTCGGACAGCGAGATCGGCCCGCTGTCGTCGAGTACCGCGGCCGACCGGCTCGAGGACCAGGTCAAACGTGCGATCGACCAGGGCGCGAAGGTGGTCGCCGGCGGAGGGCGCAAGGGCAACTTCTTCGAGCCGACCGTCCTGACGGACATCGCCCCCGACAACGACGCCTACCGCGAGGAGCTGTTCGGCCCCGTCGCGCAGGTCTACCGGGTGTCCTCCGAGGAGGAGGCGGTCGAGCTCGCAAACGACACGCCCTTCGGCCTGGGCTCCTACCTGATGACGACCGACCCGGAACAGGCCGAGCGCGTGGCCGACCAGATCGACGCCGGCATGGTCTACGTGAACGTCGTCGGCGCCGATGGAGCCGAGCTGCCGTTCGGCGGCACCAAGCGCTCGGGCTTCGGCCGGGAGCTCGGTCGGCTCGGCGCGGACGAGTTCGTCAACAAGAAGCTCATCCGCATCGGCTGAACCGCCGCACCTGGTTCGTTCGCGTACCACCGCGGCGACGCCCGCGGCGGAGCATCCTATGGTGGAGCGGATGCGATTGTCCGTGTTGACGCTCCTCTTGATGTTCCTCGTCGGCGCGCTGTTGCGGCTGCGCGGCGCGCCCGCCGAGGGTGTGGTCTTGATCGCCGTCGCCGTCCCGTTGGCGTGGTGGAGCAGGGCCTCGGAGCGCGGTCGGCGGGCGTCGTGCCGGTCGGGTTCCTGATCACGGCGGGGCTGGTGGCGCTCGCCATGGCGGCGTCCTTGTGGCCGCCGTCCCGCTCGGGGTTGCTGGGCCCGGCCAGCTGGTTCGTCAGCGCACTGCCGAACGAGTCGCCGTTCCTTGCCCTCTACTGGCTGGGCGCCTCGACGTTGCTCGCGTTCTCCGGAGGCGATCTTCACGGAGCGCCGGTGTGGGTGGCGCTCGGTCTCGCCGCCGCGTCGTTCGCGGGCACGCCTGTTCTCGTGCGCCGGAGCCTGCGCGCAGCCCCCGCGATCGAGCAGGCGCTCGACCGTGCGCTCGGCCCGCGGTGGCGCCACGAGCCGGCCGCCCCCTCGATCGAAAAAGACCCGCCCTGGGCACGAATCCTCTTCGCGCCGCTGCCCCTGTTCCATCCCGGTGTGACGCGCATCTCCAATCTCAGCTACGGCGATGCCGGCCGACGCAACCGCCTCGATCTCTACAGGCGCCGGCGCGGTGGCGGCGACGGGCCCGTGCTGATCCATCTGCACGGTGGCGGGTTCTCGCTCGCGCCCGGGCGCAAGAGCTTCTACGCGCGGCGTCTGCTGTTCCGGCTCGCCCGCCAGGGCTGGGTCTGCATCAGCGCGACCTACCGCCTACCGCCCGCGGCCACCTTCCCCGACGCGCTGATCGACGTGAAGAAGGTCATCGCCTGGGCTCGCGAAGGGGCGGGCGAGCACGGCGGCGACCCCGACCGGATCGTGCTCGCGGGTAGCTCCTCTGGCGCCCGCCTGGCGACGCTGGCCGGGTTCACCACGAACGACCCGGCTTTCCAGCCGGGATTCGAGCAGGCCGACACGTCCGTAGCGGCGGTCGTCGGCCTGTACGGGTACTACGGCGGGATCACCAGCCGCCGATCGCTGCCCGCCTCGCCGTTCGACTACGTCGAGCGCGGCTCGGCGCCGCTGCTTGTCGTCCACGGCGACAAGGACACGCTCACCTCCGCAACACGGGCACGCGCGCTCGCGGAGCAGGCCCGCAGCGCCTCCGGCGACCCCGTCGTCTACGTCGAGCTGCCCGGCGCCGAGCACTCGTTCGACCTTCTCTCCTCCATCCGCTTCGAGGCGGTCATCGACGGCATCGAAGCCTTCGTGGCGTCGGTGCCGACGCGCTCGCGGCCGCGGCCCGCAAGTACGACATCGACCGTGGGGCCGCCGCTCGAGTCATAGCGGGGCCGAGCCGGGCCTCCTTACCATGAATCCCGGCCCGCTCGCGGGGGCCGGTCGGCGGGGGTAGTGTCGCGGGGTGGCCGTTGAGTCGCCCGGCAGCGAGCGGGTCCGCACGACCGAGCTGATCGCGACGCTGTGCCTCGCCACCGATCTCGGCATGGCCTTCCCGTTCGAGCACGGGTTGCACACCACGCTGATCGCGATGCGGATCGCAGGGCGGCTGGGGCTCGATCGGGACGACGCCTGCGCGACCTATTACGCCTGCCTGCTCGCGCACGCGGGCTGCACGACGGAGGCCCACACGGCCGCCGAGGTCTTCGGCGGCTCGATGACCGCCAGCTTCAACCCGGTCAAGTACGGGTCCACGCGCGAGGTCGTCGGAGGGCTGCTGCGGGCGCTGCCGGACCCCGGCAGCCCGAGGCTCGTGCGCGCCGCTCAGACGGCCAGGCGGCTCCCGCGCGCGGTGAGGGAGCAGACCGCAGCGATCTCGGCGATCTGCGAGGTGGCCGGGATGCTGGCCGACCGCGTCGGCGCCCCGGCCTCCGTGCCGGGCCTTCTCGCCTTCGTGACCGAGCGCTGGGACGGCCGCGGCCCGCTTCGCCGGGCGAAGGGCGAGCAGATCCCCGTGCCGATGCGGATCGTCCACGTCGCGATGGACGCCGCCCTCCAGCGCTCGCTCGGCGGTGCTGAGCACGCGGCCCGCCTGATAGGCGAGCGCGCCGGGCGTGCCTTCGACCCGGAGGTGGCCGCCTGCGTCGCCGACGGTGGAGCGGAGATGCTCGCGCCGGCCGAGGGCGCGTCGGCGTGGGAGGAGGTGCTCGCGCTGGAGCCGGCGCCGGCGCTCATGCTCGAGGGCGACGGGATCACCCGCGGACTCGCAGCGATGGGCACCTTCGCCGACCTGGCCTCGCCGTACCTGAGCGGCCACTCCGCGGGTGTGGCCGGGCTGGCCGGCGCGGCCGCCGAGCGCTGCCGCATCGACGCGGACGGCGTGACGGGGATCCGGCGGGCGGGGCTTGTGCACGACCTCGGCCGCGTGGCGGTCCACCCGGCGGTCTGGCAGAAGCCCGGGCCTCTGACCGCCGACGAATGGGAGCAGGTGCGCCTGCACCCGTACCAGACCGAGCGCGTCCTGTCGCGCTCGACCTTCCTCTCTGCGCTCGCGCCGGTGGCGGGCGCGCACCACGAGCGCCTCGACGGCTCCGGCTACCACCGCGGCGCTGCCGGTCACGAGCTCGGATTCCCGGCCCGGCTGCTCGCAGCCGCCGACGCCTTCCACGCGATGACAGAGCCGCGTCCCCACCGCCGCCCGCTGCCGTCCGAGGAGGCCGCGCGGACGCTCGCCGGCGAGGCCGACTCGGGGCGCCTCGACCCCGACGCGGTCGCGGCCGTGGTGGGGGCGGCGGGGCACGCACCGCCACGCCTCGAGCGGCCGGCGGGGCTGACCGAGCGCGAGGCCGAGGTGGTCGTCATGCTCGCGCGGGGGCTCCAGACCAAGGAGGTCGCGCGGGCGCTCGGGATCTCGGTCAAGACCGCCGACCGCCATATCCAGAACGCGTACCGCAAGCTGGGCGTCTCGAGCCGCGCCGCGGCCACCGTGTTCGCGATGGAGCACGGGCTGGTCACATGGGGAGAACTCCCGATGGCGCGGCGCGGTGACCGGGCGTAGCGTCGTCCGAGGATCGACGAGCCCCGCCCAAGGAGGACCCATGGCCACCGACATCCGCGAGGAGGTCCACCGGATCGCCGAGGCGATCGCCCCCACATGGGAGCGCCGCCGGCCGGAGGTGGAGCAGACCTGCGCGCCGGTTCGGGAGTGGATGCTGCGCGAGCTTCGCCCGCACGCGGGCGACACCGTGCTCGAGCTCGCCGCCGGCGTGGGGGACACGGGGTTCGAGGCCGCGGCGGTCGTGGGCGAGACCGGCAGGCTGATCACGTCCGACTTCTCGCAGGCGATGCTGGAGGCGGCGCGCCGGCGCGGCGCTGCGCTCGGCGTGACCAACGTCGACTACAGGGTCATCGACGCCCAGAGGATCGAGCTCGACGACGACTCGGTGGACGGCGTGCTGTGCCGCTTCGGATACATGCTGATGGTCGATCCGGCAACGGCCCTTGCCGAGACGCGCCGGGTCCTGCGATCGCGCGGCCGGCTCGCCCTCGCGGTCTGGGGCAGCCTCGAGCGCAACCCGTTCTTCGGGACCATCGCGATCAGCCTGATACAGCGCGGCCACGTCGAGCCGCCGCCGCCCCCTCCGGCCCCCGGGCCGTTCAGCCTCGCGGATGCGCGGCGCACGGAGGAGCTGCTGCGGGGCGCCGGCTTCGCCGACCTGCGCACCGAGGAGGTGCCGGTTCGCTTCGTGCTGCCGGACGCGGACGGGTACCTGGACCTGATCGCCGACACCGCCGGCCCGATCGGGCTCGCGGTGAGGGAGCTGGGCGAGTCGGACCGCGCGGCCGTCAAGGCGGAGGCCGAGGACTCACTCGGCCGGTTCGCGACCGAGAGCGGCTACGAGGTCCCCGGCGTCGCCCTCTGCGCCATCGCGGGTTGAGGCCGTGCTGCGCCGGGCCGCTCTCCTGCTGGTGGCCGCGCTGCTGCTCGCGGCGCCGCCGTCGGCGGCAGCCACCACCTTCAAGCTGACCGGCGACGGGGCCGCGGCGCGCCCGGAGATCGCCGTGGACGCGAACGGGACGGCGCACGTGGTGTGGGACAGGCCGGCCGGCGGCGGCCACGTGTCGGTGTACTGCCGCGTCCCGCGCGGCGCCCGGGGGTGTGCCGCGCGGCGCGACTTCGCCCTGCCCGGAGCCGACGCGGCGCTTGGGGCCGTGCACGCGACCCTGATGCCGAGCGGCGACCTCGTGCTCACCACCACCCGATCGTTCGACCCCGGCGCGGGACACAACCCCCGCACGAGGGTCTACGCCGTCGTCTCGGTCGACGGAGGCGTGAGCTTTCTCGAGCCGCGGGTGATCGGCGAGTACAACTTCGAGCCCGAGCTGGTGAGCGTCGAGCCGGGTCCGGGCGACTTCTCGCTCTCGCTCGGCTTCTCGACCGGCGCCTACTCGGCCGCGCCGCTCGATGCGCTGACGACGGCGGCAGCGGCCCTCGCGCCCCCGCTCGAGCGGGTCTCCGTCGGCCTGACCGCCCCGACCTGGCCGCTCGTCGTGCACGGGCGCGGCGGCATCTTCTTCCGCACCTGGCTGGGCGCCGGCCCGTACAACGACGCGGCGAACTGGTCGGGCGAGGCGGAGGTCGGCCGCGGCGGCTTCCCGCTGCTCGCCGGCGGGCCGCGCGGGCTGTACCTCATCGGCGAGGACAGGGGCGCGAGCGGGAGGGAGCGAAGCAGGCTCCTGGTCAGGCCGTTCGTCCGGTCCGGCAACCGGTTCGGCCCGGCCCGGCTCGTCAGCCGCTCGGGCGGCAAGACCGCCGCGTACATCCAGAACGGCGACTTCCACCAGGACGCGGGCGGGACGCTCCACGCCGTGTTCAACGAGACGGTCGCCCCGGGGCGCCGCCAGCTCAGCCACCGCACCTCCACCGACGGTCTGAGCTGGGGCCCGATCGACGTGGTGGCGAAGGGCCTCTCGCGGAGCGTCTACGCACGCGTGGCCGCGAGCCGAAGCGGGGGCGGCGCGGTCGTCTTCGCGCGCAAGGGGATCAACCTGGCGCCGTTCGGCCGGTCGGGCTCGGGCGGAGACGATTGCCCGCAGTCGGTGACGGTCGGCGTCGTCGTCGTGAGGGCGCTCGAGGGTTGCCTGCGGCGTGACGGGCCGCGCTACGTCACCGGCGGCCCGGCGACGGTGAACGGCGTGAACGTCGAGCCGCGCCAGGCATCGGCCGGCTACCGCCTGACGCTGGACAGGGAGAAGCGGACGCTCGACACGCGCGGCGAGGCGAGCGTGAGGGTGGGCGGGGTGACGCTCGACCGAGGGCCGGTCTCCTGGAAGCTGCCCGCGGGCGAGGGCCGCCTACAGCGGCTCGGGGTCGCGGACGGCAGCGTGTTCCGCGACCTGGGGCGGTTCGCGGAGAGGCTCTTCTCGTTCCCGGTCGACGGCGACGCCGAGCTCAGGGTGGCGAAGGAGGCGACCGCCCTGATCGACACCGAGTTCCGGCTGCCGGCGCTGCTCGGCGGGGTGACCGGCGACGTGACCCTGCGCACGGCCGATGGGCGCGGTCTCGTGCTCGACGGATTCAGGATCAAGGTGCCGGAGGCGCGGATCGGCAAGCTGCGGATCGCCGAGGTCGAGGTCGTCTACGAGTCGGACCCCGACGTGTTCAAGGGCAGCGCGAAGGTGCAGCTGCCGCCGGCGTACGGCCCGCCGCTCACCGTCGGCTTCGGGTTCCGGGAGGGGCGCCTCAACCTGCTCCACATCGACACGCCCTTCGACCCGACCCTGCCGATCGTGGGCGCGCCCCCCGAGCCCCTGGTCGGCCTCGACAAGCTTGCCTTCGACTACCTCGACGAGGCCGGCTCGCGCACCTTCAAGGGCACGGTCGAGCTCCAGGGCGGCCCGACGGTACGGGGCCTGTTCCGTGTCAGCGAGCTGGACGGCAACGTCACCCTTACCTTCCCGCCAGAGCCGAAGCCGGCGTCGATCGACGCGACCGGCACGCTCAAGGTCGTCGGCCTGCCGTTCGCGACCGGCCACGTCCGCTACTCGACCGACAACCTCTTCTCGTTCGACGGGACCTTCCAGTTCCCGCCGCCCGGCAGGTGGGAGGGGTTCGGCAACGTCAGCGCGAAGGTCGACGGCTTCCTGTCGCTGCGCAGGCCCTACCCGTTCAGCGCGAGCGGCGACGCGACCGCGACGATCTTCGGGATCTCCGGCAGCGGGAAGGCGGTGGTCTCGACGAAGGGCCTGACCGGCTGCGTCGAGGTCCCCGACATCCCGGGCGTGCCCGACATCGGCCCGGACTACCTGGGCGTCTCCTACAGGTGGGGCGACGCGTTCCCGACCCTGACCTGCAACCTCGGTGAGTTCAAGCTGGAGCCGCCGAGCGGCGCGCGCTCCGCGCAGAGCGGGCGGTCCGTGTCTATCCCGGGCGGGCTGCAACTGGCGGCGCTCGCGCTCACGGGGCAGGGCGGGGCGCCCAGGGTCACGGTCACGGCCCCGGACGGCAGCTTGGTCACGAGCCGCCCCGCCGCCGTGGTCGCGGGCCGCTTCGTCGCCCAGGAGCTCGCCGAGCCGGCGACCACCTACGTCCTGATCGGCAAGCCGCCAGGCGGTCCCTACCGGATCGAGCCGGCGCCGGGCTCGCCCCCGCTCGCGGGCGTGAGCATCGCCCGCGGGCTGCCCGACCCCCGGGTCACCGCGCGCGTCACGGGCAAGGGCGGCAGGCGCGCGCTGCGCTACAGGATCCGCCGGATCGAGGGCCAGCGCGTCACCTTCGCGGAGCAGGCCGCCGGCGGGCTCTACCGCGAGCTCGGGAGCACGGGCCGGGCGCGCGGGCGGATGGCCTTCCACCCGGCTGGCTACGGCGCGCGAAAGCGCCGGATCGTCGCGCTCGTCGAGCAGGACGGCTACCCGCGGGCCAAGCTCGCGCTCGCGCGCTTCACCGCGCCGAAGGCGCGGCGGCTCGCGCGCCCGCGGCGGGTCACCGTCCAGCGCAAGCGCGGCCGGGCGATCGTGCGCTGGAGCAGGGTGAGGGGCGCCGGCGGCTACGAGGTGCGGATCAACCTGCCGCGCGACGGCCGGCGCCTGCTCCGCTCCACGAAGGCGGGGCGGCGCAGGCTGGTGGTCGGCGGGCTGGAGCCCGGCGACACGGGCAGGGTCACGGTCCGGGCGATCGACGAAGCGGCCAACCTGGGCACGGCCCGCCGGGCGAGCCTACGGCCGCGCCGTCGCTAGCACCCGGCTCCGCTCAGGGCCGCTGCAGTATGCGCACCTCGCCGCTCGCGCCGTTCACGCTCACGAGCGCGCCGTCCGGCACGAAGCGGGTCGCGGCCTCGGCGCCGACCACCACCGGCAGCCCGTACTCGCGCGCGACGATGGCGGCGTGGCTGAGGATGCCGCCGGTGTCCGTGACGAGCGCGGCGATCGACGAGAAGAGGGGCGTCCAGGCGGGCGTGGTGGTGGCGCAGACGAGCACGTCGCCGGCGTGGACGCGGGAGAAGTCCTCGGCGCCGAGCACGACGCGCGCCACGCCCGTGGCCTCGCCGGCGGAGGCGGGTGTGCCGCGCAGGGAGTCGCCGTCGCGGGTGGCGGTGCCGGGCACGCCGTAGAACTTGGCGACCATCGGCGGCAGGTCGTCGGTGCCGGGCGCCGGGCCGAGGAACGGCTCGGCGTGCGTCAGGCGCGCGCGCTCGAGCGCGGTCCGGCGCTCGGCGACGAGGCCGGTGAGCGGCTCGTCCGGCGAGGTCGCGAGCGCTTGGCGTAACTCCTCGCGGCGCAGCATGAAGACGTCGTCCGAGCGCTCGAGGCGGCCCTCGCCGACGAGCCGCCTGCCGAAGCCGAGGAGCGCCTCGCGCGTCGCCGCGAGGCCGGGATAGTCGATGTGGTACGTGTGCGTCTCCTCGAGGACGACCGCGGCCTTGACGCGCTCGAGCAGCTCCGCGAAGCGCTCGCGCTCGCCCCGGTCGGCGATCTCGCCGAGCACCTCCGCCTCGAGCTCCGCCCGCTCGCGCGCCTTCGCGCGGCGCTCGGAGGGCAGGTCGCGCGGGTGCTCGAGGAAGAAGCGGACGCCCTCCAGCACGAGCTCGGGGCGCTCCCCGGCGCGCGGCTCCGAGAGCTCGTGCAGCCGCGAGCGCCCGCCGTAGAGGCGCTGGTACTCGCCGACCGCCGCGAGCACCTCGCGGCCGTGGTGTGTCGTGGCGAGGCGGCGCAGCGCGGCGTCCGTCGGCAGCTCCGAGACCACGTCGGCCACGTCGAGCGACCGCGCCAGCTCGGCGATCTCCCACAGCCGCTCGTCGGCGTCGAGCGTCTCGTTCGGCAGCCCCTCGATCAGCCGGTATGGCTCTAGCTCGTCGCGCTTGCCGCGCAGCTCGACATAGGCGTCGTGGAGCAGCTCGCGCGCGGCGTGGACGGGCACGACCGTCAGGAAGTGCACGTGCCACTGCTCCCGGACCAGCTCGATCAGGCGGTCGAACGCCACGGCCGCCGCCTCCGCGTCGCCGCGCTCCGGCCGCAGCCGCCGGATCTCCTCGGTGATCTCGTGCGAGCGCGGCATGAGCTCGCGCTCCCAGCGCTCCGCGACCTCGAGCGCGGCTCGCTCGAGCGCCGCGGAGTCGGGCTCCCAGTCCGCCTCGAGCTCGGACTCGTAGGCCCAGCCGTCGCCATGGAGCATCGTGTCGAAGCCGCCGAACGGGGCGCGCAGGTCACGCGCCGCCGCCTGCATGCCGAGGCCGAGCGCCCACAGCCAGACGTCGCCCGAGAGCGGGGTGAGCGGCTCCGGGTAGTGGGACGCGTCGTACGTCCAGGTCCGCTCAGGCCGGCGGGTCACGCCGTCAGCGCGCTCGAGGCCTCGATCAGGTGCATGTAGTCCTCGCGCGCCGGCGCGAAGACGTCGAGGTTCATCACCGGCTCGTCGCCGGTCGGCTCGATGTAGTGCTCGACCCCCGCCGGTATGTGCATGATCGAGCCCGGGCCGACCTCGTTGTGGACGTCGCCGACGTGGTAGATCGCCGTGCCGGACACGATCATCGCGATCTGGTCGAAGTCGTGGGAGTGCGGGCGCACGTCCATGCCGGGCCGGCACTCGTTCATCACGAGCATGACGTCGCGCGTGCCGAACCCGCGCCGGCGCACGCCCGGCCGGACCTCCTCGTCCGGGATGTCTTCCCACCTGATCGCCTTCACGGCTCCCTCCTCTCTGGTTCGACGAAGCCGAGCTCCGTCGAGAGCGTCTCCGCCGCCTCTCGCAGGGCGCGCGCCATCGGGGCACCCGGGTCGGTCTCGATCGACGCGATCGTGCCGACCAGCGCCAGCGTCGCCGCGATCTCGGCGCCCTGGAAGACGGGGGCGGCCAGCGCGGCGATGCCGTCCACCACGGCCGCGTTCTCGGCCATGCGCAGCTCGCGCACCCGCTCGAGCTCCGGCGTCGAGCCGTCCCGGTCGAGGAACGCCCGGAACACCTGGCCCTGCGCGGAGTCGGGCGGCAGGCGCGATCCCGTCGCCACCACGATCCGCACGAGCCTGCTCGTGTTGTCCTGCGTGCGCACGACGACCGGCGCCTCGCCGTCCCAGACCGACAGCACGGCCGTCTCGCCCGTCTCGGCGACGAGGCGGTCGAGGTAGGGGCCGGCCACGCGCACGACGGCAAGGCCCTCGAGCGCCGCCGAGGCGAGCTCGACGATCCGCGGGCCGAGCGTGTAGACGCCGCCATGCAGCCGCAGCAGCCCGGCGCCCAGCAGCGCGGTCGCGTACCGGTGCGCGGTCGCCTTGCTGAGACCCGAGCGTTCGGTCACATCGGTCAGCGTCAGCTCCGGGCGGTCGACCGTGAACAGCGCGAGCAGCCGCGCGGCCCGCTCCACGGACTGGATCGCCGGCAGCGGCTTCTCGACCGTGGTGGAGCGCGGGCTCACGCCGGGGCACCCACCGGCGTGCGCGCGAGCTCGCGCTCCAGCACCTCGACGATCGTGTCGAGGTCGTCGCGGTCGATCACGAGCGGCGGCGACATGACGAGCCTCTGGCCGCTGGCCCGGACGATCACGCCGCCGGCGCGGACGCGGTCGGCGAGCTCCGTGGCGTCGTCCACACGCAGCTCGAGCCCGGCCATCATCCCGAAGCCGCGCGCCTCGGCGACCGCCTCCAGCGATTCGAGCCGCTTCAGCCCGGCGAGCAGGTGCGCGCCGAGCTCGCTGGCGCGCTCGACGAGGCCCTCGCGCTCGATGATCGCCAGGTTCTCGAGCGCCACCGCGCAGCCCGTCGGGTGGCCGTTGTAGGTGAAGCCGTGCCGGAACTGCTGCCCCTCGAGCATCTCGTGGACGCGCTCCGAGACGAGCACGGCGCCGAGCGGGAAGTAGCCGCTCGTCAGCCCCTTGGCGCAGACCATCATGTCGGGCTCGAGCCCGCCCCAGTTGTTCGCGCCGAACCACTCGCCCGTGCGCCCGAAGCCGGTGACCACCTCGTCGAGGATCAGCAGGATGCCGTGGCGGCGGAGGACCTCGGCGACGCGCGGCCAGTAGTCGTCGTGCGGCGGGATCATGCCGCCCACGCCGATCACCGGCTCCCCGATCATCGCGGCGATCCGCTCGGCGCCGACCTCCTCGATCGTGCGCTCGAGCTGCGCGACGAGCCCGTCGGTCGTGGTGCCGCGGAGGGGGTAGGGCGCGTCGAGGTGCACGAAGCCCTCGGGCAGCGGGCCGAAGTGCTCTCGCAGCGGCGGGATGCCGGTGGCCTGGAGCGCGCCGAGCGACACGCCGTGGTAGGCGAGCCGGCGCGTGAGGATCACGTTGCGCTCCGGATGCCCCTGAGCCGACCACGCGAGCCGCGCCAGCTTGAACGCGCTCTCGGTCCCCTCGGAGCCGCCGTTCGTGAAGAACGACCACTCGATCCCCGGCGGCGAGAGCTCGGCGAGCCTGCCCGCCAGCTCGGCGGCGGGCTCGTTCGCGAAGTCCCAGAACGAGGCGTAGTACTCGAGCCGCTCCATCTGCCTTCTGGCCGCCTCGGCCAGCTCCGCGCGACCGTGGCCGACCGGGCAGACCCACAGCCCGCAGGTGCCGTCCACGTACCACTTGCCGTGCTCGTCGCGGATGCGCGCGCCGCGGCCCTCGACCCAGACGATCGGCGGCCGCGCCCTGCCGATCTTCTGGTGCGGGTGGATGACGTGCCGGCTGTCGAGGTCCGACGCGCGGGTCACAGCGCCTGCTTCACGGTCTTCACCGCCGTGTACTCGCCGATCGACTCGGGTCCGAGCTCATAGCCGTGGCCCGACAGCCGCCGCCCGGAGAACGTGCTGTAGGGGTCGAGCCCGCCGTACATGTTGATCCACACGGTGCCGGCCCGGAGCGCGCGCGCCACGCGGTGGGCGCGGGCGCCGTCGCGCGTCCACACCGCGGCCGCGAGCCCGTAGCCGGTGTCGTTGGCGACCCGGACCGCCTCCTCCTCGTCGCCGACGCGGATCACCGCCACCGCGGGACCGAAGATCTCCTCGCGGTTGATGCGCATGTCGTTGCGCGTGCGGTCGAAGATGGTCGGCGCCACGAAGAAGCCCTCCGGCAGGCCGTCGACCACCGCCGCGCCGCCGCCCACCACCGTCTCGGCCGCCTCCTCGCGGGCGGACTCGAACAGCTCGAGCACGTGCTCGCGCTGGCGCGCGGACACGAGCGGGCCCATCTCCGTATCCGGGTCGAGCCCGCGCCCGAGCCGGATCGCGGCGACCTTCTCCGCCAGGCGCTCCACGAGCTCGTCGGCCACGCGCTCGTGCGCGACGAGCCGCGCGCCGGCGGTGCAGATCTCGCCCTGGTTGCGGAAGGTCGAGTTCATCGCCCCGCCGAGGGCCTTGTCGAGGTCGGCGTCGTCGAGCACGACGTTCGCCGACTTGCCGCCGAGCTCGAGCGTGACCCGCTTCATCGACGCTGCCGCCGCCCGCTGGATCTCCTGGCCCGCCTCCGTCGAGCCCGTGAAGGTGATCTTGTCGACGTCCGGGTGCTCCACGAGCGCGCGGCCCGTGGAGGCGTCGCCCGTCACCACGTGCCAGACGTCCTCAGGGATGCCGGCCTGCAGCGCCAGCTCGCGCAGCCGCAGCGAGGTCAGCGGCGCCTCCTTCGACGGCTTGTGGACGACGGTGTTGCCGCAGGCGAGTGCGGGCGCGAGCTTCCACGACGCGATTGTCATCGGGAAGTTCCACGCCGTGATCACCCCGACGACGCCGAGCGGCTCGCGCAGCGTGTAGGTGAACACGCCCGGGTTCGCCGGGTTCGTCGTGCCGAGGATCTTCGAGGGCCAGCCCGAGTAGTAGAGCCAGGTCTGAGCGGTGAAGCGCACGTCGCGGGAGCTCGCCTCGGCGATCGGCTTGCCGACGTCGCGGCTCTCCAGCTCGGCGAGCTCGTCGGCGTGCTCCTCCACCAGCTCCGCGAGGCGGACCAGCAGGCGCGTGCGCCGCGTCGGGTCGACGGCCGCCCAGGCGGGTTGCGCCGCGCGCGCGGCAGCGACGGCGGCGTCGACGTCGCCGGGGGAGCCGAGCGGAAGGCTCGCGAGTACCTCGCCGGTGGCCGGGTCCACCGTGTCGAAAGTGGCCGTTGCGCTCGGCTGGTCCACTATGCGAGACTCTGTCACAGATGCTGGAACTGGTCAACCAGCGCCGCGGGCTGTTCGTCAAGCTCTCGACCACCGAGGTGATCGACGTCGTCGCCGCCTCGGGATTCGACTTCGCGGTCGTCGACCTGGAGCACTCGCAGCTCTCCGAGGGGGACGCCCGAGCGCTCGTCCGCCACGCCCGCGCGATCGGGTTCCCGGCGCTCGTGCGGCTGCCGGAGGTCGACCGCGGCGCGGTGAACCGCCTGCTCGAGGCGGGCGCGGCCGGTATCCAGCTCTCGACAGTGCGCAGGGTCGCCCAGGTCCGCGAGCTGTGCGACGCGACGCGCTACGCGCCGCACGGCACGCGCTCCATCTCGCTCGCCCACGCCGAGGCCGGCTTCGGCGCCGTCCCGCTCGCCGACTACGTACGCGCGGCCGCCGAGAGCCCGCCGCTCGTGGTCGCGCAGATCGAGACGGCCGAGACGCTCGACCCGCTGGACGAGGTGCTCGCGGCCGGCGCCGACGTGGCCTTCCTCGGGCTCGCCGACCTGACCGTGGACCTCGGCCTCGACGACGCGCGCGTGCGCGCGCGCGTGGAGGAGGTGGCGGCGGCCGCCGAGCGAGCGGGCGTCGCGCTCGGCGCCTTCGGGCTCGACGACCCGCGCGTCGTCTACAGGCTCGTCTCCTCGGACCTGGCCCTCATGCGGGCGGCGGTGGCGGATGCCGCCTGACCTGCGCGCGGCGCTGGGTCCGCTCGAGCTGCGCAACCCGCTCGTCTGCGGCTCGGGGGAGCACGTCGCGACGCTCGACGACCTGATGGCGGCGGTGGACGCGGGCGCGGCGGCGGTGGTGGCGAAGTCGGCGAACGAGACGGAGGCGGGGCGGCGGCAGTGGGACGCCGCCGCGTGGACGTTCATCGACGCGGAGCGGCGCGAAGTCGAGCCCGACGCGCGCGCCACGATCTTCAACCGCTCGGGGCTCGTGCCGCAGCCGTGGCCCGAGTGGCTCGAGACGCTCGCGCGCGCTGACGATCACGCGCGCGCGGCGGGCTCGTACGTGGCGGCAAGCGTGATCCCCGGCGACGAGCGCGAGCTGCCGGGCCTCGCGGCCGACGCCGAGCGCGCCGGCTTGCGCTGGCTCGAGCTCAACCTGTCCGCGCCGCACTCCGGCGAGGCGAGGCCGGGCGCGATCGAGAGGCCGTCCGAGCCGGACCGCGTCGCCGCCCTGACGGGCGCCGTGCGGGCCGCCACGAGCCTGCCGCTGACGGTCAAGCTGCCGGCGGAGAGCGCCGACGTCGTCGCGCTCGCTCGCGCCGCCCGCGGCGCCGGCGCGGACGCCCTCGTCCTGACCGGTCGCCAGCTCGGCTTCATGCCGGACCTCGAGACGCGCCGGCCCGTGCTCGGCACGTTCGGCGCGGCGTCCGGCCCGTGGTCGCTGCCGCTCGCGCTTCGCTGGGTCGCGAAGACGCGGCTCGCGCTCGGCGCCGACGTGCCGCTCGTCGGCACGAACGGCGCCCGCGACGGGCGCGACGTGGCGCGCTTCCTGCTGTCGGGCGCGCGGGCGGTGCAGGTCGCGACCGCCGCGATCGTGGAGGGCTTCGGCGCGCTCGGGCGGATGCTCGCCGAGCTGAGCGCCTATCTGGAGGAGCAGGGAGTCGACGCCGCCGACATCGTCGGCGAGGCGGCCGACGCGGCCATGAGCTACGAGGAGGTAGCGGTGAGGAGCAGTCGATGAGCCCGGCCGCCGCGGTCGGGCAGTCGATCTCGGTCGAGGAGCTCGAGCGGGATCCCTATCCGGCGTACGCACGGCTGCGAGAGGAGGAGCCGGTGTCGTGGGTCGAGTCGGTCGGCCTCTGGCTCGTCACGCGCTGGGACGACGTCCAGCACGTGGTGAAGACGCGTGAGGTCTTCACGGCGGAGACCGAGCCGTCCACCCTCAACCGGACGTTCGGCAAGAACCTCCTGGGCTCGGAGGGCCCGTACCACGACCGCGTGCGGGCGATCATCTCGCCCTGGTTCCGGATGCGCGCGATCGGCCACTTCCCGGCCGATGTGATCGCCCCGATCGCGAACGAGCTGGTCGACGGCTTCGCGGCCCGCGGCGAGGTCGAGCTCGCCTCCGAGTTCGCCGAGCCGCTCTCGGTTCGCGTCCTGCGGCGCGCGATGGGGCTCGAGGGGATCGACGACGACACGCTGCGACGCTGGTTCCAGGAGCTCGCCCTCGGTGCGGCGAACTTCGAGGGCGACCCGGAGAAGCAGGCGGTCGCGGACGCCGCGAGCGCGGACGTCAACGAGACGATCGCGCCGATCCTCGAACGCCTGCGCGACGAGCCGAACGACACGCTGCTGTCGAGCATGCTGCACGAGCGCGTGGACGGCGAGGGCCTCACGCTCGCCGAGATCCAGGCGAACCTGAAGGTGATGATCGTCGGCGGCCTCCAGGCGGTCGGCGACCTGATCTCGATCTCGATGTGGGCGCTCCTCGCGCATCCCGAGCAGGCCGACCGCGTGCGCGCCGACGCGTCGCTCGTCGACCCGGCGGTCGAGGAGGCGGCGCGCTGGTACTCGCCGGTCGGCACCTCGACGCGGCAGACGACGCGCGAGACCGAGCTGGCCGGCACCGCGCTTCCCGCCGGCGCGCTGATCGCGGCCGTCCTCTCCTCGGCCAACCGCGATTCGCGGCACTGGGAGGACCCGGACCGGTTCGACCTCGACACCCACCGCCGCCCGCACCTCGCGTTCGCCGGCGGCGCCCACGTCTGCGTCGGCGCGCTACTCGGGCGCTTCGAGGCCCGCACCGCGATGCACGTCCTGCTCGAGCGGCTGCCGCGGCTGCGGCTCGATCCCGACCGCCCGGCCGGGTTCGAGGGCTGGGAGTTCCGCTCGCCGACCCATCTGCACCTGCTGTTCGACCCCCCGCCTGAGAGGTATCGCATGGCGACGACCACCGAGGAGCTGACGCCGGACTACATGGAGCGGCTCGCCCGGGTCCAGCCGGACCCGGCGGCGCTGCCCGAGGACCTCGACCTCTTCTACGAGGACACCGCGCGCCGGGGCATCCGGCTCAACAAGGCCGGCCACTCGCTGAAGCACCAGGAGCAGCGGGAGCTGTTCGCCCGCGACGAGGAGGCGTGGATGGACCAGTTCGGCCTGACCGACGAGGAGCGCGCGCTCGTGCGCGGGCGCGACTGGATCGGGCTCTGGCGGGCGGGGATGTCGATCTACGTGATGACGAAGCTCTCGGGCGTGACGAAGACGCCGCTGGTCGAGATCGGCAAGCAGATGAGGGAGAGCGGCTGATGGCGAGGGTGATAGGGGGCATCGGGGCGTCGCACGCGCCGTCCATGGAGCACGTGTACGACGCCGGCGAGGAGACGCGCACGAACGAGGAGTGGGAGCCGCTCTTCGGGCCCTTCGAGGAGGTCTCGAAATGGCTCTCCGAGCTGCGTGCCGATCGCCTGCTCGTGATCTACAACGACCACATGGACGAGTTCTTCCTGAACGCGTACCCGATGTTCGCGCTGGGGGTGGCGGACACGTATCCGGTCGCCGACGAGGGGTTCGGATCGCGTCCGTTCCCGGCGGTGCCCGGCGACGGCGCCTTTGGTTGGCACATCGCGCGCTCGCTGGTCGCCGACGAGTTCGACCCCACGATCTGCCAGGAGCTCGAGGTCGACCACGGCGTTCTGTCGCCGCTCCCGATGGTGGATTTCGGTGAGGGGGAGGGGTGGCGCATCCCAATCGTCCCGCTGGCGGTGAATGTGATCCTCCACCCGCTGCCCACGCCGCGCCGCTGCTGGAAGCTCGGCAAGGCGCTCCGCCGCGCGATCCTCTCGTACCCCGAGGACCTCGGCGTCGTGGTGGTCGGCACGGGCGGGCTGTCGCACCAGCTCACCGGCCCACGGTTCGGAGCGGTGACCCCAGACTGGGACCGGGAGTTCATGCGGCTGCTGGCCAAAGAGCCCGAGAAGCTGTGCGACTACACGCACGAGGACTTGATCAAGCTCGGTGGCACCGAGTCGGTGGAGGTGGTCAACTGGCTTGCCATGCGGGCGGCGCTGCCCCCGGATGCGCAACCGGTGGTGGAGGCGTACTACCCGCACAAGATCATGGGCTACGGCCTCCAGGCGTTTGCGGTGGCCGCATGAGCTCTGACGATCGGGTCGCGGAGCTGCTCGAGGGCGCGGTCGACCTGCACGTCCATCCGGCCCCGTCGCCGATGCCGCGCCGGATCGACGCCGCCGAGGCGGCGCGGCTCGCCGGCGAGACCGGGTTCAGGGCGATCGTCGTCAAGTCGCACCACCACAACACCGTGATGGACGTGCTCGCGCTCGAGCACGCCGGCGCGGCGAACGGCGGCGCCGCGCTCTACGGCGGCATCGCGCTGAACGGCCAGGTGGGCGGCATCAACCCGCGCGCGGTCGAGATGTGCCTGAAGATGGGCGGGAAGATCGTGTGGTTCCCGACGATCGCCTCGGCGAAGCACATCGCGCACCACGCCGCGCACCCGAACCTGAAGTTCCCGAAGCTGTCGGTGCACCTCGACCCCGAGGACCCCGTCGAGGTGCTCGACGCGGACGGTCGAGTGCGGCCGGAGGTGATCCGCGTGCTCGAGCTGATCGCCGAGCACGACGCGATCCTGGCGAGCGGGCACATGGCCCCCGAGCAGATCACGGCCGTGTTCGAGGCCGCGCGCGAGGTCGGCGTCGGCCGGATGCTCGTGAACCACCCGAACTTCGTCATCGAGGCGAGCTACGAGGATGCCCGCCGCTGGACGGAGCTCGGGGCGTACATCGAGCACTCGCTGTGCATGTACGACGAGGAGTCGTCGTTCCACAACTGGGACCTCGACACGCTCGTCGAGTGGGTGGAGGCGATCGGGGTCGAGCGCTCGACCCTCGGCTCGGACCTCGGCCAGATGAACAACCCGTTGCCGACCGATTCGTTCAGGAAGATCGTGGGCCGGCTGCTCGAGCGCGGGATGCCCGCGGACCAGGTGCGCTCGATGGTGGCGCGCAACCCGGCCGAGCTGCTCGGAACCTGAGGGACAAGGAGGGGGAGGGAGATGTCGACAGAAGCGCAGGACAGGCCCGCTCAGACGCTGGAGCAGCGCGTGGTCGGCCTGCCGACCGCGATCGGCACGACGTTCGGGCTGATCGTGGCGTCCACCGTCATGGCGTCCATCGCCGCGGGGTTCTTCGCGAGCTACGTGTTCCTGGTGGCGGTCGCGATCGGCCTGTTCGCGATGTACCTCCAGAGCATGAGCTTCTCGGAGCTCGCCACGATGATCCCGAAGGCGGGGTCGATGAACGAGTACGTGCGGCCCGCGTTCGGAACGTTCGTGGCGAGCCTCACGGTGCTCGTCGGCTACATAGCGGTGCAGCTGTTCCCGACGGCCGCCGAGTCGTTCACGCCGTCGGTCGTGCTCCACGACTTCCTCGGCGCCGACTTCTTCAGCGTGCGGCTGTGGGTGGTCATCCTGGTCGCCTTCGTCGCGATCGTGAACATCGCCGGCATCCGGCCGTACGCGCGCGTCGAGGTGGCGCTGACCACCTTTGTCGCGGCGTCGCTGTTCGTGTTCGGGGTCATCGGCGTCGCGGGGCTCGGCAGCGGCGACACGATCGGCGGCGCCTTCCCGCACGTCGACTTCACGTGGGACACGCTGTGGCCGCTGCTCGGCATCGCCGTCTTCACGTTCGTCGGCATGGAGTACACGTGCCCGCTGGCGGAGGAGCTGCGCAACCCGGGGCGCGACATCCCTCTCGGCATCTTCCTCGGGCTCGGCCTGGTGGCCGTCCCGATCGTCCTGTTCGGCCTCGCCGGCGCCCGCTACGTGCCGGCGGACCAGCTGGGGCAGTTCTCGCCCGTCGCCCACATGGACGTGGCGACGGCGGTGCTCGGCAACTTCGGCAAGTGGTGGATCGGGATCGTCTCCATCGGGGCGACGCTCTCGACGCTGAACGCCCTCGTCGCCGGCATCCCGCGGATCTTCTACGGCATGGCGCTGACGCGCCAGCTGCCCAGCGTGTTCGCCTACCTGCAGCCGGCGACGCGCGCGCCGGTCGTGGGAATCGTCGTGGTCGCACTGATGCCGATCCTGATGAACCTGTTCATCGACCTCGGCACGTCCAGCCACTTCATCGAGCTGATCCTCGCCGGCGTGCTCGGCTGGGCGACGGCGTACATCATCATCCACCTGTCGGTGATCGTGCTGCGCACGCGCTACCCCGACGCGCGGCGGCCGTTCCGCTCGCCGCTCTACCCGCTGCCGCAGCTGGTGGGCGGCGGGATCCTCGTGGTGGCGGCGCTCCGGATCTTCCCGGACCCGACCGTGCGGGACCACATCTACCGGGACTACGGGATCTTCCTCGGCGTCGCGGTGCTGCTCTCGTTGCTCTACAACGCATACTCCATGCGCAGCCTGACCGCGCAGTTCCGGCCGGTCCCGCTGGACGAGGTGTACCGCGAGGCGGACCGGATCGAGGCCGAGCTGCCGCTGCCGGTGGAGCCGGGACCGGCCCCGGGGCATTCGGGATAAGCGGGCTGACAGCGCGCGTCTCGCGCTCGGCGCCACGGGTAACTGCATGCCATGGCGACCGAGACGGCTCCGCGCGGTCCGACCCTCCTGGTCGGCGAGCCGGGGGGCGTAGCCATGTCGGCGGGCGGACATCGGCCGCCCGCGCCTCGGCCTGAGCGGGTATCCGGTCCCTATGCCCCTGACCGTGGAGTGCCTCAGCTGCCACGCCGTCTACGAGACGGACGCGACCGTCGCCGCGGTGAGGGAGGTGAGCCGCTGCCAGGACTGTGGCCGGCGCTCACTGGTGATCGCCGAACCGGATCGCGTTCGAGACGATCCAGGAGCATCCCGCGAGTCGCGCCTCGACGCGGTGGACACCGGGCTGACTGACGGGCCACGCTAGCTCGCGCCCGTGCTCGACCGCGAGCGCGGGCGGCCGGGTCATCATTGAATGCACGTGCACGACGCAGGTCGGCTCGTGCACCGGCGCGGCCTCGTGGCGCCTCTCGCGGGTCGCGCGACGGTCACGCCGGCCGATCGCCCGCGGACCGTGTGCCCGGGACGTCGACGAGGCCCGTCAGGTCTGGCGGGGCGCCGTGGAGCACGAAGCCGCCGCCAAGGCGCTTGCTGATCGACCCCTGGCGCTCGAGGTGCCCGAGAGCGGTGGTCACCGACGGGCGGGTGGCGCCCGCGAGGCGGCCGATGACCTCGTGCGTCAGCGGCAGCGGCACGATCACACCCTCCCGCCCGACGCGGCCGAACCCGTCGGCCAGGTGCCACAGCAGGGCGAGCAGCCGGACCTCGAGGCCGCGGATGCAGCTGATCGCGAGGACGAGTGCCAGCGTCTGCGCGCGCGTCACGGCGCGGGCGGTGAGCGCCATCGTCACCTGGGGCCACGGCGCCATCCACGTCAGCAGCTTGCGGTGGAGGACCAGCATCGTGGTGGTGGAGAGCACGCGCCACTCGATGTGCGACAGGAGGGACTCGCCCGTCCCCGTGTGCCAGGGGCGGATCACGTCACCCGGGCCGAGGAGCTCGCCGCAGGTGCTCTGCACCAGCACGACCTCACGTAGCAGCAGCCCCTCCGCGATCAGGACGCCGAGCACGTCGTCGCCCCGGCCGAGGGTCGCGTGCGGATCCCACTGGCCGGGCTCCAGAGTGATGGCCGGGACGACGAGCCGCTGCCGCGCAAGTAGCCGATCGCGCTCCTCGAGGCCCTCGGCCAGGTCGGGATCAACGTCGAGAAGCCGGGCCAGCCGGCCGCCTTGCTTCATCTCTGACTGACGAGGGATACCCGCGCGCGACGGGCCGGAAACGGCGGCGTGTCGGGTCACTTACCGCGCGTGGTTTGCGGCGCCCCGCTACGGGGAGCGCTTTCTTGTCAGCTCAGTCCGGTAAAGGAGCAGAGCATGGCCGCAGAGATCGTCAGCCACCAGAACGCCCGGCTGTCGCGGGGCAGACACACCCGGCCCGAGCAGGGCGTGTGCGTGATGGAGCTCGCGTCGATGCTCGCCGGCGAGCGCTTCAGCGACCACCCGCGTTCCGTGTGTCCGCTGATCGGAGCCTTCCTGCGCGCCTACAACGACCTCCTCGACGACGACCGCCGCCAGGATCTCTACGCGTACGCCGCCGAGGCCGTCGCCACCAAGGGCGACAGGGCCACGCGACGGGCGCGTGCCGAGCTGTGCCAGGCGTTCCTGGATCGCTACGAGACCGCGAAGCCGCCCGCGTCCGTCCGGTTCTGGGGGCCGGCCGGCTGCCGCACCGAGGTGCTCGGACAGCGCGCGGCCATGGCGGCCGCCGCCGACGACGGCGCCGGGCACGGCGTGGCGCTGACGCTCCTCGACGCCCTCATCGCCTCCGGGCGGCCGGTGGCCCCGCCGCAGCACAGCGGTGTGACCGTCTGATTTGCTGCGGCTATGGTGAGGCGGGTGGGTCCCGCCTCCGCCTGGCCTGTCTCGCTCTGACCGTCGGCTCCGTATTCGCGTGCGTCGCGGTCTGGATGCCGCACTCGCCCCATGACCTGCGCGGCGCCGTCCTCGCGTACGGGATGCTGGCGCCGCTCGTGATGGTCGCCGCCTGGGCGGTGTTCACGCCGGCCCTCTTCTCCGGAACGCTTCTCGCCACGATCGGCGGGCTGGCGCTGGGCGTGCCGGCGGGGACGGCGGCGGGGATCGCCGGCGCCACGATCGGCGGCGTGGTGTCGTTCGCGATCGCCCGCCGGTGCGGGCACGACGCGGTGGAGCGGCTCTCGGGCGACCGGCTGCGCTCGCTCCAGGAGCGGTTCGAGCGGCGAGGCTTCCTGGCCGTGCTGTGCGCCCGCGTGGCGCCCGGCGTGCCGGCGACGCTCCTGAACTATGCCTGCGGCCTGGCTCGCATCCGGCTGCGCGACTTCGCCGCCGCCTCGGCGATCGGCGGCGCCCCGCGCGTGTTCGCCTACACGGCCCTCGGCGCGTCGGGCGGCGACCTGACCTCGCCGGCCGCTCTCGCCGGCCTCGGCGTGATCGCGGCGCTGACGGCCGGGGCGGCCGCGTTCGCGCTCGCGCGCCGGCTGCGCCGCGTGCCCGCCGTCGGCTAGCACTGTTCCCCCTCTTGCTTCTAGGTCCGGCGTCCGCTCAGCGACCCGCCTTGGCTGTGGTTGGCGCCGGCCGGGGTCGCGGTTTCTCCGGCGCTCGCTTCGCCCGGGCGCGTACGGCGGCAACCAGCGTGGCCGGCCACGCGCCGGCGGCCGGGGGTGCTCGCTCCGCTGCTGCTGTGTTACGTGCGAGCCGTTTGTGTGACGCGCGGCCGACGTGTTTGGCACGCGCGTGTTACGGGGGCGCCTGGCGGCCGAGTGTGGCGGGTTTGGGTCAACCAGTGGTTGACCAAGACGCACCACACTCGGCCGGAGCGCGTTCGGGCCCGCAGCGGGCCGGCGCGCCGGCGAGAGCGGCGTCCTAGAGCTCCGGTACCCGTTCGCGCGCGCGCGTGACCTCCTCGAGCCGCCGCCTGAAGTTCAGGAAGTAGTCGGCG
>DASXAA010000163.1:0-53813 GCA_036407035.1 Thermoleophilaceae bacterium | reverse complement strand
TACGAGAGGACCGGGATGAACGCACCTCTGGTGTACCAGTTGTCCTGCCAAGGGCACTGCTGGTTAGCTACGTGCGGATCGGATAACCGCTGAAGGCATCTAAGCGGGAAGCCGACCTCGAGATGAGCTCTCCCATCCCCTAGAGGGAGTAAGACCCCTGGAAGACCACCAGGCGATAGGCCGGATGTGTAAGCACAGCGATGTGCTCAGCAGACCGGTACTAATGGTTCGAGGGCTTGACGGATCTTTCGATCTCTCCGGTTTCCGCCGGCGCGCTTCGGTGTGCTGGCGGGCTCGGTGCGCTTCGGCGCGCCGGGCGGCCAACATGCAGTTTTCAAGGCCCGGCGAGGGCCTGGTCCCACCGATTTTCGGTGGCTATAGCGAGGGGGATACACCTCTTCCCATTCCGAACAGAGCAGTTAAGCCCCTCAGCGCCGATGGTACTTGGGCCTCGCGGCCCTGGGAGAGTAGGTCGCCGCCGGCTTTTGACTACAGGGCCGTCCCGTTTGGGGCGGCCCTTGTCGTTGGGGCCCGGCCTCGAGGGCGGGCGAGCGTATGGGCGGCGGGCGGTGCTGGGGGCGGAGCGTGCGCGGGGGCGGGGCCTGGGCCTGTCGCGGGTCGGGGCGTTTACGGCGGGCAACCAGGCGCGGGGCCGGGGGGTGGGCTGGTTTCCGTTGCGCTATGCGTCGGAATCCAGCCCACCCAGTGAGGTTCCGCCGGCATGCCGTCCATTGTCGAGTTTGTCGGGCTGAGCGCGACTAACTCGACACTCGAGCCGGGGGCGTGGGCGCGTGCCCGGCCGGGCGCGGAGCGCCGGCGCGCGCCTCCGCGGCGAGGGCGCTCAGCCCGGCCGCAGCGCCCTCAGGACCGGGCTCTCGAAGTCGTCGGCGACCGCGTCCATCAGGATCACGTCGTGCCGCTCTCCGAGCGTCGTGACGGCGCCTCTGCGGCGGCCGATCTGCTTGAAGCCGGCGCGTTCGTACGCGCCCACCGCCCGGGCATTCCAGTCGAACACCTCGAGGATCACGTTGTGCAGGCCCATCATCGTGAACGCCCAGTCGAGGGCGAGGCGCGTGGCGTCCGTGCCGATCCCCTGGCCGCGGCGGTCGCCGACGTAGATGCCGAACTCACAGCGGCCGAACGAGTAGTCGATCGACTCGAGGCCGCATGTGCCGACCAGCGCGCCGTCGGAGCTGTCGTGGATCGCGAACTGAACGGCAGAGGGACGGGGAGCCCGGGCCGCCTCGGTCACCTCCTCCAGCCACTTCCCCTCGGCGTCCGCGTTGACGATGCCGCGGTGGGCGAGTCCGCGGCGGATCTCCGGGTCGTTGAACCAGCGCGAGAGCTGCGGCGCGTACTCCGGGCGCAGGGTCCCGAGGGCGGCGCGCTCCCCCACGATCACGAAATCGCCCGTCTCGTCGTCCATTGGAGGCATGCTTACACGCGACGCGGGCACGAGGTGGGGCGGAGGACCGCCTGACTACACTGCGCCGCCGTGTCAATTGCTCCGATCGCAGTCTCAACGCTCGCAATAGTCCTGATCGCCGCCGGCGTGGTCGTCGCCCTGCTCCTGGTGGGAGGCCTGCTGGCCGTGCGGCGCCGCAACCGTCAGCTCGCCGGCCGTTTCGAGGCCGACGTGGCCGCCGCGGACCAGGCCCTCGAGCAGGCCCGCGCCGCCGATCGTGGCTGGGACAGGAACGCGATGGAGGAGGCCGTGCGCGGCGCCCTCGCGGAGGCCAAGCCCGACTTCGCGTACGAGCAGCTTCACCTGGTGCTGGTCGACGACCGCCCCGGGACCGAGGAGGACCGCGCCCATTTCGCCGCGGTCGGGTCGCGGGGCGAGACGCGCGTGGTGATGGCGCGCGACGGTGACCGCTGGGTCGCCGAGACCGTGGAGTAAACCGCGGCGGTGGCCCCCGGCAGAGGCGAGCCGATACCGGGGTTCGAGGCCGAGAATGACCAGGAGCGGGCCGTCACCGCCGATCCGGAGCTGCTCCAGGGCCTCCGCTGGGGAAGGCCGCGCCGAGGGCACCCGGAGGGCTCCGTCGCCGCCCACGTGGCCGACCTGCTCGCGACCATAGAACGCGGGGGCGAGACCGGCGAGCGCCGCCAGGAGCTGCGCTTCCTCGCGCTCGTCCACGACTCGATGAAGTACCGCGTTCACGAGTGGCTGCCGAAGACCGGCGAGAATCACCACGCGCTTCGCGCCAGGCGCTTCGCGGAGCGCTACACGGACGACGAGCGCCTGCTCGCCACGATCGAGCTCCACGACCGCCCGTACGCGCTCTGGAAGAAGCTCCGCCGGCGCGGCCACGTCGACGAGGCCGCCGTCGAGCGCATGCTCGCGCGGATCCCGGACCTCGACCTCTTCATGCGGTTCGTGGAGCTCGACGGCTCGAGGGAGGGGAAGAACCCGGAGCCGATCGAGTGGCTGCGGGAGCGGATCGCGGCGCGCCGGCCGGCGTGAAGCCGCGCTAGGAGCGCTGCGCGATCCTGCAGGGCTGGATCGGCGGCTCGGGCGCGCCCGCTCGCGTCCGGCGCCGCCGGCGCGGCAGCCGCTCGGCGCCGTCGTGGGCGTGCGCGGCCGGCGAAGCGGCGCGCGCGGGGGAGGGCCCGCTGCCGGGCAGCGCGGGCCCCTGGTGCCCGTGCGGGGCGGCCTCGACGGCCGGCCGCCTGGCCGCGGGGGTGGCGGCCGGCGTCGCGAGGGCGTTGCCTCGTGACGCGGCCGTCCCGCCCGCGACGGTGCGGCGCGCCGCAGCCTGCGCGACCCGGGGGTCCGCGCCTCCCAGCTGCTGCGCGTGCGTCTCAGATGGGCCGGCGGGGGCACCCGCGGGCTGGGTCGCGTGGTGCGCGCCCAGGGTGTATTCGCCGAGCGTGGAGAACTCGACGACGAGGTCGAGTGCCGTGCCGAGCCGCTCTCTGAGCTGAGGGAACATGCGTTCGTGAAGGTACGGAGCGCGGCGGATGGAAAGGCCGAAAAGCTGCAAGATCCGTTGCAGGGCCGCGCGGCCCCGGCGCGAAGGGCGCCCGCAGCCCGCGAACGGCGCGGGCGGTCGGCCGGGGTACGCTGCCCCGCGTGACACCGCCCTTCCGCCACCGCATCCGCGTACGCTTCGGCGAGTGCGATCCGCAGGGCGTGGTCTTCTACGCGCACTACCTGTCCTACTGGGACGTCGCGATCACCGAGCTGTGGCGCGAGACCGTCGGCCCGCACACCGACATGGTCGGCGCCGGCGCCGACCTGATGGTCGCCGAGGCGAACATCCGCTACCGCGCCTCGGCGAAGTTCGACGACGAGATCGACGTCCTGATCACGATCACGAGGCTCGGCACCACGTCGATGACGACCGCGATGTCGGTCGAGCGTGTCCCGGACGGCGAGCTGCTCGTCGAGGGCGAGCTGCGCCACGTGTTCGTCCATCCAAAACGCCTGGAAAAGCTCCAGATCCCGCCCGAGGTGCGCGCCGCGCTCGAGCGCTACGCGGTCGAGGCGGTCGCCTGATCAGTCGCGCGGCCCGAGCGATGACCAGATGTCGATCTTGGTCCGCACCCGGCCGATCACCTCGTTCGTGAACTCGGTGGTCGTCGAGTGGCCGCCCAGATCGGGGGTCCGGATGCCGGTCGCGGTCGCCTCGAGCACCGACTCGTAGATCGCCCGCGACGCCGTGGAGGCGCCCTCCTCGTCGAGAAGACCGGCGTAGTGCAGCACCGCCGCGCCGGCGAGGATCATCGCCATCGGGTTGGCGATGTCCTTGCCCCGAAGGGCGGGGGCGGTGCCGTGCGGCGCCTCGGCCATCACGGCGCGCGGCTCGTACTCCTCGTCGAAGGCGAGCAGCACCGACTCCGCGCCCGCGATCGAGCCGAACATCGGCATGACGAGGTCGGAGAGGCAGTCGCCGTCGCGGTTCAGCGCCGGGATCACGAGCGGCGCGTCTGCCGCGCCCGAGATCAGGCCGGCGTACGTGGCGTCGATCAGCACGGGGCTGTACGGCACCTCGGGATGCCGGTCCGAGGCCGCGTCGAGCTCCTCCTTCAGCATCCCCTCGTACACCGGGCTGACGGTCCACTTGGGGCCGCCGTACACGCGCCCGTGGATCCGCGAGGCGGTCCGGAAGCTGTACTCGGCCACCGCGCGACAGACGCTGCGCGAGATCCGCTCGGTGCGGTAGGCGACCTCGTCGCCGTCCTCCTCCTCGCGCCACTGCTTGGCGCCGTAGGCGTCGCCGACGGCCATCCGCACCACGGCAATCGGGTAGTGCACGCCCGCGACCGGCGTGATCCCCGGTATGCGCCGGCCCGTGCGGATGATCACCTTGCCGTCGATGGCCTCGCGCAGGATGCGGTTGGGGCTGCCGACGTCGTCGGCGCCCTCGGGCGTGATCGTCGCCGCCTTGATGCCGAATCGGGCATCGCTCAAAGCTGTCGCGCCCGCGCTCACGACCTCGTTCGACGTGCGGCGGCGGTTGTCGAGCGACAGGTCGTAGTGCTCGAGCTCGACGTCGACCCTGGTCACCCCCGGGTCGAGCACCCGCAGCGCCTGCTCGAGCAGCTCCTGGCCCGTCTCGTCGCCCTCCAGGACGATGATGCGGAACGCCATCAGCCCTCGCGCGGGCCCAGACCCAGCTCGCCGGCCCGCTCCTCCATCGCGGCGATCAGGAACGCCACGTGCTCGTCGAAGTCCACGCCGAGCTCCTCAGCGCCCACGCGCACCTCATCCCGGTTCACGCCCGCGGCGAAGCTCGGCTGCTTCAGCTTCTTCTTGACCGACTTGGGCGTCATCCCGCGGATCCCGTCCGGCCGCACCAGGGCGCACGCCGCGAGGAAGCCGGACAGCTCGTCGACCGCGTAGAGCGTCTTCGCCATGGGCGTCTCGCGCGGCACGCCGAGGAACGTGGCGTGCCCGGCCACCGCGTCGATCAGCTCCGGCGGGTAGTCCTTCTCCTCGAAGAGCGCCAGCGCGTGGCGCGGGTGCCCGGTGTCGAGGTCGGGGTAGCGCTCGTAGTCGAGGTCGTGGAGCAGGCCGGTCACGGCCCACAGCTCCTCGTCCTCGTCCCACTTTCGCGCGTAGGCGACCATGCCGGTCTCCACGCCCAGCAGGTGCTTGCGGAGCGAATCGCTCTCGATCCACTCCTCGACCAGCTGCCAGGCCTCTTCGCGCGTCGGTGGGGGCATCGGCGGGCAGGGTATCCATTGCCGGGACCGAACCCTCGTGAGGAATGTCCTTCGCTACGCTTGCCCGGCTCGATCCAGCCATCCCGACGGATCCACGCATGGAGAAGTTCGTCATCGAGGGCGGGACACCCCTCTCCGGGACGCTTGTCCCCGCCGGCAACAAGAATGCTGCGCTGCCAGCGCTGGCAGCCACCCTCCTCACCGAGGAGGAGGTGGTGCTGCGCAACGTCCCGCGCATCCGCGATGTGGAGGCGATGATCGAGCTCCTGACCGCGCTCGGCGTGAAGGCCGAGTGGCGCGAGGAGAACGTCGTGGTGCTGCAGGCCGACGAGGTCGCCCGCGTCGACGTGGACGCCAGCCTGTCCGAGCGCATCCGGGCATCGTTCCTCGCGGCAGGCCCGCTGCTCGCGCGCTTCGGCAAGGCCGACATGCCGCCCCCCGGCGGCGACGTGATCGGCCGCCGCCGGCTCGACCCGCACCTCGACGCGTTCCGCGCCCTCGGCGCCGACGTACGGGCCGGGCGCTGGATCCACCTGTCGGCGCCAGACGGGCTCCACGCCTGCGACTTCTTCATGGACGAGCCGTCGGTGATGGCGACCGAGAACGCCCTCATGGCGGCCGCGCTCACGCCCGGCTCCACCGTGATCCACAACTCCGCGGCCGAGCCGCACGTGCAGGACCTCGCGCGCCTGCTGATGCAGATGGGCGCCCGGATCGAGGGGATCGGCTCGAACCTGATGATCGTGCACGGCCAGGAGGAGCTGCACGGCGCCGACTACACGATCGGCCCCGACCACATCGAGATCGGCAGCTTCATCGCTCTCGCGGCGTGCACGGGCGGCGAGCTGCGCATCAGAGACGCCGTGCCCGATGACCTGCGCATGACCCGCCTCGCCTTCGAGCGCCTAGGCTGCACGATCGAGATCGACGGCACGGACGTGCTCGTGCCGCCCGGCCAGCAGCTGCGCATCCGCGACGACGAGGGCGACGCCATCTCCAAGATCGAGGACGGCCCCTGGCCGGCGTTCCCCCCCGACCTGACCAGCATCGCCCTCGCGATGGCCACCCAGGCCGAGGGGCTCGTGCTGATCCACGAGAAGATGTTCGAGAACCGCCTGTTCTTCGTCGACAAGCTCGTCTCCATGGGCGCTCGGGTGATCGTCTGCGACCCGCACCGCGCGGTCGTCAGCGGCCCGAGCCGTCTTCACGGCGAGCGCATGGAGAGCCCTGACATCCGCGCGGGCATGGCGATGCTCATCGCGGCGCTGTGCGCCGAGGGAACCTCGGAGATCGGCAACATCCGGCAGATCGACCGCGGCTACGAGCGGATCGACGAGCGGCTGCGGGCACTCGGGGCGCGGATCGAGCGGGTACCGGCGAGGGGTGTCGCCGCAGGCGTCGCCCCGTAGCGCGTTCTTGCCTAGGAGGGCCCCATGACCCACCCCATCCCGCTGGGCACGCGCGACGTGCTGCCCGACGAGATGCGCGAGCTGCGGGCGCTCACCGCCCGCATGCGCGAGACGTTCGAGGGCGCCGGCTACGGCGAGGTGCACACGCCCGCGCTCGAGTACGAGGAGGTGCTGCGGCGCGGCGAGGAGCACGCCGCCGGCGCTCGCTACCGGACGTTCGACGAAAAGGGCGACGTGCTTGCCCTCCGCTCCGACATGACGATCCCCATCGCCCGCGTGGTGGCCACGCGCTACCGCGACGCCGAGCCGCCGTTCCGGTTCTGCTACTTCGCGCACGCCTGGCGCGCGATCGAGCGCGGGGTGGGGGAGCCGCGCGAGTTCCTCCAGGGCGGGCTCGAGCTGATCGGCCCGGAGGGCCCCGACGGCGACGCCGAGGTGATCGCGCTCACGATCGCGGGGCTGGCCGAGGCGGGGCTGCGGCGGCACCGGGTCGGGGTCGGCGACGCCTCGATGTACCCGACGCTGCTGCGCGCGCTGGCGGTGCCCGAGGAGCGCCACCTGCCGCTGCTCGAGTGCCTGGCGGCGCAGGATCTCGTGGCGCTCGAGCTGCGCGTGCGCGAGCTCGAGCTGGCGGACGAGGACCGCGCCCTGCTCGTGGGCCTGCCCGAGCTGCGGGGCGGACCCGACGTGCTCGACCAGGCCGACCCGCGCCTCGCCGGCGCCGTGGAGAGCCTGCGCGCGCTCCACGAGCTGCTCGACGAGCGCGGCGTGGCCGACCGGGTGATCTTCGACCTGGGCCTCGTGCGCGAGCTCGGCTACTACACCGGCATGGTGTTCGAGGTGTACGACCCGGCCGTGGGCTTCGCGCTCGGCGGCGGCGGCCGCTACGACGACCTTCTGGGACGCTTCGGTCACAGCCTGCCCGCCTGCGGCGTCGGGCTCGACGTGCAGCGCGTGCACCAGGCGCAGGCCGCGGAGGAGGCGCCGGCGGGATGAGCCTGATGATCGCCGTGCCCCGCGGCGCGCTGCTCGGCGGCACGCTCGACCTGCTCGACCGCCTCGGGATCGACACCGCCGAGGTGCGCTCGAACGACCGCAAGCTGCTGTTCGCCGAGGCCGGGATCGTGACCATGCGCCCGAGCGACGTGCCGACCTATGTCGAGCACGGGTCCGCCGACATCGGCGTCACCGGGAAGGACGTGCTGCTCGAGCAGTCGCACCGGAACGTCTACGAGCTGCTCGACCTCGGCTTCGGGCGCTGCCGCATGGTGGTGGCCGCGCGCGACGGCGGCGACCCGATCGGCGAGGCGCTGCGACGCCTCGGCCGCGTGCGGATAGCGACCAAGTACCCGCGCATCGCCGGTCAGCACTTTGCCGACACCGGGCGCCAGGCCGAGATCGTGGAGGTCAAGGGCTCGGTGGAGCTGGCGCCGCTCACGGGCCTCGTCGACGGCATCGTCGACCTCACCGCCACCGGCCGCACGCTCGAGGAGAACCACCTGCGCGTGGTCGAGGAGGTCGAGGTGTGCACGGCGCGCCTGATCGCGAACCCGGTGTCGCACAAGCTGAAGGCGGACGAGATCGACGCGCTCGTGGAGAGGATCAGGGCGTCGTGAGGATCGTGCGCGCCGAGAACGAGTGGCACCGGCGCGACCTCGGCGCCGAGGTGCGCGACGCGGTCGCGGAGATCGTGGGCGAGGTGCGCGAGGGGGGCGACTCGGCCGTCCTGAGGCTGACGGAGCTCTTCGACCACGCGGAGCTCGGGCCGGAGCGCCTGCAGGTGGACCCGCGCGCGCTCGAGGGCTCGCTCGGTGTGCTGGAGCCGGCCGTGGTCGCGGCGATCCGCGCCGCGATCGCGAACGTTCGCGCGGTGGTGAAGGCGCAGCTGCAGCGGGAGGACACGGTCGTGGAGCTGCCCGACGGGCAGCGGATCGAGCTCGCCGAGCTGCCGGTCCGCCGCGCGGGGCTCTACGTGCCCGGCGGCCGCGCGGCCTACCCCTCGACCGTGGTCATGCTGGCCGTGACCGCGCGCGCCGCGGGCGTCGAGCAGATCGCCGTGTGCGCGCCGCCGGGCCCCGGCGGCGAGGCCCACCCGGCGATCCTCGCCGCCTGCGTGCTCTGCGAGGTGAACGAGGTGTACCGGATGGGCGGCGCCCAGGCGATCGCCGCGCTCGCGTACGGGACCGAGTCCGTGCCGGCCGTGGACGTGATCGCCGGCCCCGGCAACGCGTACGTGCAGGAGGCCAAGCGGCAGGTGTACGGCGACGTGGGGGTCGACGGCATCCAGGGTCCGAGCGAGCTCGTCGTGCTCGCCGCCGGCGACGGCGTGGACCCCGAGCTGGTGGCGCTCGACCTGCTCGCCCAGGCCGAGCACGGCGACGAGAGCCCGCTGTGGCTGATCTCGCCGGATCCCGGCGTGCTGGACGAGGTCGAGGCCGCGCTGCGGCGCCTGGCCCCGGAGCGTCCGAGCGTCGCCGACGCCGAGGCGCAGCTGATCCGCGCGACCGACGCGCTCACCGGCCTGCGGATGTCCGAGGAGATCGCGCCCGAGCACCTCGAGCTGGTGGGCGACGCCGCCGAGGCGCTCGCGGGCCGCGTGAGGCGGGCCGGCTGCCTGTTCGTCGGCCGCGGCGGCGGCACGGCCTTCGGCGACTACATCGCGGGATCGAACCACGTGCTGCCCACGGGCGGCGCCGCGCGCTTCCAGAGCGCCCTCTCCGCGGCCACGTTCCGGCGCCGCATGGCTCGGGTATCGTTGCCCGGCGAGGCGCCCGCCCGCCTCGCCCCGGCGGGCGCGGCCCTGGCCCGCGCCGAGGGGCTCCCCGTGCACGCCGAGTCCATGGAGCGCCGCGCGTGAGCCGCAGATCAGAGATCCACCGCACCACCGGCGAGACCGACGTCCAGCTGACGCTCGACCTCGACGGCGCCGGCGCGGGCGAGCGCGAGACCGGCGTCGGCTTCTTCGACCACCTGCTCGACGCGGTCGCGCGCCACGGCGGCCTGGACCTCGACCTGAGCGTTCGCGGCGACCTCGAGACGGGTCCGCACCACACGGTGGAGGACACCGGTCTGGCGCTCGGCCAGGCGCTCGACGAGGCGCTGGGCGACCGCGCCGGGATCGTCCGCTTCGGGCACGCTGTGATCCCGATGGACGAGGCGCGCGCGTCCTGCGCGATAGACGTGTCGGGTCGCCCGCTGGCCGTGTTCGACGGCGACCTCCCGGCCGAGCGCGTGGCGGACTTCGACACCGACCTCGCCGAGGAGTTCATGCGCGCCGTGGCGAGCGCGGCCAAGCTGACCGTGCACGTGCGGGTGGAGGCCGGCGTGAACGCGCACCACATGGTCGAGGCGGCCTTCAAGGCGTTCGCCCGGGCGCTGCGGGCCGCGGTGGCCATCGACCCGGACGAGGGCGGCGTTCCGTCCACGAAGGGGGTCCTGTGACCCGCATCGCGATCCTCGACTACGGCATGGGCAACCTGCGCTCGGTCGCCAAGGCGCTCGAGCACGTGGGCGCCGAGCCGGAGCTCACGCACGCGGCCGCGCGGGTGAGCGAGGCGGACGGGATCGTGCTGCCCGGCGTCGGGGCGATGCCGAAGGCGATGGAGGCGGTGCGCCACCTGGGGCTCGACCGACTGCTGCACGAGACCACGAGCGCCGGTGTGCCGGTGATCGGCGTGTGCATGGGGATGCAGCTGCTGTTCGAGTCGACGACCGAGCACGGGGGCGCGGAGGGCATCGGGCTGCTCGCCGGGCCGGTCGAGGCGCTCGACGCCGGCGACCTGAAGGTGCCGCAGATCGGCTGGAACCCGGTCTCGTGGCGCCACCCGTCGGTGCTGAACGACGGCCTGCCCGACCCCTGCGCCTTCTACCACGCCAACTCGTTCGCGCCGCGGCCGGTGGACGAGGAGGACGTGCTGGGGGTGGCCGAGTACGGCGCCGAGTTCGTCAGCGCGGTGGCGCGCCCGCCCGTGTACGGCGTGCAGTTCCATCCGGAGAAGTCGGGTCGCCACGGCCTGGCGCTCTTGGGGAACTTCGTGCGCGCCTGCGTCGCAGTCGCCGCATGATCCTCCTGCCGGCGGTGGACATCCGCGACGGCAGGGCGGTCCGGCTGCGGCAGGGCGACTTCGACGACGAGACCGTGTACGCGGACGACCCCCTCGAGGCGGCGCGCTCGTTCGTGGACGCCGGCGCGCGCTTCCTGCACGTGGTGGACCTCGACGGCGCCCGCCAGGGCGAGCCGGCCAACCTGCACCACCTGCAGCGGATCAAGACCCACCTCGACGTCGCCGTGCAGTACGGCGGCGGGCTGCGCTCGCTCGGCTCGGTGCGCGCGGCGCTGGCCGCCGGGGCCGAGCGCGTGGTGCTCGGCACGGCCGCGTACACGGACCCGGAGTTCCTCGACGAGGCGCTCGCGGCCTGGGACCCGCGCGTGCTGGTGGCGGTGGACGTGCGCGGCGGCCAGGTCTCGGTCGCCGGCTGGACGAAGGAGACGCAGGCGCGCGGCGTGGACGTGATCGAGCGCATGCAGCGCCGCGGCGTGGCGCGCTTCGTCTACACGAACGTGGACCGCGACGGGATGCTCGAGGGACCGGACCTCGACGAGGTCCGGCGGGTGGGCGAGGCCGTGCGCGGCCGGTTCCTCTACTCGGGCGGGATCGGGTCGGTCGAGGACCTGCGGGCGCTCAGGGCGCTCCGGCTTGTCAACCTTGCGGGGGTGATCTCCGGCAAGGCGCTGTACGAGGGCCGCTTCACGGTCGAGGAGGGGCGCCAGGCCCTCCGGGAGCGATCCTGAAGTGCTGCTGAAGCGCGTGATCCCCTGCCTCGACGTGGACAAGGGCCGCGTGGTCAAGGGCATCGAGTTCGTGAACATCCGCGACGCCGGCGACCCCGTGGAGCTGGCGGTGCGCTACCAGGACGAGGGCGCGGACGAGATCGTCTTCCTCGACATCACGGCGTCGCACGAGAAGCGCGAGACGGTGGCGGCGCTGGCGCGCCGCTGCGCCGACGACGTGTTCATCCCGTTCACGATCGGCGGCGGCGTGCGCTCGGTGGATGACGCCCAGGCGGTGCTGGACGCCGGCGCCGACAAGGTCTCCGTGAACTCGGCCGCCGTGGCGCGGCCCGAGCTGATCGGGGAGATGGCGAAGGTGTTCGGCGACCAGTGCGTGGTGCTCGCCGTGGACGCCCGCGGCGAGGGCGAGGGCCGCTACGGCGTGTACGTGAACGGCGGCCGCACGCCGGTCGGTCGCGACGCTGTCGAGTGGGTGCGCGAGGGGGTCGAGCGCGGCGCGGGGGAGATACTCCTGACGAGCATGGACCGCGACGGCACCGAGGACGGCTACGAGCTCGAGCTGACACGCCTGGTGGCGGACGCCGTGGACGTGCCCGTGATCGCGTCGGGCGGCGCCGGCAGGCTCGACCACCTGGTGGACGCCATCGAGCGCGGCGGCGCCGACGCCGTCCTGTGCGCGTCGATCTTCCACTACGGGCACCACACGGTCCGCGAGGCGAAGGAGCACATGCGGGCCGCCGGCGTGCCCGTGCGGCTGTGATGCCGGTGGCCACGGCGGACCTGCGCGAGCGCGTGCGCCTGCTGCCGGGCATGGAGCGGGTGCTGCCGGCGCTGGCCGGGCTGCCGCCGGCCTATCTCGTGGGCGGCGCGGTGCGCGACCTGCTGCGCGGCGCCGGCGCCGTGGACCTCGACGTGGCGGTGGAGGGCGACGCCCGCTCGACCGCCCGCGCGCTGGCCGAGCGGCTCGGCGGAACGGCGCGCGAGCACGAGCGATTCGGCACCGCGACCGTACGCGCGCGCGACCTGGCGTTCGACCTCGCCACCACCCGCACCGAGACATACGACGAGCCCGGCGCCCTCCCGCGCGTCGCGCGGGCCACGCTCGCCGAGGACCTCGTGCGGCGCGACTTCACGGTCAACGCGATGGCGGTCGGCCTCACCGGCGACGACCTCGGGCACCTCTACGACCCGCACGGCGGCGTGGCGGACCTCGACCGGCGCGCGATCCGCGTGCTGCACGACCGCAGCTTCCTCGACGACCCCACGCGGCTCCTGCGGGCGGTGCGCTACGAGGTCCGGCTCGGCTTCTCGATGGACCCCGACACCGAGCGGCTGGCCCGCGCGGCCGTCGCGGAGGGCGCGCTCGGCACGGTCTCCGGCGCGCGCATCAGGGACGAGCTGATGGACCTGCTGGAAGAGAGCGAGGGGCCGGCGGGGATCGCTCGCCTGCGCGATCTCGGCATCCCGGCCGCGCTCCATCCGGCCCTCGACCCCGACCCGCACGTGGTGGCGTCGGCCTCGTTGGGCGCCGCGGCCATCGGCGCCGATCCCGCCGTCTCGGCGCTCGCGGGACTGGTCGCCGGCGCGCCGGCGGAGCTCGACCTCTGGCTGGCCGACCTGCACCTCACCGCCGGCGAGCGCGACGCGGCGTCGCGCGGGGCGCGGGTGGCGCCGCGGATCGCGCGCGAACTGCGCGCGCGCGAGCACCAGCCCTCGGAGCTGCGCGCGCTGCTCGCGAACGAGCCGCCCGAGGCGCTCGCCCTCGCGATGGCGATGAGCGCGCCCACGGAGCCGGTGGTGCGCTGGGCGACCGAACTGCGGCACGTGCGGCTCGAGATCACGGGCGACGACCTGCTCGCGGCCGGCGTGCCGGAGGGGCCGGAGCTCGGCCGCGCTCTCGACGAGACGCTGGCCCGCAAGCTCGACGGCCTCGTGAGCGGCCGAGAGCCGGAGCTCCAGACAGCGCTCGCGCTGGCGCGCGGGGAGGCGCGATGATCCACGAGCTGCCGCTGCCCGGGGCGCGCGCGATCTTCTCGACCCGCCTCGGCGGGGTGAGCGAGGGCCCCTACGAGTCGCTCAACCTCGGCGCTCTGACCGACGACGACCTGGCGCGCGTGGCCGAGAACCGCGGCCGTCTGGCGGGATTCGCGGGCGTCGATCCCGGGCGGGTGGCGATGGGCTGGCAGGTGCACGGCGTCGACGTGCGCGAATGGGAGGGGCCGCCGGCCGACCGCGCGTTCGCCGAGCCGGGTGGCAAGCAGCTGCCGAAGGTGGACGGCCACACGACCACCGCGCCCGGCCTCGGGCTACTCGTGCTGGTGGCCGACTGCTACCCGGTCGCGCTCTCGGACGGCGAGCGGGTCGCCGCTCTCCACTGCGGCTGGCGCGGCCTGGCGGGCGGGATCGTCGAGCGCGCGCTCGGCCTGTTCGAGGGCGAGGTGTCGGCCGCCGTGGGGCCGGGCATCGGCGGATGCTGCTATGAGGTCGGCGACGAGGTGCTCGAGGCGTTCGCGGAGCTGCCGGGCGTGGCGGACGGCCGGATGCTCGACCTGCGAGCGGTCGCGTCGCGCAAGCTGGCCGAGGCCGGCGTCACCGACGTGCGGCACGTGGACGAATGCACGAGCTGCCGTCCCGACCTGTACTTCTCGCACCGCCGCGACAACGGCCTGACGGGCCGCCAGGGCGGCCTGGTGGTGCTCGATGCTTGACGCCAACCGCGTGCGGGCGAACCTCGAGCGGGTGCGGGAGCGGATCGGCGCCGAGGTCGAGATCTGCGCCGCCGTCAAGTACGTGGACGCCGACGACCTGCCGGCGCTGGCCGAGGCCGGCGTGGAGCTCGTGGGGGAGAACCGGGCGCAGGATCTGCTCGCGAAGCAGGAGCGCCACCGCGACCTCTTCACGTGGGACTTCATCGGCGCGATCCAGAGCCGCAAGATCAAGGACATCGCGCCGAACGTGCGGCTGATCCACTCGGTCAGCACCGACTCGGCGCTGCGCCGCCTCGAGCAGACGCCGGCGCCCGAGGTGCTGATCCAGGTGAACGTGGAGGGGGAGGAGTCGAAGGAGGGGATCGACCCGCCCGAACTCGGCGACTTCATCGCCCGCTGCCCGGTCCCGGTCACCGGTCTGATGACGATGCCGCCGTTCACCGAGCGCGCCGAGGACAGCCGCCCCGCCTTCGCCCGGCTGGCCGAGCTGGCCGCGGAGCACGGCCTTCGGCGGCTGTCGATGGGCACGACGCAGGACTACGAGGTGGCCGTGGAGGAGGGCGCCACGATCGTGCGGCTCGGGACCGTGCTGTACGAGTAGCGGGCCCGCCTCAGATCCCCACCCGCCGCAGGAACTCCTCGATCACGGTCGAGAGGCGTGCGCCCTGCCACGCGAGCGGCGACTTACCCTCGTCCTCCACCGCCAGCTCGGCGCGCGGCAGCCGGCGGACGTACTCCTCGGCGACCTCGAGCGGGTGGAGCGGGTCGGCGGCGTCGCGCGAGCCGACCACGAGCGTCGGCACGTCCAGCTCCTCGAGCGGCTCCATGCCCCGCCACGCGAGCGAGCGCGGCACCACGCGCAGGGCGGCGGCGACCGCCTCAGGGTGCCGGTGGCGCTCCATGCGCTGCCGGATGGCAAGGCGGGTCGAGTCGCGCCACCCGGCCGGGATGTCCTTGGGCATCGCCTCCTCGACGAACCCCTCGACGCCGCCGTTCTCGAGCGCGTCCGCCATGCGCAGCCAGGTCTCCTCGGCGACGTCGCTGGTGCGCGCCTGCCCCGTGTAGGCGGGCGTGACCTGGACCATCGCGGCGACCCGCTCCGGGTGCTCCAGGGCGAACGCCATCGCGGTGGCGGCGCCCATCGAGCTGCCGACCAGCACGACGCGCTCGAGGTCGAAGCGGGCCAGCACGGCCTCGGCGTCCTCGACCAGGTCCTCGTACTCGTAGTCGGCGGGCTGGGGCGCGGGCGAGGACTCGCCGTGGCCGCGGGCGTCGTAGGCGATCAGCCGGTACGCGTGGCGAGGAAGGTGCCGCGACCCCTGGACGACGTTGCGCCGCGTGGCCGACAGGCCGTGGAGCAGCAGGAGCGGCGGCCCATCGCCCTGGTCGTCGCCGTCGAGCGTGACCGTGCCGGCGCCGGGGATCTGCCGCAGTACCTGGAACGCATCGGACTCCACGGTGCCTACACTGTCACAAGGAGTTTCCCGCTTACGGGCGAAACACCGCACCATGGCGCTACGCGACAGTTGGCACCGCGCGCTCGTCTACTTCGGCCTCGCCGAGGAGGAGGACCCGCGCTACGAGCCCGTGTCCGAGCCCGAGCCGGAGGCCGAGCTCGAGGATCGCTACCGGGAGCGCCCCAACGTGCGGCGGCTCCAGCGCCGGCGTCGCGACGAGATCGACGACATCTTCGCCGACGAGCCCGGCGGTGGCCGCCGGGAGACCCGCGTGCTGCGCCCCGTCGGCGGCAACGGCCGCAGCACCGGGAGCGACATCCAGGTGCACCTGGTGATCCCCAAGAGCTTCAACGACGCCCAGCAGATCGCCGACCAGTTCAAGGACGCGATCCCCGTGATCCTGAACCTCCAGGGCACGGACACGGACCTCTCGAAGCGGCTGATCGACTTCGCCTCGGGCCTCACGTACGCGCTCGACGGCGGCATGCAGCGGATCGCCGACAAGGTGTTCCTGCTGACGCCGCGGAACGTCGAGGTGTCGGCCGAAGAGCGGGCCCGCTTGATCGAGAAGGGCTTCTTCAACCAGTCGTAGCCGCCACCCGCCGCGCCTATAGAGTGCGGCGCCGTGGAGCTGGGCTTCATCGGGGCGGGGAACATGGCGTCCGCGCTCGCGCGCGGCATCGGCGAGCCTGTTCTCGTCTCCGACATCGACCCGGAGCGGGCGGGCGCCCTTGCCGAGGCGCTCGGGGGCGAGGCGCTGGGGTCGAACGCGGAGGTCGCCGCGCGGGCCGACGCGGTCGTGCTCTGCCACAAGCCAAAGCAGCTGGAGGAGGTCGCGGCCGGGGTCGCGGGTGCGGCGAAGGTGATCGTGTCGATCCTCGCCGCTACCACGACCGCCCAGATCGAGTCCGCCTATCCGGGCGTGCCGATCTACCGCTTCATCCCCAACATGCCCGTCGAGGTTCGCCGCGGGGTGCTGTGCTACACGCCCGGCCCGCGCGCCGCCGACGGCCCAGAGGCGGAGATCCTCGACCTGTTCGGCCGCGCCGGCACCGTCATCCGGCTGGAGGAGCCCCTTATCGAGCCGGCAATGGCGCTCATGAGCTGCGGGCCGGCGTTCTGGGCCCTGATCGCCGAGGCGTTCGTCGACGCCGGCGTGGCGCACGGCCTCGACCGCGAGGACGCCGCGCGGATGACGCTCGAGACGATGGGCGGCACCAGCGCGTACCTGGCCCAGCACGGCCTCGACATGGCCGAGCTTCGCGCCCGGGTGGCGACGCCCGGCGGCACCACGGAACGGGGCCTGATCCGGCTCGAGGACGAGGGTGTGCGCTCGGTGGTGAGGGCGGCGGTGGACGCCGTGGTTGAGGCGACGGTCCGATGACGTGGGCGCTCGCCATCACGCGCGGCGACGTGGCCGACTACGTCAACACGCTCGCGCTCGTGTACCTCGTGCTGATCTTCATCCGCATCATCCTCACCTGGATCCCGCGCATCCCCTACAACCGCTTCCTGAGCGCGCTGATCACGTTCGTCACCGACGTGACCGACCCCTACCTGAACCTATTCCGGCGCTTCATCCCGCCGGTCAGGATGGGGCCGGGAGCGCTCGACCTGAGCCCCATCGTCGCGACGATCGTGCTGATCCTGGTGAGCAGCGTCGTCGCGAGCCTGATCCGCGGCTCGAGCTGAGGCCATGCTGGGCATCGCGCGTGCCTTCGCGACCGCGGGCGTGGTCGTGGCGCTCGACCAGGTGACGAAGCAGATCGCGATCTCGTCGATCGAGCGCGGCGACCAGGTGAACGTCTTCATCGGGCTCGACTTCACCAATACCCGCAACACCGGCGTCGCGTTCGGGGCGTTCGAGGGCGCCGGGCTGGTCGTGGCGCTCCTGATCGCGGTCTCGCTCGGCGCGCTGCTCGTGTACTTCGTGCTCCACGCGGACACGCCGCTCCTGTGGCTGCCGGTCGGGATGCTGTTCGGCGGCGCGCTCGGCAACCTGGCGGACCGCGCGCGCGACGGCGCCGTGATCGACTTCATCGACCCGGTGGCATGGCCCGCGTTCAACGTCGCCGACATGTGCATCGTGATCGGCGTGCTCCTGCTGCTGTGGGTGGTGGAGGGGAGGCCGGGACGCCCGCGCTGAGGCTGCGTGCCGGGGCGGACGACGCCGGCGCCCGCCTGGACGCCTTCCTGGCGGGGGCCGCCGACGAGGTGCCCTCGCGCGCGGCCGCTCAGCGCCTGATCGACGCCGGCGCGGTGGAGGTGGACGGCGAGCCGCGGCCCAAGAACCATCGGCTCGAGCCGGGCGCAGTGGTGACGGTGGAGCTGCCGGAGGCGCCGCCCGACGAGGCCGCCGACGTGCCGTTCGACGTCGTGTACGAGGACGAGTACCTGCTCGTGGTGGACAAGCCCGCCGGGGTGGTGGTACATCCCGCGCCGGGCCACGCCGGCCCCACGCTGGCCGCCGCGCTCGCCGACCGGGCCGCGGGAGGGCCCGACCCCGAGCGGGCCGGCATCGTGCACCGCCTCGACCGCGACACCTCCGGGCTCATGCTCGTCACGCGCAGCGAGGAAGCCCACAGGGCGATGCGGCGGATGATGAAGGCGCGCGAGGTGCGACGCGAGTACCTCGCGCTCGTGAGCGGCAGCCCCGACACCACGGGCGGGACGATCGACGCCCCTATCGGGCGCGACCGCGTGCGCCGCACGGTGCAGTCCACCCGCAGCGACCGGCCGCGCGCGGCGGTGACCCATTTCCGCGTCCTGGAGCGTCTGCCGCGCACGACCCTGCTGGAGGTGACGCTCGAGACCGGCAGGACGCACCAGATCCGCACCCACATGAGCGAGATCGGCCATCCGGTGTGCGGCGACGGCCCGTACGGGGGAGGCGAGTGCGGCGCCCGCATCGGTCTGAGCAGGCAGTTCCTGCACGCCGAAAGATTGATGTTTAGTCATCCGTTCTCGCGGGAATTCATCGCCTGCGAGTCCAAACCACCCGTTGACCTACGTCGCGCGCTCGACGTGGCGAGACGGGAGCCAGTCTCCGGAGGGCCAGACGGGGGCTGAGACATAAAGAGCGGGGCGGCTTTTCAGCCGCCTCGCCTCTTTTCTGGGGTTCGCCCGGTGCGGGCGCCGCGGCGGCGGGAGCCTCGCAGCCGTCACCGAGGGGCGCGGCGGACGACGGGCAACCAGGCGTGGTCCGCGGCGTTCGCGCTGGGCCGGGCGTCCGCGCTCGGTCCGGGACGTCCCTGACGCTCGAGTGTCGAGTTCGTACCGCTCAGCGGGACTAACTCGACACTGGACGGTCCGGGGGTGGGCTGTGTTGCGTCCGGCATTTGGACGGAATCCAGCCCACCCCCCTCGGGCCGAGCTTGCTCCACCGCTCCGGGGGCCACGTTTGGTTGCCTGCCGTAAGCGGTCGCACGAGGCCGGCCCGGGCGGAGAACGGCCGTAAGCGCCAGCGCTCAGGCCGGCGCGGGCGGAGAACGGCACGCCCCCGCCGCAAGTTTCCGCCGCGGCCTGCGTTCCAGCGTTTGGGCCGGCCTCCCTTCCCCTACCTCCGGTGGACCGGCCCGGCACATCCGACGCGGAACGGGGCGGTCGCGGGCGACCGCCCCGTCCGTGCGGCTATCCTTCCGCGCCGGAAGGCAACCCACGACCCCGCCGGGGGACGTCGCGGCCCTGCCCGGACACACGTCCGGGTCCGTGCCGAAGCCGGCGGGCTGACAGACCAAACCGACAAAGGGAGCATCTCTTGGCCACGGAAATTGGCATCAAGGAGCTGCTGGAGGCCGGGGTCCACTTCGGCCACCAGACCCGTCGCTGGAACCCCAAGATGCGCCGCTTCATCTTCGGGGAGCGCGACGGCATCCACATCATCGACCTCCAGAGGACCGAGCGCCTCCTGAAGCAGGCGCAGGACTTCGCCGCCGAGCTGGCCGGGCGCGGCGGCACCGTGCTGTTCGTGGGCACGAAGAAGCAGGCCCGCGACACGATCGAGGAGGCCGCCAAGTCGTGCGGCATGCCGTACGTGAACCAGCGCTGGCTGGGCGGCCTGCTCACGAACTTCCAGACGATCTCGAAGCGGATCGCGCGCCTGCACGAGCTGCTCGACTGGACCGAGAGCGGCACGATGGAGCTGCTGCCGGTGCGCGAGCGCCTGGCGGCGATCGCCGAGCGCGACAAGCTGCTCGTGAACCTCGGTGGCGTGCGCGACATGCAGCGCGTACCCGACGCGATGTTCGTGGTGGACCTGAAGACCGAGGCGATCGGCGTGCGCGAGGCCTCGCGCCTCAAGATCCCGATCATCGGCCTGGTCGACACCAACTGCGACCCGGACCCGGTGGACTACGTGATCCCGGGCAACGACGACGCCATCCGCTCGTGCAAGCTCGTGATCGAGGCGATCTCGGACGTAGTCGCGGAGAACGCCACGATGTTCCGCGACCAGGAGGAGCAGGCCCGCCGCGAGCGCGAGGAGCAGGAGCGGCGCGAGGCCGAGGAGCGCGCGCGGCGCGAGGCCGAGGAGCAGGAGCGGCGCGAGGCCGAGGAGCGCGCCCGCCGCGAGGCCGAGGAGGCCGGCTTCTCGCCCGACGAGCCCGCCGCACCCGAGCCCGCCGCCGCCGCTCCGCGCGAGCGCCGCACCTTCGACCCTGACGAGGAAGCATGACCGACACCGTGAAGATCTCCGCAGCCGACGTGAAGGCCCTCCGGGACCGCACCGGCGCGGCGATGATGGACTGCAAGGGCGCCCTGCAGGAGTCCGAGGGCGACATCGAGAAGGCGATCGAGATCCTGCGCGTGAAGGGCCAGGCGTCGGCGGCCAAGCGCGGCGGCCGGGCGGCCGGCGAGGGCGTGGTGGCCAGCTACATCCACGCCGGCGGCAAGATCGGCGTGCTCGTGGAGGTCAACTGCGAGACCGACTTCGTGGCGCGCACGGACGGCTTCCAGGAGTTCGCCCGCGACGTGGCCCTGCACATCGCCGCGGCCGCGCCCCTGTACGTGTCCGAGGAGGACGTGCCGGAGGAGGACAGGGAGGCGGAGCTGCGCGTGCTGCGCGAGCAGGCCGCGGCCGACGGCAAGCCGCCGGAGGTGCAGGAGAAGATCGTCGAGGGCCGGCTGAAGAAGTGGCTCGGCGAGGTCGTGCTGCTGAACCAGGAGCACGTGCACGGCGAGAAGCACGACGGCAAGACGATCGAGCAGCTCCGCACGGAGCAGGCGGCGGGCACGGGCGAGAACGTGGTGATCAGGCGCTTCGCGCGCTTCCAGATCGGCGAGGAGTGACACCGACCTTCAAGCGCGTGCTGCTCAAGCTGTCGGGGGAGGCGCTTATGGGCGACCTCCCCTACGGCGCCGATCCCGAGCGCATAGCCGCGATCGCAGAGCAGGTCAAGACCGTCGCCGACCGGAGCGTGGAGATCGCCGTGGTGATCGGCGGCGGCAACATCTACCGCGGCCTGAGGGGCGCCGCGGCCGGCATGGACCGCGCCACCGGCGACTACATGGGCATGCTCGCCACGGTGCTGAACGCGCTGGCCTTCCAGGACGCGCTCGAGAAGCTGGGGGCGCACACCCGCGTGCAGTCGGCGATCACGATCTCCGAGGTCGCGGAGCCGTACATCCGCCGCCGGGCGATGCGCCACCTCGAGAAGGGCCGGATCGTGATCTTCGCCGCCGGCACCGGCAACCCGTTCTTCACGACCGACACGGCCGCCGCCCTGCGCGCGCTCGAGATCCACGCCGAGGCGATCCTGATGGCGAAGAACGGGGTGGAGGGCGTGTACACCGCAGATCCCCGCGAGGTGCCGGACGCTGCGTTCATCGAGGAGATCACCCACCGCGAGGCGATCGAGCAGCGCCTGGCGGTGATGGACTCCACGGCGCTCTCGCTCTGCATGGACAACGGGCTCCCGATATACGTGTTCAACATGGACGACGAGCGAAACATCGATCGCATAGTCTGCGGCGAGCGCGTGGGGACTGTGGTGAGCACGGCATGAGCGACGACGTCCTGAAGGACTTCCTCGACGAGGCGATCGCCGGGATGAAGAAGGCGGTGGAGGCCACCCGAGGCGAGTTCTCGACGGTGCGGACCGGCCGCGCGTCGCCGCACCTGCTCGACCGGATCGACGTGGACTACTACGGCGCGACCACGCCGCTGCGCCAGCTCGCGCAGATCTCCGCCACCGAGGCGCGCCTCCTGACGATCACGCCTTACGACAAGAACTCGATCAAGGCGATCGAGAAGTCGATCCTCGAGTCCGACGTGGGGCTGACGCCGTCGAACGACGGTCAGGTGATCCGGCTCTCGATCCCGGAGCTCACGGAGGAGCGCCGCAAGGAGCTGGTGAAGGTCGTGCACGGGATCGCCGAGCAGGGCCGCGTGGGGGTGCGCAACGTGCGCCGCGAGGTCATGCACGACCTGCGCGAGCTGAAGAGCGAGGGCGAGGTCGGATCCGACGACGAGCACCGCGCCGAGGTGGAGCTTCAGAAGCTCACGGACACGCACGTCAAGGAGATCGACGCGGCACTCGCGGGCAAGGAAGAAGAGATCCTCGAGGTGTGAGCGCCACCCCGAAGGGTGAGCCGAAGGCGTCACCCTGCAGGGGGGCGCGCTACGTCGCCATCATCACGGACGGGAACGGCCGCTGGGCGGAGCGGCGGGGCCTGCCGGTGATCGAGGGCCACAGCGCCGGGGCGGACACGGTCAAGGTGCGCCTGCGCGACGCCGCCGAGTTCGGCGTCGAGGAGCTGACGGTCTACTCGTTCTCGACCGAGAACTGGTCGCGCCCGAAGGCGGAGGTCGAGGGCCTGATGGCGATGTTCGCCGAGCGCATCGACCGCGAGACGCCGGAGCTCGACGAGGAGGGCGTCCGGATGCGCTTCATCGGGCGCAGGGAGGGCCTCGACCCGGAGCTCGTGCGGCGCATGGACTGGGCCGAGGAGACGACCCGCGCGAACGAGCGCATCACGCTCTTCGTCGCCTTCAACTACGGCGGCAGGGCGGAGATCGTGGATGCGGCTCGAACCTTCACGGGAGAGACTGAGGACGACTTTCGGCGCCTCCTGTACGCCCCGGACATGCACGATCCCGACCTGCTGATACGCACGAGCGGCGAACAGCGCATCTCGAACTACCTGATCTGGCAGCTCGCCTACGCCGAGTTCGTCTTCAGGGACGAGCTGTGGCCGGACTTCTCGCGTGAGGCCTTCGCCGAGTCGCTGGAGGAGTACGCGGCCAGGCGCCGGCGCTTCGGGGCGCGCTGACGATGGCCGCCCGGCGCGAGCCGCGGGAGCCGCGCTCGGACCTGCTCCCGCGCGTGCTCGCGGCGATCCCGGCGATCCTCTTCGCGCTCCTCATCGTCGGGCAGGGCGGGCTCGTGTTCGCGGTCGGGCTGTTCGCGCTCGGCGTGGTCGCCCTGACCGAGCTGTACACGCTCATGAGGCGCGTGCGGCCGGTCAACCTCGCCGGCTTCCTCACCATCGGCGGGCTGCTGGCGGCGGCGCTGTACGGCGACCCGCAGCAGGTGCTGCTGGTGCTGGCGATCAGCTTCCCCGTCACCTTCTACCTGGCGCTGTTCAGGCCGCGGCGCGCCCACGTGTCGTGGGCGATCGCGGCGACGATGTTCGGCATCCTCTGGATCGGCATCCCGCTGGTGCACGCGGTGCTGCTGCGCGAGACGCCGCACGGCGACGGCCTCGTGATCAACGTGCTGATCGGGACCTTCCTCGGCGACACGTTCGCCTACTTCGGCGGCCGAATGTACGGGCGCACGCAGATCGCGCCGCTGATCTCGCCGAACAAGACGCTCGAGGGGCTCGTGATCGGGATGGTCGGCGGCGCGATCGCGTTCTGGTTCGCCGGCCTCTACCAGGACTGGCTGACCGGCAGGGACGCGATCATCATCGGCGCGGCCGTGGCGGTCTCGGCGCCGGTCGGCGACCTGTTCGAATCGCTGATCAAGCGCGACCTCGAGGTGAAGGACACCGGCCGCCTGTTCGGCGCCCACGGCGGTGTGCTCGACCGACTCGACGCGGTCTTCTTCTCGATCGTGGTCGGCTACTACGTGGCGGTCGGCCTCGGGTACGGCTGAGCACGACCTTTCAATAGTCAGGCCTGCTTGCGCGCGCGCCCGAGCAGGTCTAGCGTAGAGGTGACCGTCTCCCGAACCCGCTGCAAACATGGCCATTACGAGGGGGAGGCGCGCGAGCGCGCCCCCCGCTGACGTAACCGCGCGGAACCTCGAGGACCTGGTCCGAGACCGCGACTACGAGGGCATCGCCCGCGATGCGGGGAAGGTGCTCGAGTCGGATCCGGACGGGCCGCTCGCGAAGCAGGCGCTCCTCGCCCGCGCGTTCGCCGCCTACGAGTACGGCAGGTTCGGCGACGCGGCGGCCGACTTCCAGGCCGCCGCCCGGCTCGACCCCGACGACGCGTGGGCCCGCGCCCAGGCGCTCGACGCGCAGTACCGCCACCAGGGGCGGCGCGGACGGTTCCAGGTACAGCGCGAGATCGAGGAGCTCGTGCTGACCGGGACCGCCGAGCCGGCAGACCCCTCCGACGCGGCGTTCCTGTGGGCGCGCGGCCGCGTGCTGAGCGGCCCGAACCCGGACGATCGGCCGACCGAGGAGGAGCTCGGGCGCGCACACGACGCCTTCGAGCAGGCGTGGCGCATCGATCCGACGAGCGAGCGCGTGCTCGGCGGGATCTTGCGGGTGAACCGCCTGATGCTCCGCTACCGCGCCGACCGCGACCAGGCGCTGCGGGCGGCGCGGAGCGAGCTGGAGGACCGCAGGGAGGACGTCCGGCGGAACGCCCGCCCCGGCGGCGCGCTGGCGCGCGTGCTCCGCTACGAGGAGGGCCGGCTCGACATCGCCGCGCGCGCGTGGGGGTCGGCGCGGAAGGACTTCGAAGCCGTCCTGGCGGAAGACCCGGGGCACCAGGCGGCGAACGTCTGGCGCATGTACGTGCGGCGCATGACCGGCGAGCTCGAGCGGGACTGTCTGCTGGACGAGATCGACCGGCTGCTGAGGGATCCGGCCCACCGGACGAAGGGCCACGCCTCCCTACACAAGCCGGGACCGGTCGTCTCGCCCGACCTGGCGGCGGGCCTGCTGACGGAGCGCGCCGCGATCCTCGAGGACGGCACCAGGGACGACCTCGAGCAGGCCGCCAAGGACTACGACGACGCCGCGGCCGTCAGGCCGGGCATGACGTTCGCGCACCGCGGCGCCCTGCGCTGCCTGATCCGCCAGGGCGAGTTCGAGGCGGCGGCGGAGCGCGAGGCGCTGATCCGCTCGTTCTACGAGCCCGCGCAGCCACCCGGCGACGTGCTCGTCGACCTCGGGCGGCTGCGCATGGCGCGCGGCCTGGCGGCCGAGTCGCGGCTGAGCGCGAACCGCAGCTTCGCCGCGGCGATCAAGTGCTATCGCCAGGCGATACGGGGGCGTCCCGACTACGGGCCCGCGTACGGGGCGAAGCTGGCGGCGGTCCGCATACGCGGACGCGGGCCGGACGAGCTGCGGAGGGAGGCCCAGCGGACGCGAGCGGTCGTGGAGGAGCGCGGCGACTCCCTCGTCATGGCGGGCGGCGTGCGGGTGGAGCTGGGCCGGGCATACCTCGCCCTCGGCGACGCCGACAGCGCGGCCGCCGCCTTCCAGCAGTGCCTCGACGGCCCGGACAACTCCCCCCAGATCCTCGACCACGCGTACGCGGGCCTGATCGACGCGCACCGGTTCGACCGCCGGCTGGCGGCGGCATGCGAGGCCGCGACGGACGCGCTCGAGCGCGGCCGCGGCGTACGCGTGTTGGGCGCGGCGGCCTGGCTCTACGGGGAGCTCGGCGAGCTGGGACGCTCGCTGGCGCTCTACGACGAGGGGCTGGAGGCGCATCCGCTCGACCTGCGGCTGGTGCTCGGTCGCGCCCGCACGCTGCGGCTGATGGGCCGCTACACCACCGCTGCCCGCGCCCTCGAGAAGGTCAAGCCCGGGCTTCCGGAACACACCGCGGCGCGCCTCGACACCGAGCGCGGCTGGATCGCCATCGAGAGCGGGGAGCTCGAGCTGGCGCAGGAGCTCCTCTCACCTCGCCGTGAGGGCGCGGCCCGGCGCGGCCACCTGCTCGCTTCCGCCCGCGCGGGGGCGCCGGACGAGGAGCTCGAGCGGATCGCGAGCGAGGCGCTGGAGGGGACCACCGGCCCGGGGGCGAGGGCCGGCATCCACCTCGACCTGGGCCGTTGCTACGTCGAGCGCGGCGACCTCACGCGCGCGCGCGAGAAGTTCGCGCTCGCCAACGCCGAGGCGCCGCAGGGGCTGCTGCTGCGCGTGAGCGAGGCCGAGGCCCTGATCCACCGCGGCGCCCTCGCGGACGCGGACGCCGCGATCGCGACGGCCACCGAGATCGAGGCGCGCTACCAGAACGACCCCGCCGTGCTGGCCACGAAGGCGTGGCGCTGCCAGGAGGCAAAGGACGCCGAAGAGGCGATCGCGATCTACCGCCGGCTGCTCGACGAGTGGCCGGACAACGAGCCGGCGCGGATCCGGCTCGGCCTGGCGCTGTACGCGCGCGGCGCCCGGCGGGCGGGGTGCCGGGAGCTGAAGCGGCTCCTGGAGGGCAACCCCGGCAACGCCGTGGCGGCGGAGCTGGTCGGCCGCCTGCTGCTGGCCCGCTACGAGCGAAACGGGCGCGGCCAGAGCGGGCATCGCATGCTCGAGGACGCGAAGCGGTGGGCCGGCAACGCGCGGACGCTCGAGGAGCGCAACCCGGGCGCGTACCGCACGCTCGCCTGGATCGCCCTGCACGAGGGCCACACGAGCCAGGCCGAGCTCTACCTCGATCACGCATCCGCGCTGCGGCCACAGGACGCGGAGACGAAGCGCGACATGGGCGCGCTGCACCTGAGGCTGCACCGCTACGAGGAGGCCGAGAAGTGCCTGCGCGAGGCCCGTGCCGCGAACCCGCGCGATCCGCAGGTGCCCCTGCTGCTCGGCATGCTCCTCGTGCAGCGCGACGACGCGGAGGCGGCGATCGAGTACTTCCGCCAGTCCGTGGCACTCGACCCGTGCAGCGAATCGGCGCAGCGCGCCCTGATCCAGACGCTCCTGCGCGCGAAGCGCCCGGAGGACGCGCTGCGCGCTGCGGACGCGTCGCTGGCCACGGTGCTGCGCGGCGAGCAGCTGCCGCTGCGCCTGATGCGCGCGCGGGTGCTCGACGCCCTCGCGAGGGGTGAGGAGGACGACAAGCGCGAGGCGCTCGTCCGGGAGGCCCTGCGGGACGTGGACGCCTGCCAGCCCGATGAGGGCCCGGAGACGGCCGACGTGGAGTACCACCGGGGCGTGCTCGAGAACCGGCGCGGCCGCGCGCGGCAGGCGCGCAGCGCCTTCAAGACCGCCCTGAGCGCGGACCCGGACCACGCGGAGGCTCGGCGCGCGCTCGAGATGCTCGGCCAGGAGCGGTCCGGCAACTCGGACGAGGGCCGCACCCGGACCGCTGGCCACGTGATCATGGCGGTGTCGCTGCTGCTGCTCTTCGGGGCCGTGATCCTCGGCATCCTCGAGGCCGACAACCACAGCGGCCTGTTCGACGCGCGCTGGGAGCCGACCATCGGCATCCTGCTCGTGTTCATCGTGGTCGGCGCGGTGCTGCCGCGACTCACCGGGCTCGGCTTCCAGGGGGTGGTCGATCTGAGCGTGGCCCCGCAGCAGGAAACGCCGGAGCCGACCCGCGTGGTGCTCGACTTCGTGGACGTGCCCCTCCTGTTGATGTCCGGCCCCGGCGACTACCGGCCGCCCGACCCGGTGATCGACGACGCCGGCGACCCGCTCGGGGGCTGACGGGGCTGTCCCCACCCTGGGGTACTCAAGTCGACGGGGCGCGAATCCGATGAAAAACCCGTGGAGCCCGCTCAGGGTCGGCTAGACGTGCCCAGGTTCAACCAGCTCGTAGGACCTCCGTTGGGGGAGGCTCGGCCTGTCGGAACGGAGCGGGAGGCTCTGCTGCGCGTGGCCGCGGCGGCCGCGGGCGCGCACCAGCTCGACGAGGTCGTGGAGCTGGCCGCCGAGGAGGCCCGCCGCGCGGTCAACGCCGCGTCGCTCTCGATCAGCCGCTGGGACCGCGGCAAGGGCGTGCTGCGCACGCTCATCAACGTGGGCGAGCTCGGCAGCGATGAGGCCCGTTATCCGGTCGACGAGACCTACCCCGTTTGGGAGGACCCGATGACCGAGCGCCTGCTGCGCGAGGGGCTGCCGTACTTCGGCGCGATCGACGACTCGAACCCGGACACCCACGGGCACAGTCGTCTCGCCCGGCTGGGGAAGGACTCGCACCTCGCGGTGCCGATCGTGACCGAGGGCGAGACCTGGGGCGAGGTCTACGCGACCACGGCCGTGGGCCAGCCGCGCTTCCGCGGCGAGGACGTGAGGTTCCTGGAGGCGGTGGCGGGCCAGCTGGCGTCGGCGATCGGCCGCGCAGAGCTGTTCTCGCGCGTGTCGCGGCTGGCCTATGAGGACACGCTCACCGGGCTGGCCAACCGGCGCGCGCTGGAGGAGCGGCTCGAGCGGGCGGTGGCGCGCGGGGTGGAGCTGTCCGTGGTCATGCTCGACGTGGACGAGCTGAAGGCGATCAACGACAACGAGGGCCACGACGCGGGCGACCGCGCCCTGCGCCGCGTGGCCGACGCGCTCGTGGCCGCCTCGGCGGAGGCGCCGGGCAGCATGGTCGGCCGCCTCGCCGGCGACGAGTTCTGCGTCGTCATGGAGGGCGCGGACCTCGAGGCCGCCCGCAGGCTGGCCGCGACGACCATCGAGGCGCTCGCGAACGGCGGCTCGCGCCGGATCATGGTGTCGTGCGGCGCCGCCACCCGCGGCCCGGGCGTGGACTCCCCGACCCAGCTGCTGCGCGCCGCCGACGCCGCGCTCTACCGCGCCAAGCGCGGGGGCGGCGGCCAGATCTTCACGGCGGCCGGCGCGGTGGGGACGACCGCGCCGACGGACATCGGCGAGCGTCGCGCCCTGCGGCGGAGCACCTCGGAGCGCGTGCGCGACGCGCTCGAGGAGACCACGAAGCGCCTGAACGGGGAGCTGGCCGACCATCCGGCGCTCGACCGCGTCGAGACCGTCGCGATCGCGATCTCGGCCGCGCTCAACGCGGCCGCCTGGGCGGTCTCGTTCGCCCCCGTCGGCGAGGGCAGAATCCACACGGTCTCGACGGCCGACGACCGCGACTCGCGGCTGAGCGGGCTGCGCCTCGGTGTGCACGACGACGTGTACCCGCTCGACACCTACCCGACGACGGAGCGGCTGCTCGGCGCCGGCTCGGGCACGTTCCTGGCCAGGCGCGGCGACCCCGAGGCCGACCCGGCCGAGGTCGCGCTGCTCGAGCACCACGGCCGCGACGGCGTGCTGGCCGCCGCGGCCGGCGGCGCCGACGGCGCCTGGCTGGTCGAGATCTACTCGGACGAGTACAGCGCGCCGCTCGCGGACGCCGAGGTGGAGCTGTCGCTGCTCGTGCGCGCCGCGCTGCCGCCGCGGCAGCGCGGCCGGTCGACCTCGGGGCTGCTGCAGCGCCGGACGCGCCAGCTCCAGCTGGTCGGGCTCCTCGCCACGCTCTACGCCGGCGAGACCGACGAGGCCACGATCCTCGCCGAGACCGCTGCCGAGCTCCACGCCGCGCTCGGCTGCGAGACGGTCGGGATCCTGCGCCTTCGCGATGACGGCCTGCTCGAGCTGGTCGCCGGCGCCGGCGCCGCCCACAGCGACCGGCTCGACGCGATGGTCCAGCCGGCGCTGCACGGGCTGGTCGGCCGCTGCCTGCGGGACCGGCAGCCGGTGCTGGTGGCCGACGTGAGCCGCGAGCCCGACTACCGGCCGACGTCGGCGTCCGGGACCACCCACTCCGAGCTCGACGTGCCGGTGCTGGCCCGGGAGAGCCCGTGGGGCGCGATCAGCGTGCAGGACGGCGAGACGAACGCGTTCGACGCCGAGGACGTGCGGCTGCTCGCGGCCGTGGCGAGCCAGCTCGGCGCCGCGCTGGGCGCGACAGAGCACGCCTGATCACGGCGGCGGCGCACCGTCCCGTCCCTACACTGAACTCGGTGCGGCGCATAGTCATCGTCGGCTCCACCGGCTCGATCGGCACCCAGGCGATCGACGTGGTCGAACGCAGCCCGGACCTCGAGGTCGTAGGCCTCGCGGCCTCCTCGAGCTGGGAGCTGCTGCTCGAGCAGGCCGGCCGTCTCGGGGTCGGGCGGGTGGCGCTCGCCGACGCGGACGCCGCCGCCAAGGCCTCGGAGCGAACCACCGACGCCGAGATCCTCGCTGGGCCGGAGGGCCTCGTCGCCCTCATCACCGAGAGCGCCTGCGACCTCGTGCTGAACGCGCTGGTGGGATCCGCCGGACTCGGCCCCACGGTCGCCGCGCTCGGCGAGGGGATCGACCTAGCGCTCGCCAACAAGGAGAGCCTCGTGGTGGGCGGCGAGCTGGTGATGGCGCTCGCCGAGGCCACCGGCGCCCAGGTGATCCCGGTGGACTCGGAGCACTCCGCCCTCCACCAGCTGATCGCGGGCGAGCGGCCCGGCGCGGTCGACCGGCTCGTGCTGACGGCAAGCGGAGGTCCGTTCCGGGGGCGCACCGACCTCGAGGGCGTGACCGCCGAGGAGGCGCTCGCGCATCCGACCTGGGACATGGGCGGAAAGATCACGATCGATTCGGCCACGCTCATGAACAAGGGCCTCGAGTTGATCGAGGCGCACCATCTCTTCGGCGTGCCGTACGACGGCATCGACGTGGTCGTGCACCCGCAGTCGATCGTGCACGCGGTGGTGCACCTGAACGACGGGGCGTCGCTGGCGCACCTCGGATATCCCGACATGCGCGTGCCGATCTCGTACGCGCTCCACCACCCGGAGCGGACCGACGTGCCGGTGCCGGCGCTCGACCTCGTGCAGGTGGGCGCGCTGACCTTCGAGGCGCCGGACGTGGAGAGCTTCCCCTGTCTGCGGCTGGCGCGCGAGGCTGCCGAGGCCGGCGGCACGGCGCCGTGCGTGCTCAACGCGGCCAACGAGGTGGCCGTACACGCCTTCCTGCGCGGCGAGCTGTCGTTCACCGGCATCGCGCGCGTGATCGAGAGCACGCTCGCCGAGCTGCCGGTGCGGCCCGTGCGTCACTTCGCGGACCTCTACGAGGCCGACGCCGAGGCGCGCGGCGTGGCAAGGGGCGTGGCGGCGTGAGCTGGCTCCTCGCGTTCTGCGGCTTCGCGCTCCTGATCATCCTGCACGAGCTGGGCCACTTCACGGCGGCCAAGGCGGTCGGGATGCGCGTGGAGCGCTTCTCGCTCTTCTTCCCGCCGCTGATCGCGCGCAAGAAGGTGGGGGAGACCGAGTACGCGATCGGGGCGATCCCGTTCGGCGGCTACGTGAAGATCAGCGGGATGAACCCGGACGAGGACCTCCCCGACGAGGTCCGCACCCGGGCCTACTACTCGCAGCCGGTGTGGAAGCGGGTCACCGTGATCGCCGCCGGGCCGGCCGTGAACCTCGTGCTGGCGTTCCTCCTGCTGTTCGTCTTCTTCTGGCTGATCGGGCCGCGCGACGCCGCGACGCCCCCGCACGTCGCCGCGATCGAGCGCGCGATGCCGGCCGCGGGCGAGCTGAAGCCCGGCGACACGATGGTGAGCGTGGACGGCGTGAAGGGCGACGCCCAGCGCCTCGCCGACCAGATCCAGACCCACAAGTGCGCCGGCACCCCGCATCAGGGCTGCAAGGCGAGCACGCCGGCGGTGGTCGTCGTCGACCGCGACGGCAAGCGGGTCACGCTGCGGATCACGCCGGTCTACGACGCCCACCCGGGAGACGGCAACCCGCGCACCCGCCTCGGCTTCGGCTTCGCCGACGACGGCCCGCGCGTGACGCTCCCGTTCGGCACCGCGCTGGACGCCAGCGTCGACCAGTTCGGCTACGTCGCGGGGCAGACGCTGTCGCTCCCGGCGCGGCTCATCAATCCGGAGCAGCGCAAGGAGCTGTCCGGCGTGGTCGGCTCGTACGAGGTCACGCGCCAGACCATCCTCGACGACATCGGCCGCGTGGTGCTCGTGCTGGCGGTGATCTCGCTCTCGCTCGCGATCGTCAACCTGTTCCCGTTCCTGCCGCTCGACGGCGGGCACATCTTCTGGGCGATCGTCGAGAAGATTCGCCGCAGGCCGGTGCCGTTCAGCGTGATGGAGCGAGCCGGCGTCGTGGGCTTCATGGTCGTGATCCTGATCTTCCTGGTGGGGCTCTCGAACGACATCGGGCGGCTGTCGGGTGAGGGGTTCGGGGTGAGATAGGCTCGCCCGCATGAGCGTGACCACCGCACGCCGAACCGCACGGCCTGCGGGGCTCCACGCCTCGACCGTGGCGGAGGCGTTCCAGATGACAGCGCGCGCGCACCCCGAGCGCGTGGCGATCCGCACCAAGGGGGACGAGCTCTCGATCACGTGGGGCGAGTACGACGAGAGGGTGCGCGCAGTGGCGGCCGGCCTCGCCGGGCTCGGGCTCGAGCCGGGCGGCGCGATCGCGATCATGCTCACCAACCGGCCGGAGTTCCACTGGTTCGACTCGGCGGCGCTGCACCTCGGGGCCACGCCGTTCTCGGTCTACAACACCTACACGTCCGAGCAGATCCAGTACCAGGTGCAGGACTCCGAGGCGCGCATCGTCGTGACCGAGAAGGCGTTCCTCGACCGGGTCCGCGCCGTGGAGGGCGTGGAGCACGTGGTGGTGGTCGACGCCGACGAGCTCGACGAGGCGCTCACGATCGCCGACGTGGAGGCCGAGGGCGACCCCGCATTCGACTTCGACGCGGCCTGGCAGGCCGTCAAGCCCGATGACATCCTGACGCTCATCTACACATCGGGCACGACCGGGCCGCCGAAGGGCGTGCAGCTCACGCACTCGAACCTGATCTCGGCCGTGAACGGCTTCGACGACGTGATCGCGTTCCCGGACGACGGGCGCGTGGTGTCGTGGCTGCCGATGGCCCACATCGCGGAGCGGGCGTGCAGCCACTACCTGCCGATCATGCTCGGGTTCAGCACGACCTGCTGTCCCGACCCGCGGCAGGTCGTGATGTACCTGCCCGAGGTGCGGCCCACGTGGTTCTTCGCGGTGCCCCGCATCTGGGAGAAGCTGAAGGCCGCGATCGAGGCGGGCGTGGCGAGCGAGCAGGACCCGGCGCGCAAGCAGGCGACACAGTGGGCGATCGGCGTGGGGCTGCGCAAGGTGCGGCTCGAGCAGGCGGGCGAGGAGGTGCCGGAGGAGCTGCTGGCCGAGCACGCCAACGCCGACGAGCTCGTGCGGTCGAAGATCCGCGAGCGGCTCGGGCTCGACCGGATCGAGTCGGTCAACGTGGGCGCCGCGCCCACGCCGCGCGAGGTGATCGAGTTCTTCCACGCGATCGGCGTCCCGCTGGCAGAGCTGTGGGGGATGTCGGAGACGACCGGCTACGGCACCTGCAACCCGCCGGACCGGATCAGGATCGGGACGGTCGGGCCGGTGTCGCCGGGCGCGGAGATACGGCTCGACGAGGACGGCGAGGTGCTGATCCGCGGGCCGATGGTCACTCCCGGCTACCGCAACCTGCCGGACAAGACGCGCGAGGCGCTCGACGACGAGGGCTGGCTCCACACGGGCGACGTGGGGGAGTTCGACGAGGAGGGCTACCTGAAGATCGTCGATCGCAAGAAGGAGCTGATCATCAGCTCGGGCGGCAAGAACATGTCGCCGGCGAACATCGAGGCGCGCGTGAAGGCCTCGAGCCCGCTGATCGGCCAGGCGATCGCGTTCGGCGACATGCGGCCTTACAACGTCGCGCTGATCACGCTCGACCCGGACGTGGTGCCGGCGTTCGCCTCGCAGCACGGGATCGAGGACGCGTCGCCGGAGAACCTGGCCACGGAGCCGGCCGTGCTCGCGGAGATCCAGCGCGGGCTGGACGCCGCGAACGAGCAGCTGGCGCGGGTGGAGCAGATCAAGCGGTTCAGGCTGCTGCCGACCGAGTGGCAGCCGGGCGGCGACGAGCTGACGCCGACGATGAAGCTGAAGCGCAGGCCGATCACGGAGAAGTACGGCGCCGAGATCGAGGAGCTGTACGCGGCGCCCTCCTGACGCGGCGCCCGCGGCGCGGCCCCCCGTACCGTCCTACTTGAGTGCCCCACCGGGGCACCTGGATAGGACGCTTGCCCGCATTCGGGCGTCGCGACCCGAGCGCGGCCGCCCGCCCGCCTCCTGCGGCACGAAACGCTCGCCTGCGGAGTGTGGCCCGAATTTGTCAACCACTGGTTGACTTAGACCCGCCACGCTCGGCCAAGAAGTACTCCCACAACACTCCCCTGACCCTCCCGAGCAAAACACGTCGGCCGGCCGTCACACAAGCGGCCTCGCCCGTAACACAGCCGCGGTGGGGACCGTCCAACGGCAGCAACCAGGGGTGGCGCCCGAGCGAAGCCGGCGCCCGAGACCCGCCGAGAAGCGGGCAGGGCCCGACCCTAGCCCGGCGGCGTTTCGGGCATCTCCCCGGCGCCGGGCCCGAGTCCCTCGCGGACCAGCTCGGCCGCGCGGCGCGCCGCCCTGAGGATCGCCTCCACGTCCTCGCGCGCGTCGCCCTCCACCTCGTCCTTCAGGAAGGCCGCGTTGTTGATGATCACCGCCAGGAGGTTGTTCAGGTCGTGCGCGAGCTTGCGCGGGTCCTCCGTGGACATCGCCGCAGCGTAGATACCATCATGGACCGATGTCTTCCAGACGCCAGATCGACGTCGGCGGCGTGAAGATCGGCGGCGGGGCGCCCGTCGCCGTGCAGTCGATGACGAAGACGGAGACCGCCGACGAGGAGGCCACGCTCCGCCAGATCCACGCCATCGCCGAGGCCGGCGGCGACCTGGTGCGCTGCGCCGTCCCGCGCGACGACGACGTGCGGGCCCTCGAGCGGATCATCCCGCAGTCGCCGATCCCCGTGATCGCCGACATCCACTTCAACTACACGCTCGCACTCAAGGCGATCGACGCCGGCGCCCACTGCATCCGCATCAACCCCGGCAACATCGGCGGCCACGAGAAGACCGCCGAGGTGGTGGACAAGGCGCGGGCGGCCGGTGTGCCGATGAGGATCGGCGTCAACTCCGGCTCGCTGCCGAAGCACCTGCACGAGCTGGAGCGCGAGAACCCGGTGGAGGCGCTCGTCACGGCCGCGCTCCAGTACGTCGAGCTGATGGAGTCGCTCGACTTCCACGACTTCAAGGTCTCGATCAAGTCCACGAGCGTGCCGAACACGATCGCCTCGAACCGGCTGCTGTCCGAGAAGATCGACTACCCGCTCCACCTCGGCATCACCGAGGCGGGGACGAAGTGGTCGGGCTCGCTGAAGTCAGCCGTCGGCCTCGGCACGCTGCTCGCGGACGGCATCGGCGACACGATCCGCATCTCGCTCTCCACCTTCCATGCGGAGGAGGAGGTCAAGGTCGCGTGGGAGGTGCTGAAGGCGCTCAAGCTGCGCGAGCGCGGGCCGGTGCTGATCGCGTGCCCGACCTGCGGCCGGCTCCAGTTCGACATGGACACCGTCGTCGCCGACATCGAGGAGCGCCTGCGGCACTACGACGACCCGATCGAGGTGGCGGTGCTCGGCTGCGCCGTCAACGGTATCGGCGAGGCGTCGCACGCCGACTTCGGCATCACGGGGGCCAAGAACGAGGGGCTGATCTTCGCCCACGGCAAGCCGCTGCGGAAGGTGCCGCAGGAGCGGCTCGTGGACGAGCTGTTCGCCGAGATCGACCGCTCGATCGACCGCGGCCGCGTGGTCGTGGACGAGCGGAAGGCCGCGGAGGGCGCGGCCTGGCTCGAGCGGATCGAGGAGGAGAACGCCGACGAGCTGACGCCCGAGCGCATCGCGGCGATGGAGGCCGCCGCGGCCACCGAGCAGGCGCTGACCGAGGGCGAGGCGCTGCCGATGGCGGGCGCCCCGAAGGCGAAGCGGATCGCGCTCGACGAGGCCGCGTCGCCGACGGCGGGCCGCCGCTTCACGCGCGCCTAGCCGCCGACCGCGTAGCTCACGTGGATCATCCCGTTGTCGAGCGGGTGCGCGGCGAGCAGCTGCATCTTCCCGCCGGGGAGGCCGCGGTCGAAGAGGGGCTTGCCCGCGCCGAGGACGACTGGCACGACGGCCAGGGTCACCTCGTCCAGCAGGCCCGCGTCGGCGAACTGCGAGGCGATGTTGCCGCCGCCCACGACCCACACGTCACGCTGCCCGGCCGCTGCCACGAGCTCGCTGTAGAGCTCGCGCACGGACGCGCTTGAGAAGCGGATGTCCTCCTCGGCGCCCGCCATCTTCGGGAGCTCGCGCGTGGTGAGGATCCACGACGGCTTGCCGGAGTACGGCCACGCGGAGGCCTCGCGGAGGACGAACTCGTAGGTGACCGACCCCATGACGAGCGCCCCGATCCGCTCGTAGAAGCTGTCGTAGCCGCCTTCGAGCGGCCGGGCGCCCTCGCCGTCGAACGTGCCCTCGTAACCCTCGAGCCAGTCGATCCCGTCGTTCGGGTCGGCGATGAAGCCGTCGAGCGTGGTGGCGCAGGAGTAGACGGTCTTGGCCATACGCCGAAGGCTACGGGCTAGCTTCGCCCGCGGCCCGATCGCCATCCATTACGCCGGGTCATGGCTGGCAGCAGAAGGATTACTTGGTCTTCTGAGTCCGCGCTGGGACCATGGGGGCATGGAGCTTCGCCACCTGCGCACTATCGCCGCCGTCGCCCGCCACCGCTCGCTCACCAAGGCCGCCGAGGAGCTGTACCTGACCCAGTCGGCTGTCTCGCAGCAGATCGGACGGCTCGAGCAGGAGCTGGGCGTCGAGGTCTTCCGCCGCACCAGCCGCAGCGTCGAGCTGACCGGCGAGGGGCGCGTGATCCTCGGGTACGCGCAGCGTGTGCTCGCCGAGCTTGACGGGATGCACAGCGAGCTCGAGGAGATCAGCGGCCTGCTGCGCGGCGAGCTCCGGATCGGCGGCGTGTACCCCACCGGGCCCTATGACCTCTTCGGCATGCTGGCGGACTTCCGCGCCGCCCATCCGGGCGTGTCGATACACATGGTCGAGTCGACACAGGACGACGTGCTCGCCGCCCTGCGCGCCGACGAGCTGGACTGCGCCTTCGCGGCGCTCGACCCGGACACGCTCGGCGACGAGTTCGCGGCCACCCTGCTGTGGCAGGAGGAGATCGTCGTCGCCCTGCCGCTCGGCCACCCGCTCCGCGCGCGCGAGCGGATCACCTTCGAGGAGCTCGCCGCCGAGGACCTGATCGCGTACCGCGAGAACTCGGCGATGCGTCGCCGGCTCGAGCGGACGATGGCGGACCGCGGGCTGGAACCCCGCAACGCGTTCGTCTGCACCGAGATGGCGGCCGTGCGCGGCCTGGCGAGCAAGGGCCTCGGCGTCGCCGTGATCCCTCGCTCGGCGGCCGAACAGCCCGGGCCGCCGATCGAGTTGCGGCCGATCGGCCCCGAGGGCCTGACCTGGCCGATCGCCCTCGTCTGGCGCGTGGGCCGGCGCCAGACGCCGGCGGGCAAGGCGTTCCTCAAGGTCGCGCTCGAGTACGCCCAGCGGACCGAGATGCAGGGACTGCGCGCGGCGTAGCGGGTCGCGGCGCCTCGGGGGGGTGCTCCTGTAGTCTCTGACCTAGGTCAGAGAAATGGCGGGCGAGCGCGACATCGCGGCGGTGCGGGCCTTCAACCGGCTCGTCACGCGGCAGGTCGGCGCGCTCCAGGACCGCTACCTCGGCCACCGGCCGCTCGGCGAGGCGCGGGTGCTGTTCGAGATCGGCGAGCGGGGGGCGACTCCGCGCGACGTCCGTGCCCGGCTCGGGCTCGATTCCGGCTATCTCTCGCGCATGATCCGCGCGCTCGAGCGCGACGGCCTGGTGGAGGCGGTCGCAGATCCGGCGGACCGGCGCACGAAGCGGCTGCGGCTGACCGGCGCCGGGCGCGCCGAGACGGCGGAGCTCGACCGCATCTCCGACGAGCTCGCGTCGTTGGTGCTCGAGCCGTTGACGGAGGACCAGCGACGGCGCCTGCTCGCCGCCCAGGCCGAGGTGAGGCGGCTGCTCGCGATCTCGATGGTCACGGTCGCGCGCGAGGACCCGTCCTCGCCCGACGCGCGCTGGTGCCTCGGCCACTACTTCGCGGAGCTGGCGGAGCGGTTCGAGGAGGACTTCGACCCCGGCCGGACGCTTCCGGCCGACGCCTCCGAGCTGGTGCCCCCGGCGGGCGCGTTCCTCATCGCCCGCGTGAGCGGGCAGCCGGCCGGCTGCGGCGCGCTCAAGACGCACGAGCCGGGCGTGGGGGAGATCATGCGGATGTGGGTGGACCGCGCCCACCGCGGCCTCGGGATCGGGGCGCGGCTGCTGGCGGCGCTCGAGGAGCAGGCGCTCGAGCTCGGCCACGATGCGGTGCGGCTCTACACCAACCGCTCACTCGGCGAGGCGAAGGCGATGTACAGCGCCGCGGGCTACCGCGAGATCGAGCGCTACAACGACGACCCCTACGCGAACCACTGGTTCGAGAAACGGCTGTCGGGGGAGCGTTAGGGTCGCGTCATGGCAGACGACCTCCCGCTGAACGACTACGCCGCCTCCAACCGGGAGATGTGGAACGAGGACGCGCCCAACTGGGCCGAGAAGGGCCGCGAGAACTGGGCATCCGACCCGCACTGGGGCCAGTGGGACATCCCGGAGGCGGAGCTCCGGATCCTGCCCGACGTGGAGGGCCTCGACGTCGTTGACCTGGGCTGCGGCACCGGCTACTGGTCGGCGTGGCTCCAGCGCCTCGGGGCCCGTCCGGTCGGTGTGGACGTCTCCGACGCCCAGCTCGAGACCGCGCGCGAGCTCCAGCGCGAGCACGGCCAGGAGTTCCCGCTCGTGCACGCGAGCGCCGAGGACGTGCCGCTGCCGGACGAGTCGTTCGACCTCGCGTTCTCGGAGTACGGCGCCGCCATCTGGTGCGACCACTACAGGTGGATTCCCGAGGCGCACCGGCTGCTGCGCGCGGGCGGGCGGCTGATCTTCCTCTGCAACTCGGTACTGATGATCCTGTGCGCGCCGCACGGCGACGAGCCGTGCGTCGAGACCCTCCAGCGCGACCAGTTCGGGCTCCACCGGATCGACTGGCCCGGCGACGAGGGCACGAACTTCCACCTGCCGCACGGCGAGCTGATCAAGCTGCTGCGCGACACCGGGTTCGAGGTCGAGGCGCTCCGCGAGCTGAAGGCGCCGGAGGGGGCGGAGGACGACGTACCGCACTTCGTGTACCGGGGCTGGGCACGCCGATGGCCCAGCGAGGAGGTGTGGGTGGCGCGGAAGCGCTGAGCCAACATCAGAAGGGCGAGCGGTTCCGCGCGCTGCACGAAGGCGACCCGTTCCTGATCCCGAACCCCTGGGACCGCGGCTCGGCGCGCGTGCTCGAGGCGCTCGGCTTCCAGGCGCTGGCCACCACGAGCTCCGGCTTCGCGTTCACGCTCGGCCGCCTGGACGGCGGCGCGACCGCCGACGAGGTGTTCGAGCACGTCCGGCTGCTCGCCGAGGCGACGTCGCTGCCGCTCTCGGTCGACATGGAGAACGGGTACGGGCCGGCGCCGGACGACGCGGCAAGGGCGGTCACGAGGGCCGCCGAGGCCGGCGCGGTCGGCGGCTCGATCGAGGACTACGATCCGGACGGCCGCATCTACGACCGCGAGCACGCGGCGGAACGGATCGCCGCCGCGCACGAGGCCGCCGAGCGCGTGGGCTTCCCGTTCACGCTCACGGCGCGCGCGGAGAACCACATCCGTGGCAACCCCGACCTCGACGACACGATCGCCCGCCTGCAGGCCTACGAGCGGGCGGGAGCGGACGTGCTGTACGCGCCCGGCCTGCGCAGCGGCGACGAGATCCGCGCCGTCACCGAGGCCGTATCGAGGCCAGTGAACGTCCTCGCGCACGCGCGCCTCTCGATCGGCGAGATCGCGGCAGCGGGCGGGCAGCGCGTGAGCGTGGGCGGCGCGCTGACGTGGGTGGCGGTGGCGGCGATGGCCGACGCCGCCCGGCGGATGCTCGACACGGGCGACCTGTCCGCCCTGGCCGCTCGGGTCGACCTGAAGGAGTGGCTCGGCTGAGCGCTCAGCCCGCGCGCGGCTCCGCGCACACGCGCTCCAGCACGCGGCAGAGGGCGTCCGCCACCTAGACTCGCCGGCTGTGACCCGACTTTCGAGCTTCTTCCTGCCGACCACGAGGGAGGCCCCCGCCGAGGCCGAGGCGCTCTCCCACCGCCTGATCGTGCGGGCCGGACTCGCCCGCCAGGTGGGCGCCGGCATGTGGAGCTGGCTGCCGGCCGGCTGGCGCGCCCACCGCAACGCCGAGCAGATCGTGCGCGAGGAGCTCGACGCGATCGGCGGGCAGGAGATGCTGATGCCGGTGATCCAGCCGGCCGAGCTGTGGAAGCGGAGCGGCCGCTACGACATCGACGAGCTGTTCAAGCTGCACGACCGCCGCGACGCGGAGCTCGTGCTGGCGATGACGCACGAGGAGGTCGTGACCACGCACGTGTCGCGCGAGATCCGCTCCTACCGCGACCTGCCGAAGATCCTCTACCACTTCCAGACGAAGGAGCGCGACGAGCCGCGCCCCCGCGCCGGCGTCCTTCGCACGCGCGAGTTCATCATGAAGGACTCGTACAGCTTCGACCGCGACCCGGAGGGGCTCGAGACCTCGTACCAGCTGCACGTGGGCGCCTACGACCGCATCTTCGACCGCGCGGGGCTCGAGTGGTACCGGGTCGAGTCCGACGTCGGGATGATGGGCGGGCTGGCCGCGCACGAGTACATGGCGCCCTGTCCCGCGGGCGAGAACGACGTGGCGCTGTCGGACGCCGGCTACGCCGCCAACGTGGAGATCGCGAGCGCGACCGCGCAACCCGTGGATGGGCTCCCGGAGCCGCTCGACGCCCCCGAGGAGGTGGAGACGCCGGGCGCGACCACGATCGACGACCTGACGCGGATGCTCGGCGTTCCCGCCGGCGCCACGATCAAGGCCTTCCCGGTGATCGCGGACGGGCGCGGCCCGCTGCTCGTGCTCGTCCGCGGCGACCACCGGCTGAACGAGTTCAAGCTGGCGAACACGCTCGGGGCCCGCTCCCGCCCCGCGGAGGCGGCCGAGGTGCGGGACCTGTTCGGAGCCGTGGGCGGCTTCATCGGCCCGGTAGGCGCGCGCGTGCCGGTGCTCGCGGACGAGGCGCTGCGCGGCCTCCACGGGCTCGTGGCCGGCGGCAACAAGCCGGACATCCACCTGCGCGGCGTCGAGCCCGGGCGCGACTTCGAGCCGGAGTGGGCGGACGTGCGCCGGGTGGAGCCGGGCGACACCTGCCCGAACGGCGGGGTGATCCGCGTGGAGCCGGCGATCGAGGTCGGCAACATCTTCAAGCTCGGCACCCGCTACTCGGAGCCGTTCGGCGCCCGCTACCTGGACGAGCAGGGCGAGGAGCAGCTGATCTGGATGGGCTGCTACGGGATCGGGCCGGCCCGCATCGTCGCTGCCGCGATCGAGCAGTACGCCGACGAGCAGGGCATCTCCTGGCCGCGCTCGCTGGCGCCCTTCGACGTTGAGCTCGTGGCGCTCGGCAAGGACGGCGAGGAGGCGCGCACGGTCTCCGACCGCCTCTACGACGAGCTGCGTGCCGCCGGTCTCGACGTGCTCTACGACGAGCGCACGGCCAGCGCCGGCGAGAAGTTCACCGACGCCGAGCTGCTCGGCTGCCCGCTGCGGCTGACCGTGGGCAAGAAGAGCCTCGAGGCGGGCGAGGTGGACGCCCAGGTGCGGCGCGGGCAGGAGAAGCGGTCGCTGCCGCTGGAGGGCGCCGCCGAGGCGGCGGCTGAGCTGTGGGCGACCCTCCCCTGAGCCGGCCCTCGCGCGCACCCCTCACCTGGCGCCGGCTGCTCGGCCTCGACCGCTCCGGCCCGCCGCCGCCGGAGACGCTGCGCAAGCAGCCCCTGCACCCGTGGACCGTGCCGAACGCGATCGGGTTCCTGCGGCTCGCGCTGGTGCCGGTCTTCCTCGTGCTGGCGCTGTCGTCCGGCGACGGCCGCGACACCGCCGCGACGATCGTCTTCGCCGTCGCCTGCGGCAGCGACTACCTGGACGGCATGGTGGCCCGCGTCACCGGCCAGTACAGCCGCCTCGGCGCGCTGCTCGACCCGCTGACGGACCGTCTGCTCGTGATCTCGGGCGTCGTCGTGGCCTGGCACTTCGAGCTGCTCCCGCGCTGGGCGCTCGCCGTCCTGGCGGCGCGGGAGCTCCTGATGCTGGTGCTGACCCGGGTCGCGCTGCGGCGAGGAATCGACCTGAAGATCAACATGATGGGACGGTGGGCGGTCTGGCCGACCATGTCCGCGCTCGGCCTCGCGATGATCACCGAGACGTGGGTTGCGGAGGCGCTCCTCTACGTGGGCGTGGGGATGACTCTTGCGGCCACCGCCCTCTATCTGCAAGATGGCTTCCGTGCCCTGCGGGCACCCTCAACCTCTACTTGAGATCGCTCTATACTCGGCCTCTCCCGGCCTCCCTGAAAGGACCAGATGGAAACCTTCCCCGATCTTGGCGCGCTCACGGATCAGGAGCTCAAGGAGCTGATCCAGCAGCTCACGGAGGAGGAACAGGAAGTCTCCTACCGCCGCCGCATCCTCCACGGAAAGATCGACATCCTGCGCGCCGAGCTGGTCAACCGGCTGCGCAAGAAGCACGAGGAGGGTGAGTCCGTGATCAGCGGCGCCGACGTCCAGCAGCTCACGGACATCCTGGCCGGGAAGGGCATCCCCTCCGACAACGACGTGGAGTAGGGACGGAGCTCGGGTGCACTGCCCTGAGTGCGGCTTCGTCAACGCGGAGGGCGCGAACTACTGCCAGAAGTGCGGCGCGTTCCTCGGCGAGCCGAGCGAGGGCGGCGGCGGTGACACGACCGAGGTCTACCAGGTCGACGAGACCGGTGAGATCAAGCCGGTGGACCTCGACCAGGTGACGAGCGAGGGCGCCACGCTCGTGATCCGCTCCGGCGGCGGGCGCGCCGGCGAGGCGTTCACGCTCACGGGCGACAGGATGGGCATCGGGCGCAGCCCGGACGCCGAGATCTTCCTCGACGACGTGACCGTCTCGCGCAATCACGCGCTGCTCGTCCGGCGCCGCGACGGGCTCTACATCGACGACCTCGGCTCGCTGAACGGCACCTACGTGAACCGGCGGCGGATCGAGTCGCACCGGCTGCAGGACGGGGACGAGCTGCAGGTGGGCAAGTACAAGCTCACCTATCTCGAGCGATGAGCGCGGACGACGGAGGCGCCGAGGCACCGCGCAAGGAGAAGGCGCTCACGATCGGCTCCGTCTGCAAGCAGCTGGAGCGCGAGTTCCCGGACATCTCGATCTCGAAGATCCGCTACCTGGAGGACCAGAAGCTCCTGGCGCCGCGGCGCACGCCCGGCGGCTACCGCCTCTACGCGCCCGCCGACGTCACGCGGCTGCGGACGATCCTGCGGCTCCAGCGCGACGAGTTCCTGCCGCTGCGCGTGATCCGCCAGGAGCTGGCGGCCGGCTTGTCCGAGCCCGAGGTGTCCGAGAGGCAGGCGCCTGACCCGCGCGCGCTGAGGCGCTCCACCGTGGCGCTGCGAAGCCCCGGCTCGCTATACCGGATCGAGGAGGTGCTCGAGGACACGGGCGCGGACCGCGCGCTCGTCAAGGAGCTCGAGGACTACGGCGTCGTGAAGGGCGAACGCCGCGACGGCGAGATCCTCTACGACGACACCGAGCGCGAGATCATCCGCGCGGTGACCGAGCTGAAGCGGTTCGGCGTCGGCGGCCGCAACCTGCGCGTGTTCCGCACCTCGGCCGACCGCGAGGCCGCCCTGCTCGAGCAGATCCTCGCCCCGGCGCTGCGGTCGCGCAACCCGGAGCGCCGCAAGGAGGCGGTCGAGGCGCTGGAGAACCTGGCAGCGATCGCGTCCCATCTCAAGCACCTGCTGCTGATAAGGGACCTCCGCAAGCTCACGCGGTAGTGTCATGCCCACCGTGTCCCGCGCGCGCACGATGCGCGCCTCGCCCGAGGAGGTCTGGCGGGTCGTGAGCGACCCCGAGCGGCTGCCCGACTGGTGGCCGGGCGTCGCGCGCGTCGAGGAGATCTCGGCCGGGGCGTGGACGAAGGTGCTCACCTCGCCGCGCGGCAAGCCCGTTCGCGCCGACTACTCGCTCGTCGACTCGCAGCCGCCGCGCCGGCTCGTGTGGCGCCACGAGGTGGAGGAGTCGCCGTTCGAGCGGATCCTCGCGGAGTCGCTGACCGAGATCGAGCTCGGCCCCGGCGACGGCGGCACGCGCGTGTCCGTGACCGTGCGCCACCGCCCGCGCGGCTGGGCCCGCTTCAGCCCGTTCCAGCTGCGCCGCGCCGCCACGCGGCAGGTGGAGGGCGCGCTGGACGGCCTGGCCGGGGTGCTGGGGGGCTGAGATGCGCTGGTGGGGATGGGGCGAGGAGGGCCACGACGTGGCGCTGCCGGAGGCGGCGCGCGAGCTGCTCGGCGGCGAGCTCGGCGTGGACCCGGCCGGGGAGCCCGCGCCGCCCGTGGCCATCGACGAGGTGACGCTGCCCGAGCCGGCCCTGCCGGCCGCGGCCCGCCGGCGCCTCGCCGAGGCGGTGGGGGAGGAGCACCTGCGGGACGACCGCGAGGCGCGTGTCACGCACGCCGGCGGCAAGAGCTATCCGGACCTCGTGCGTATCCGCTCGGGCGACGGGTCGAGCGCCCCCGACGCCGTGGTGCTCCCCGGCTCCGCAGACGAGGTGCGCGCCGTGCTGGCGGCGTGCGCAGAGGAGCGCGTGGCGGTGATCCCGTTCGGCGGCGGCACGAGCGTGGTCGGCGGCGTCGAACCGGTCCGCGACGGTTTCACCGGGGCGGTCTCGCTCGACCTCGGCCGGCTCGACCGCGTGGTGAGCGTGGACCGCACATCGCTCGTGGCGGTGCTCGAGCCGGGCCTCCGCGGCCCCGATGCGGAGGCCGCGCTCGCCGCCGAGGGGCTGACGCTCGGCCACTTCCCGCAGTCCTTCGAGTTCTCGACGGTCGGCGGCTGGGTGGCGACCCGCTCGGCGGGCCAGGCGTCGACCGGCTACGGCCGCATCGACGAGCTCGTGGAGGGCCTGCGCTGCATCGCGCCCGCCGGGGAGCTGCACACGAACGCGATGCCCGCCACGGCGGCGGGGCCGTCGCTGCGGGAGCTCCTGGTCGGGTCGGAGGGCGTGCTGGGCGTGATCTACGAGGCGACCCTGCGGGTGCGCCCGCGGCCGGCGGCGCGCCGGTACGAGGGCTGGTCGTTCCGGAGCTTCGAGGAGGGGGTCGAGGCGTTCCGGGTGATGGAGCAGGCCGACGCGTCGCCGGACGTGGCCCGGCTGTCGGACGAGGAGGAGTCGCGCCTCACGCTCGCGCTGGCGTCGCGCGGCGGCCGGGCCGAGCGGCTCGGGCGCGCCTATCTGCGGCTGCGCGGCCACGAGGGCGGCTGCCTCGCGATCGTGGGTGTGGAGGGCGACGCCGACGAGGTGGAGCGGCGCCACGTGCGCGCCGCGTCGCTGCTGCGGGCGGGCGGCGGCGTGCCGCTCGGCAGGCGCCCCGGCGAGTCCTGGCTGCGCGCCCGCTACGCGGGGCCGTACCTGCGCGACGAGCTGCTCGGGCGCGGCGTCATGGTCGAGACGCTCGAGACCGCGACCTCGTGGAGCAACCTGCCGACGCTCTACGCGGCCGTCGCCGGGGCCCTGCGAGATGCGCTCTCCGAGCGCGGCACGTCGCCGCTCGTGATGTGTCACGTGTCGCATCTCTACCGCTCGGGCGCGTCTCTCTACTTCACCTTCCTCGCGCGCCAGGAGCGCGAGCGCGCGCTGGAGCAGTGGCGCGCCGCGAAGGACGCCGCTTCGGGCGCGATCGTCGCGAACGGCGGCACCATCACGCACCACCACGCCGTCGGCCGCGACCACGCCCGGTGGATGCCCGACGAGGTCGGCGAGCTCGGAATCGAGCTGATCCGGGCCGCGAAGGAGCGGCTCGACCCCGCCGGCGTCATGAATCCCGGCAAGCTGCTTCCCGCCTAGAAAACCCAGATCCAGCGCGGAATCGGAGACGTATCCGTTTCTCATCGCCGACCCAGTTGGGTACATCCGTGTATCTCAAGACTTGATTTTTGAGAACACGTTTGTCTATGTTCTCCCAGTCGAGGCGGCCGACCGGCTGCCCGTAGGCCAAGGAGGAGGGGCTGGATGTCGAACGGACGCGGTGTGGTGGGCCTCGTGGCGCTTGCGCTCGTGGTGGCGATTCTTGTGGTCGTCCCTACAGCGTTGGCGGCGGCTCCTGGTAACGGGCGCGTGTGGGAGCAGGTGACTCCCGCCGAGAAGGCCGGTGGAGGCCAGGCGGTCGGCGGAGGCTTCAACGTCCAGGCCGACGGCAATTCGCTCGCGTACGCATCGCTCGGCGCCATCAGTCCTGACGACGCGGCCTCCGGGTTCAACATGTACATCGGCAAGCGCACGGCGAGCGGTTGGGAGAGCACGCCGATCTCGCCGACCAACGGCGGCCTGCTGATCCTCTCGGCGCCGGTGCCGATCGACATCTCCGACGATCTCTCCAAGGCACTCTGGCTCTCGACGACTCCGATCGACGAGGCCCAGCAGGGCCCCGGGAGCCCGTCGAACCCCGTGGTAGGCGCCTACATGGGCTCGCCCGGCCCGCCGTTCACGTTCCTCCACCAGTACCCGACCTCGGACTTCGGCTTCAACTGGGCGACGCCGGACCTCTCGAAGCTCGCCTTCACCGGGACCGACGGCACGGTCAACCACGCGATGCTGCTGACCGGCAACGTGATCAGCGACGTCGGCATCGATCCCACCACCGGACAGAGGTTCGACTGCGGATCGCAGATCGGCGAGGAGCACGTCGGCGGCGCCGGCGGAGAGAGCCGCCGGAACGCGATGACCGACGACGGGTCGCGGATCTTCTTCACGGCCACGCGCTGCGGCGAGCCCCAGCGGGTCTACGTGCGCGAGAACGGCACGACGACGCGTGAGCTGTCGGTGTCCGAGTGCAATCGCGTCGACCCGGAGCCGGTTTGCAACGCCCCCTCCGAGGTCGCGTTCCTCGGCGCCTCGAAGGACGGCTCGACCGTGCTCCTGGGCAGCGGGCAGCAGCTCACGAACGACGACACGAACGACTCGTGGGACATCTACACGGTCAACGTCACCAGCGGCGACATCACCCGCATCTCGGTGAACGCGACCGATCCGACCGTCAACACGCGTGCGCCGGAGGAGGGCTGGACCTCGGGCGTCTCTGACGATCTCCAGACCGTCTACTTCGGCGCCCAGGGCGTGCTTACGGATCAGCCCGGGCCCGACGGGAACCTGCCCGTCGACGGGCAGTGGAACCTCTACGTCTGGCACGCCGGCGACGGGATCAGCTTCATCGAGACCGTGGCGAACTTCGACTTCCAGGCCAGGTCCGGCGCCTCCAGCGGCTCCTACGTGACGGGCAACGGGAACTTCTTCGCGTTCAGGACGGAGAAGAACCTGGTCGCGGAGGACACGGACACCGGGAACAACCCCTACGACGTCTACCTCTACGACCGCGTGGCGAAGACGCTGACGTTCGCGTCGCCCGGCGGCGACCAGAACAGCCGCGGCGTCGAGCTTCCGACCCCGACCCCCGACTCCGACCAGCGACGCAGCCCGGCCAACACGGTGAGCGAGGACGGCAGCCATGTCTTCCTGTTCACGGCCGACCCGATGGTGCCCGAGGACAAGAACCTCGAGTTCGACATCTACGAGTTCGCGAACGGCCAGGTGTCGCTCGTGAGCGGCGGCAAGGCGGAGACCAACAACTCGCCGACCTTCATCGGCGCGACGGCGACCGGCTCGGACGTGTTCTTCGCCGACCTCGGACAGCTCGTCGACACCGACATCGACGGCCTGCCGGACGTCTACGACGCCCGCATCGACGGCGGGTTCCCGCCGCCGCCCGTGGGGCCCGTCGGGCCGCCGGCGGGGTGCCGCGAGGACGCCTGCCAGGGCCCACCCGGCGCGCGGCCGACACGGCCGACGCCGGGCAGCCTGACCGCCGAGCCGGAGACGGAGCCGGGCCCGGTCACGTTCAAGCTGTCCAAGGTGGGCGCCTCGGCGCGGAAGCGCTTCGCGCGCACCGGCCGCCTCACGCTGAAGGTCCGCGTGAGCGAGGAGGGCGACGTCAAGGCCAGCGCCAGCGCCAAGATCGGCAAGCGCACCGTGACCTTCTCGAGGGACACGGCGTCGGCCGACGGGGCGGGCACGGTCTCGCTGACCCTGAAGCTCTCGAAGAAGGCCCGTAGGGCGCTGAAGAAGAACGGCAAGCTGCGGGTGTCGGTCCGGGTCAGCTACTCCGAGGCCGCCGGCGGACGGAGCCAGACGCTCGTCTTGCGAGCTCCGCACGGAAAAGCGGGGAGGCGAGGGTGATGGGAGAGCGGACCAACGTGCGGAGGAACAAGACGATGATCACTCACACCACAGCTCGCTCAACCATCCGGCGCCTCGTCATGGCGGTCCTGGCCTCGTGCCTCGCCGTCGTCGCCTCGGCGCCGGCCGCGAACGCCGCCTTCGGCGTCAAGGACGGCACCTTCCACGCGGACAGCGTCCGCGTGCTGCCGGACCCGATCGTCCTGGATCAGGACCCGCCCCCGCCCCCGCTCGTGCTCGAGGACGGGGCCGGCGTGGCTCCGAACGGGGCGAGGGTGGTCTTCGAGCTCAACCAGGGGCCCGGCGTCACGCTGCCGCCGCCCTTCCCGCCGATCACGTTCCCGCAGCCTGACGGCGCCCTCAAGAACGTGAAGGTGGACCTGCCGCCCGGGCTCGTGGGCAACCCGAACGCGGCCGCGACCTGCACCGAGAGGGACCTCAGGACGCCCCAGCCGACGGGCGAGGAGCCGGGCTTCAAGTGTCCGGCGGCGAGTCGCATCGGCGTGGCGAACGTCGTCACGTCGCTCACCGCTCCCTTCGCGATTCCGGCGAACGTCTACAACATGGAGGACACCGGCGGCCATGCGGCGCGGTTCGCGTTCAACGTGGCCGGAGCGGCGATCGTGAACATCGACGCCGATCTGGTGAACGTGGGCGGCCAGTACCGGATCCGCACGACCATCAACCAGGTCTCCCAGCTGCTCCCGGTGCTCGCGACCGAGCTCACGCTGTGGGGCGTGCCGGCGGACCACAACGGCAGCGGCGGGCCGCGCAAGGCGTTCCTCCGCAACCCGACGAAGTGCGACGGTCCGCTTACCACGAACCTGCAGGTCAGCTCGTGGCAGGCGCCGAACAACTTCCTGTCGTACAACTCGACCACGCCCTCCGGGGCGGTCGGGTGCGACCAGGTCCCGTTCAACCCGTCGATCACGGTCACGCCGGACACGACCCAGGGCGACTCGCCGACTGGCCTGCGCGTGGACATCGACGTGCCTCAGTCGGACAACCCCGACGTCCGTGCGACGGGGCATCTCGACGACGCTGTCGTGACGCTCCCCGCCGGGATGTCGATCTCGCCGGCGCTCGCGAACGGGCTTCAGGGCTGCTCGGACGCCCAGCTCGGCGGAGACAACTCGCCGGCGAACTGTCCGAACGCCTCGAAGATCGGAACGGTCGCGTTCGACACGCCGCTGTTGGCCGACCCCGTGGAAGGCGAGATCTTCCTCGGCTCGCCGGTCCCCGGCAACACGTACCGGCTGTTCCTGGTCGGGCACGGGCCGAACTTCACGCTGAAGATCCGCGGCTCGGTCAGGCCGAACGCGCAGACCGGACAGCTCGTGACCTCGTTCACGGACAACCCCGAGCTGCCGTTCACGCGGTTCACGCTCCAGTTCAAGGGCGGCTCCCGGGCTCCGCTGTCCACGCCGCCGACCTGCGGGCCGGCGACGACCACGGCGGCGCTCAAGCCATACAGCAGCGCCACCCCGGTCAACGTGACCAGCACGTTCAACGTCGCCGGCACCTGCAACGCCGGGTTCAACCCCTCGTTCGTGGCCGGTACCACGCCGGTCGCCGGGGACAGTGGCGGCTTCACGATGACCGTGAGCCGTCCGGACGGAAGCCAGAACCTGGGCCGCATCAGCCTCAGCCTGCCCCCGGGGCTCACCGGCAGGCTGGCGTCGGTGCCGCTCTGCCCGGCCGCTCAGGCCGCGGCCGGCACGTGCGGCGCCGCGAGCAGGGTCGGGTCGACCACGGTCGAGGCGGGCGCCGGCACCACGCCGTTCCCGCTGACCGGCAACGTGTACCTGACAGAGGGCCACGGTGGCGCCCCGCTCGGGCTGTCGATCGTCGTGAGGGCGATCGCCGGACCGTTCGACCTGGGCACGGTGGTCGTGCAGGCCGCGGTCAACGTGGATCAGCGTGACGCGCACCTGTCGGTGGTGTCCGATCCGCTTCCGCAGATCCTGCAGGGAATCCCGCTGCGGCTGCGGACGATCGGGATCGACCTCGACCGGCCGGGCTTCATGCTCAACGGCACGAGCTGCAAGACCAGGCAGATCAACGCGACCATCGCGTCGGCCCAGGGGGCGAGCGCGGCACTGTCCAGCCCGTTCACGCTCCAGGGCTGCCGCGGCCTCGACTTCTCGCCGAGGATCGCGATGAAGGTGATCGGCAAGGGCCGGACGAAGTCGGGTGCACACCCCGGGTTCAAGGTCACGCTGCGTCAGGACGCGGGCGAGGCGAACATCAGGAGCGCCACGGTGCAGCTGCCGCGGCGTATCGCCCTCGTGCCGCCGTCGGGCGTGGACGTGTGCCAGCCCGCCCAGTTCACTGCCGGCAGCTGCCCGGACGGGGCTGCGATCGGCAAGGCAAGCGCACGGACGCCGCTCCTGGCGGCGCCGCTGGCAGGGCCCGTGTACCTGGTGGCGCCGCCCGGCGGCGGCATCCCGAACATCGGCGTCAAGCTCGACGGCCAGCTGCGGATCCTGCTCGACGGGGTCAACGAGCTCGGCGGCTCGCGCGTGACGAACGTGTTCGGCTCGGTGCCGGACGTCCCGATCAGCACGTTCACGCTGCAGCTGAACGGAGGTGCGAACGGCGTGCTCACGCCGACGAAGAACCTCTGTGCCAAGGGCGTCAAGAACGACGGCATCCTGAAGGCCGTCGGCCACAACGGCAAGCGGAAGAACCGCACCGTGAAGGTCTCGGTGCCCTGCTCCAAGAAGAAGAGCAAGAAGAGCAGGCACTAGGGCGTTAGCCCAAGTAGCGCGGTGGCAACAGGGGGGCATTTGCCCCCCTGTTGCCGTTCCACTGCCGGCCTGCAACCGGTCGGGCGCACCCTCGCGTGGCATTGACAGCTCATCCACGCGGAGGTGGATCCCATGCCTGCTCTGAAAGGCGTAGACGTTTCGCAGCACCAGCCCTCTGTCGACTGGGAGAAGGTGGCGAGGTCCGGCGTGGACTTCGCGATCGTGAAGTGCTCCGAGGGCGGCGACTTCATCGACCCGGTCGACCTCCCGAAGACCGCGCCCGACGCCGACAAGCTCCGGCGGCTCGTGGCGCGCTGCTCGAAGATCCGCGAGCAGCGCATGACGCTCGGCGTGTACCACCTGCTCCGGCCCAAGCCGGGCAGGACCGGCGACGTGGAGGCCGAGTTCGCGGTCAAGATAGGCCGCAAGGTCGGCTGGGGCCGGCCGGGCGACCTCAGGCTCTTCGTCGACATCGAGCTGACCGAGCTCGGCGCCGCTGCCACGCACCGCTACATCGGTCAGTTCGTCCGGCGCGCGAAGGCGCTGACCGGGCACATGCCGGTGATCTACACGTTCCCGGCGTTCTGGACCCAGCTCGGGAACCCGGGCAACTTCCGCTGCCCGCTCTGGATCGCGCATTTCGGCGTGGCCCAGCCGGACGTCCCCGCGCCGTGGAGGAAGTACACGATCTGGCAGCACTCCTCGCAGGGCAGCGTGCCGGGGATCCCGAACCACGTGGACCTCGACAAGGCGAAGCGCCTGCCGCTGATCCAGCGGCCGGCGGCGCAGCCCGTGTCGGCGCCGGTCACGGCCCCGGAGCCCACGCCGGTGCCCGTCCCGGTGCTCACGATGCGGGAGCGGCTGATCGCCCGGATGCGCCGCGCGAGGGCCAAGTTCCTGGCCACCGGCTCCGACAGCGCGCTACGCGTGATGCTCGTGTGCAAGGCGCGCCTCGGCCGCTGGGACCCCCGCTACCTGATGTTCTTCGGCCCGCCCGGCGACCGCATCACGGACGACGTGAAGCGCTACATCACCCGCGGCTACGCGCGCGGACTGGTGCCGACCTCCACGACGAACGGCGGTCACGCCTCCGGAAGCCTCCACTTCCAGGGCCGCGCGGCCGACATGGGGCTGAGGACGCCGCTGATCGGCACCGAGAAGGGCCTGCGGCGCATGGAGCGCTTCCAGCGCGCCGAGTTCGGGCGGCGGCTACAGACGCGCGCCGTCGAGCTGATCGGCCCGATCAACGACCTCGTCGTGCTGCGCGGGCTCGTGCAGCCGCTGGCCGAGGGCGCCGCGCTCGAGAACCAGCACGACAACCACGTGCACGGCGCGTTCTGAGCGGCGCTACTTCGGCAACGGCACGAGGTTGATCTGCGCCAGGAGCGTGACCTTCTTCTTGCCCGTGCCGCGGGTGACCGGCTTGCTGCGCAGCTTCAGCAGCCCACGCAGCACCGACGGTCCGGTCTGGAACCCCTTGTTCTGGATCGTCACCGACGTGATGTCGATGAACCTGTAGTCGCGGTAGTTGGAGGGCAGCTCCGCGCCCGCCTGCAGGTTCCCCTGGGCGTCCGTGACCTGGGCGCCCAGGGACTTGCGGTCCTGGTCGCTGTTGTAGAGCCAGACGGCGTACGCGGACTGCCGCCCGCTCGGCGGCAGGCCGCGGGCGCTGACGAGCATCTGGTCCTTGCCGCCCTGCTGGGCAATGATCGCCTGCCCAGTCGTCTTGGTGGAGATCGGGGCGTTGCCGGCGGTCGTGGAGGTGGGGGACGAGGCGCCGGCCGAGCCGTTGTCGTCGTCGCCGCCGGTCAGGACCTGCCCTGGCCACAGGAGGACCCCCACCAGGATCAGCGCCGCCACGCCCGCCGCCGCGAGCAGCCGCCTGCGCCGCACGGCCGCCTGCGCCTCACCGGACAGCGGCCGCCGAGGCGCGGTCGCCGCCGCCGCCGCCGCGGGCTCGGCCCGCCGCCGCTCGCGTGCCGCGCCACGCTCGCCCTCGGGGATCTGCGGGAAGCCGTCGGCGTAGAACTGGTCGAGCGAGTCGAGCAGCGAGCGCGTCCAGGTGCGGGCCGCCTCCGAGCGGCGCAGGTGGCCGCGCGTGGCGGTCGCCTCGGGCCCCGACTGCTGCCCGAGCACGTAGTCGGCCAGCTGGCCGCGCCAGTCCTGCTCCACGCCGCGGACGCTCACGGGGGCCAGATCCACGAGCGCGTCGCGCGCCAGCTCCCGCACGCGGGGCTCGGGGACGCCGAGCATCTCCGACAGCTGGGCGTAGTCCTTGCCCTGCCGCAGGACGAGCTCGATTATCGCCCGCTGCTGGTCTGAAAGCTGGTCGAACGTGGCCATGCGGCGGCGAACGATAGCCTGCGCGCCTTGACCGACCCGCAGGTTCAGCCGCTCACGCCTCCCGGCCGGCTCGACGAGCTGCTCGGCTTCGAGATCCTCGAGGCGAACGGCGAGGGGGCGCGGGCGCGCTTCGCCGTCGAGGACCGCGTGAGGCAGGCGCTCGGGCTGGTACACGGCGGCGCTTTCGCGGCGCTGGCGGAGACGCTCGTGTCGTTGGCGACCTGGGTCGCCGTGTCGGGGGACGGGAACGTGGTGCTCGGCCAGTCGAACAACACGAACTTCCTGCGACCGGTGACCGAGGGGACGATCCACGCCGAGGCGGCGCCGCTCCACCGCGGCCGCACCACGTGGATCTGGGACGTGCGCTTCACCGACGACGAGGGCCGCCTGGTGGCGATCACCCGTATGACCGTCGCGGTGCGGCCTGAGCCCGTCTAGATGGTTGATTCCACGGCTGGTGCCGTGTTGGGGGGTTTGTCGAGGAGGGGTCGAGGTAGGCGGTGTCCAGTCCTTAGAGCACGAATCGCCCAAGTCATCTGGCTGTCAGGTGCGGCGGGCGGTCAGGCAGCAGACGGAGCCGACACCGCGAGTCGGACACCGCGGGCCGGGCCTCGGCAGCGTCGAGGGTCGAGTTAGTCCCGCCCA
>DASXAA010000162.1:0-42651 GCA_036407035.1 Thermoleophilaceae bacterium | reverse complement strand
GGCACCCGTACGACGAGTCGCTTGGCAAGTCGCTGCACTCGTCGGCGCAGCTGCTCTACGGGCGCGACGCCGACAAGCCGGGCGCGCTTCGGCGGGGGTTCCTGCCGATGCTGCGGTTGCTGCGGAAGTCGCTGCGGGACGTCTTCAGGCGCTGAGGCCTGCGCCCGCCGCCCTCGGTCGAGCGGCGGGCGCTTTCTCATGCCTCAGCTCGGCTTCCCTCCGCCGAAGAACGAGCGGATGCTGTTGACGAGCGTGTTGGCGTCGCCGCGGCCGCCGGCGCGGACCGCGAGCTTGCCCTGCGCCGTCGACTCGACGCCGCCCTCGTTCGTCTTCTCACCGCCGCCCCCGGTGCCGACGGTCATGTCGGCCGGCGGGGCGTTGCCCCACTGCATCGTCCCGAGGTTCAGGCGCCACTGGATCGGGCCGCAGGTGCCCGAGGAGTCGCAGGTGCGGGTGATGGAGCCGCCCGCGACCGGGAGGTTCCACACCTTGAGGTCACCCTTGAGCTCGGCCTTGGTGCCGGACTCGTCGCCGGTGACGGAGCCCTTCAGCGAACCGTCCACGATGCCCGTCTTGGCCCCGAGCTCGCCCTCGAGCTTGCCCGACACCTCGCCGGTCTCGTAGTTGTAGTTCACCTCGGCTCCGCCGCCCGCCGTGAGGTCGCCCTCGCCGACCTTGCGGCTGAGCTTGCCCTCGGCGACCACGCCGACCTCCGGCTTCGGCATGTCCTGGCGGCCGGCCTCCACCTTGTAGCCGGCGCCGACACCTCCTTCGAGCTGCCACGCGACCTCGCCCGTGTCCGGAGCGACGCAGCCCTTCCCGCCACCCCCGACTCCGTCGTAGACGCTGCCGCCGCCGCAATAGGCGACGGGCTCCTGTCCCTCGGGTTGCGGCTCCGGGCAGAACAGCTCCCCGCAGTAGGACGGACCACCGCCGATGCGAACCCCCTCGCGGTAGATCGGCGCGAGCTGGTTGCAGATCGCGTTGTCGACCCCCGACTGCTGGTCGCAGGCGGACTGCATGTCGCGCAGGAACTGGTCGTCGCACGCCTGCTTGCCGCCCTGGTTGGCGTAGCAGGTGTCGTGTGCGTTGCAGGCGTCGCTGAAATACGCCTCCGGCACGTCGACGCTCGACGAGCCGCAGCCGTTGGGCGTGAACTCCTGCTGGTCCGGAGGCTGCTCCTCCGTGGGCAGCTCCCCGGTTGGAGCCTCCTCGGGGGTGGGCAGTGCCTCGTCGGGAGCGGTCCCGTCGGCCGGCTGGTCCTCGCCCGAACCGGGCATGAGGCCGTCGTCGGCGGGGAGAGTCTCGTCGGGAACCACCTCGTCGACCGGGGCATCGCCGAGCCCCTCGGGCAGGTCCGGCAAGGGAGCCGAGTCGTCCTCCGGAAGAGTCGTCAGATCCTCCACGGGGTCGACGGGCTCGGGGGCCGGAACGTCCCCCAGGTCGGGTGCCGGAGCATCGAACGGCTCCGGCACGTCAACGGGATCGGGCGCCGGCACATCGATCGGCTCAGGCGCCGGCACGTCGATCGGCTCCGGGGCCGGAATGTCCACCGGCTCGGGCGCCGGAATGTCCAGGGGCTCCGGAGTGGGCACATCCACCGGCTCAGGCGCCGGGATATCGACAGGCTCCGGGGCGGGGACGTCGATCGGCTCAGGCGCCGGAATAGCGATCGGCTCCGGGGCCGGGATATCCACGGGCGCGGGGGCCGGCACATCGATCGGCTCAGGCGCCGGAATATCGATCGGCTCAGGCGCCGGAATGTCCACCGGCTCAGGCGCCGGAACGTCGATCGGCTCGTATCCGCCGCCGACGTCGCCGCCGCCGACGTCGCCACCGCCGATGTCGCCACCGCCGATGTCGCCGCCACCGACGTCGCCACCGCCGATATCACCGCCACCGAGGTCGCCACCGCCGATGTCGCCACCGCCGACGTAGACGCTTCCGGCGTCGCCACCGCCGAAGTCGCCACCGCCTCCGTCGCCGCCGTCCTGCGCGGCTGCTGCGGCGGGGAACGCCAGCAGCACGGCCGAGATCAGCGCCAGTAGCGCCGTCCTCCACCTAGCTGCGACGCCCCGGCCGTCCTCCCACTCGGGTTGTCTGGATCGCATTGTCTTGCTCCTTTCGCTGTTGGACGCAGTGGCCGCGCGGCTCGTCGGGAGCCGCGGCGGTTCAGGCGTCCGGCGGGGAGCGGCTGCGAGTTAGGCGGAGGGCGGGAGTGCGGCCAGCCGTGACGAGCGGCGTGACCGTCTCGAGGTCCGCGAGGTCGAAGAGCGGGAGGAAGAAGTCGGCGGCGAGTCCAGGAGCGGGGGCCCCGGAGGAGCCCTGCGGCGAGGCAGATCCGGAGGAGGAGCTGGGCGCTGGGCTGGGAACCGGCGGTCCGCGGGCGGGCGGCGGGCTCTTGTCACTCCTGGTCGCTCGCCTCTCAGGTGGCGCCGCCGCGACGGCGTTCCGCCGGCTCGGCCGGGCCTCGGCCGGCGCCGCCACCTGGCTGCCGCACCCACTCGAGGCACATGCCGATGCGGTCCCGCCCGACTCGTGCGCGACCGGCGTCGATCCACCGCCTCCGATCATCTGGAGGAGCGTGTAGTCGTCCTCCTCCGCCACGGGCTTGGCCGTCTGCTCGCGGGGCTCGGGCGCGAGCCGGCGCGGCTGTGGAACGGGTGGCCGGACCGGCCGCGCGGGCTGCGGGGCCGGCGCGGGCGCCGCGTCGGGCGCGAGCGCCACGTCCGGCGCGGGCGCCACCGGCCGCAGCTCCGGCCGCGGGAGCTCGATCTCGGGCAGGTCCACCTGCGGCATCTTCGGGCGCGCGTGCCCGTCGCCGGGCGACTGCTCACCCTCGTGGTCGGACGGCTCGTCCTCGTCCGGGTCCTTGTTCCAGGGCGGCTTGCCCGGGAGATGCGGGATCGGGAGCGGTGACTCGTCGCGGTCCGGGTCCCTTGGGTCGACCGGCGCGGTGGGATCCTCGTCGCCCGGATCGCCTGCCGGGGGCTGCTCGTCGCCCGGCTCGTCGGCCGGCGGGTCATCGTCGTCCGGAGGGGTGGCCGGCGGGACGTGAGGGCCCCCACCGGGCCAGGTAGGCGCCGGCGAGGTCGGGGGCGACCCGCTCGGCCCTGTTGGCGAGGGCCGCGGCGGACCGGGGGCCGGAGAGGTGGTGGGCGCCGGAGCGGGAGGGCGCCCCGGGGGAGCGGCATGCGGAGCGGCCGGGCCCGGCCCGCTCGGCGCCGTGGAGGAGGGCTGCGGAGAAGCCGTGGCCGGCGGCGAAGCGGGAACCGGCGGCGAAGCGGGGCTCGTCCGGGGAGCGGGGGCGGTCGCGGCGGGCGCGTCCTGCGGAGCCGGAACGGCAGCCGGCGCGGGCGCGCTCGGGGTCGGCGCAGTGTCCGGACCGGGAGCAGGTGCAGCGGGCGGTGCGCTCGCCGGCGCGGGCACGGTTGTCTCGGGCGCGGCCGCCGGCGCGGGCGCTTCGGCCGCCGGCGCAGGCGCGGTCGCCGGCGCGGGCGCGGCGGCTTCGCCCACCGGCGCGGCCACGTCGGCCGGCGCGCTTACCGGCGGCGTGCCGCAGCCCTGTGAGCCAGCGTCGCAGGCCGCTTCCTGTGCGCTTACCGGCGACGCCCACAGCCCGAACACCAGGAGGAGCAGTGCCAACTCCCAGCTGATGGCGCGGGGCCGCCCCTCTCCACGTGACATGCCGCGCATTTCCGCTCCAGTCGAGGAAATCCCGGGGCTTGTCCGGTTCTAAACGTGAAATGCGCCGACGCGACCGGGGAACCGCGGCGAACGCCCTGAGGCACCCGCCGTGCCAACTAAGGCCCACTAAGGCCAACGTCAAGGCGAATGCCCGATGTAAGGCCCCCTGCCTTAGCCGTACCTTGGCTGCCATGAACCAAGCCCTGACATATGCGGCCGCCCTGGAGCACATGCGCGACCTCGAGTCGACCGCCCGCCGGGGCCGCTCGGCGCCTCGCAATGAGCGCGCCCGCCGCCGACTGCCGCGTGGACCGCGGCTGCGGCTGCGGCATCGGGCTGTTCCGGCTTAGGAAATCGCCCAACGCAGGCCCGCCGCCATCCCTCCCGGCGGGCCTGCACCCTCCCCGACGCCGGCCGGCGCTCTCCCCGGCGCCGGCCGGCGCCTAGACTCTTTCGCACATGCCTGCCCAGGCCTATTCCGGCAAGGAGTGCGTCTGCCAGCTACGCAGGGGCATCTGCGACCAGAGCTGTGTGCAGGGGATGCTCGACACGCCCTTCTACATCGCGTGCCTGCGTCTCCAGGGACGCCGCTGCGTCGTGGTCGGCGGCGGCGACGTGGGCCTCGAGAAGGTCGAGGGCCTGCTCGCCTGCGACGGCGAGGTCACGCTCGTCGCGCCCGACGCCATCGAGCCGCTCCAGGAGCTCGCCCGGGAAGGCTCCATCGAGTGGGAACGCCGCGAGTACCGCCCCGAGGACCTCGAGCGCACCTTCATCGTGATCGCTGCGACGAACGACACCGACGTGAACATCCGCGTCTTCGAGCACGCGGAGCGGCGGGCGATGCTCGTGAACGTCGTGGACGTACCGCCGCTGTGCAACTTCATCCTGCCGGCGATCGTCCGCACCGGGCCGCTTGCGATCGCCATCTCCACGGCCGGCGCGAGCCCCGCCCTCGCGAAGCGCATCCGCGACGAGATCGCCGACGAGTACGGCGAGCCCTACGCCCGCATGGCGGTGCTCCTGAACGACGTCCGCGGCTGGGCCAAGGCGAGCCTCCCCACCTACCAGGAGCGCAAGGTCTTCTTCGAGTCGATCGTGAACGGCGAGCCCGACCCGGTCGAGCTGCTGCGCCGCGGCGACGACGACGCCGTCCGCGACCTGATCGCTGCGGCCCAGCAGACCCACAGCCCGGCGTGAGCGAGCTCTCGCACCTGGACGAGTCCGGGCGCGCGCGGATGGTCGACGTGGGCGGCAAGCCCGTCAGCGACCGCCGTGCCCGTGCGCGCGCCACGGTCCGCATGTCGCCAGAGACGGCCGCGGCAGTGGCTCGCGGCGACACGCCCAAAGGCGACGTGGTCGGCACCGCCCGCATCGCCGGCATCCAGGCGGCCAAGCGCACCGCCGACCTGATCCCGCTCTGCCACCCGCTGCCGCTGTCGTTCGTGGACGTCGCCGTGACGGTCCAGCAGAACGGCGTGGAGATCGAGTCCGAGGCCCGCACCAGCGCCCAGACCGGCGTGGAGATGGAGGCGATGACGGCCGCGGCGGTCGCCGCGCTGACCGTCTACGACATGGTCAAGGGAGTCGAGCGCGGGGTGGAGATCGCCGAGGTCGCGCTGCTCGAGAAGACCGGCGGCAAGCGGGACTGGCGCCGGTAGCTCAGCGCCCGCCGTCCACGCGGCTGTGCGCCCCGGAGGCGAGGGTCTGGGATCGCTGGGGGAGCGTGTCGCGGATCTTCGTGAGGTGGAGCGCGCCGCCCGAGACGCGCCAGCGGTAGACGCCGGGCCTATAGGGCTCGGTGGTGCTCGTCTTCGTCGTGCTGCCGTGCGTCCAGTAGTACGCCTGGACCTTGTACCGAAGGCTCAGCTTGTCGCCCGAGACCGAGACGGTCCCCCATTCCTGGGCGCCCATGATGCTGTCATCGATCACGTAGCACGGCCCCTCGACTCCAAGGTGGGCGCAGCGAGGCGAACCCAGCGGAAGGAACCGTACGAGGGCCTTCTCGCCCGGCGGGCGGGAGGCCCAGCTTTCCCCCGGGCCGCTCGCGAGCCGCCACGACCCCTCGAGCTCGGCCGGCAACACCGTCGCCCGCTCGGGTGCAGGCGGGCCGGTGACGCTTCCCGCAACGACGACCCCCACGGCGACGACGGCAGCGACCGCCACCGCACCGACGAGTCTGGGCAGCGCGATCCGCGCTCGCGGCAGGACGCCGCCGCGCAGCACCCCCGCGCGCTCCTGCCGCACAGCCGCCGAATGCAGCTCCAGCTCCAACCTGGACGCGAAGTCGTTCACGGCCGCCCCTCCTTCAACCGTCCCCTGAAAAAAGCAAGACCGCGGCTGACGCGCTGGCGCGCGGCCGCCGGCGATATGGACAGCTCACCCGCGATGTCCTCGTACTCGCGCTCGTCGAGCACCCGCGCGCCGACCGCGTGGCGCTGGTCGGCGGGCAGCTCCTCGAGCAGCGATACGACGTGCACGTCTCCCGCGAGGCCCTCGATGCGGCGCAGGTCGTCCTCGCTGGGTTCGACCCGCTCCATGCCGAGCCGCCGCCGCGCCCGGTCCTCCGCGTAGCCGCGGCGGTGGTAGTCCGCCAGTTTCCTCGACGCGATCGCGAACAGCCACGCCTGGGCCGGCGGCCCGCCGGGCTTGAAGCGCCGCTTGGCCACCAGCGCGGCGGCGAACGCCTCGGCCGTCAGGTCCGCGGCCACGTCCGGGTTGCGCGTGGAGCGCGCGAAGTAGCGCAGGACCGAGTCGACGTGGCGGCGGTAGAAGAGCGCGAACCCATCCGGACCGCCGGACGTCAACAGCTCGTCGTCGCTGCGCGAAGCAGTCACCAACACCGCCACTTATCTCGCGGATGGGGCCAGGTTGTGACCGATCGTCACACATCTCGGGGTGCTGCGAGCAAGGGGGCGACTCGCTGACCCCAAGGAGGTGCGAAGTGACCGCAATCCGAACCTACGCAGCCCGCCCGGCCTCGATGATGGCCGTCGTGCTGGCGGCGGCGATCACGCTGGCGATCGCCGTGGCGGTGGCGGTGATCGTGAGCGATGAGCAGGTCGGCGCGCCGTCCGCGGCGGAGTCCGCCGAGAACCCGCCGTCGTTCGGCCATGTCCCGGCCGGCGGCAGTCCCGAGGACAGGGCCCGCTGGGGGATGCACTAGGGACACGACGAGCGGCTGGGCGCCGGAGGGAGGAGGCGCCCAGCCGCTCTCAGACAATCAGGCCGGCAGGGTCCGCCGGGCGCGCCGCAGCCGCGGGAGGGACGGCAGCCGCAGGGCCAGGCGCCTCTGGCGCGCCCTCATGGGCACGCGGGGGGAGACGCGAGCGACGTCCTGCATCCGGGCCTGGGCCAGCTCGTATGTGAGGGCCGGTGTCATTGGAGGCCAGCCTCTCGCACCTGCCGCCGGCCTGATGTGAGAAGCGTCACACGGGGTACGCTCCGCGGCCGTGAGGGCGGCCGTGCTCACGATCTCCACGTCGCTCGCCCTGGGCGAGGGCGAGGACGCGTCCGGCCCGGCGCTCGTCGACCTCTGCCGCCGCGCCGGGCTCGACGTCACGCACGAGACGGTCTCGGACGACCGCGCGGCGATCGCCGCGGCCCTGAGGCGGCTTGCGGACGACGAGGGCGTCCGCTTCGTCTTCACCACGGGCGGCACGGGCCTCACTCCCGACGACTTGACCCCCGAGGCGACCCGCGAGGTGATCGACCGCGAGGCGCCCGGCTACGCGGAGGCGATCCGGGCCGACTCGCGGCAGCACACGCCGCTCGGCATCCTCACGCGCGGGGTGTCGGGGATCCGCGGGCGGACCCTGATCGTGAACTTCCCCGGCAACCCGAAGGCGATCCACCAGTCGTGGCCCGTGGTGGAGCCCACGATCGCGCACGCGGCCGCGACGCTCGAGCGTGAATGACGCGCTCGCCGTCGAGCTCGCGGGGCTCGAGCGGCGCTACGGCGAGCGGGTGGCACTCGAGGGGATCACGGTCGGCGTACCCGGGGGCGCGACCCTGGCGGTGCTGGGCGCCAACGGCGCCGGCAAGACCACCCTCCTGCGCGTGCTCGCCGGACTCCTCCGCCCCCACGCGGGCACCGCGCGCGTGCTTGGCGCCGAGCTGCCGGGCGAGCGCTGGAAGGTGCCGGCGGCGGTCGGCTACCTCGGTCACGAACCGCTCCTCTACCGCGAGCTGACCGGCCGCGAGAACCTCGAGTACCACGCGCGTCTCCACGGGGTGGCCGCCACCCGCGTCGCCGAGCTGCTGGCCGCCACCGGGATGGAGCGCCGCGCCGACGACCCCGTGCGCGACCTCTCCCGCGGAATGGTGCAGCGGCTGGCCGCGGCGCGGGCGGTGCTCCACGATCCGCCGCTGCTGTTGCTCGACGAGCCGCGCGCCGGCCTCGACCCCAAGGCCGCCGAGCTGCTCGAGCCCCTGATCGGCCGCCCGTCCGGTCGCACGCGCGTGCTCGTCACGCACGACGTGGAGGGCGCGCTCGCCGAGTCCGACCTCGCGCTCGGCCTCAAGGCCGGCCGCCAGGCGTTCGCCGGGGCCGCCACGGCCGAGCAGGCGCGGGAGCTGTACCGGTGATCCGCACCGCCCGCACGATCCTCCGCAAGGACCTGCGCATCGAGCTGCGCACGAAGGAAGCGGTGCCGGCGATGACGCTGTTCACGCTGACCGTCTTCGTGCTGTTCCACTTCGGCCTCGACCGCGACTCGCTCGACGGCGACCTTGCCTCCGGCGTGCTGTGGGTGACGCTGCTGCTGGCCGCCGTGATCGGCGTGACGCGCCTGTTCGCCGCCGAGCGCGAGCAGGGCGGCATCGACGGGCTCCTGCTCGCCCCGGTCGACCGCACCGCCCTCTTCCTGGCGAAGGGCGCCGCGATGTTCCTCTTCCTGGTGGCAGTGGAGATCGTCGCCGTGCCGGCCTTCGCGCTGCTGCTGCTGGGTCCCGGCCTCGGCGGGGCGCTGCCGGAGCTGGTCGTGATTCTCGCCCTTGGCGACCTCGGGCTGGCGGCCGTCGGGGCGCTCGTGGCGGGCCTGGCGGCGGAGAGCCGCACGCGCGAGCTGATCGTGCCGCTGCTGTTCCTGCCGCTGCTCGTGCCGGTGCTGATCGCGTGCGCGCAGGCCACCGAGCCCTTCTTCCGCCCCGAGCAGGGGCCCGAGGACCTCGCGCGCTGGCTGGGGCTGCTCAGTCTTTACGATGTGGTGTTCGTGCTTCTCTCCGTAGCCGTCTTCGACTATCTGCTCGAGGACTGATGTATTCGAAGGGCTTCCGGCCGCTCGCAGCCGCAACCGTCGTCAGCCTCGCGACGGCGATGGCGCTCGTCTTCTTCTACGCGCCGCTCGACGCCGACCAGGGCTTCGTCCAGAAGATCTTCTACATCCACGTGCCAATGGCGATCGTGGCGCTCGGCGGCTGGATCGCCGGCGGCGTGATGGCGATCCAGCACCTGCGCACGGGCGACAGGTCCTGGGACATGCGCTCCTACGTGGCCATCCACCTGTCGGTGATCCTGGGCCTCGGCGTGCTCGTCACCGGCTCGATCTGGGCGCGGGCCTCCTGGGGCCACTGGTGGGTGTGGGACGAGCCGGTGCTGGTCTCGTTCCTCGTCGTCTTCCTCCTCTACTGCGTGTACTACCCGCTGCGTTTCTCGATCGAGGACCCGGAGCGGCAGGGGCGCTACGCCTCGGTGTTCGCGATCGCGGCGGGCGCATTCGTGCCGCTCAACTTCATCGCGGTGAGGCTGGCGCAGTCCTACACGCACCCGCGCGTGCTGTCGCAGACCGGCGGCGACCTGCCGGGCGAGATGCGCCTCACCTTCCTCGCGTGCCTGCTCGCGATGACGCTCTTGTGGATCACGCTCTGGAAGCTCGAGCTGATCGCGAAGCACGCGTCGATGCAGGTCAAGCGGCTGAAGCGCAAGCTGAGCGAGCGCGAGGCGGTGGCGGCCTGATGCCGGCGTTGCCGCTGGACGAGGCGGGCAAGTACGTCGCCGGGGCGTACGTGGTCTTCCTGACCTTGATCGTCGTGTACGTGGCGATCATCGGCGCCAAGATCGCCCGCATCGAGCGCGACCTCGCCGAGCTGACCGAGGAGGACGACGCGCGGTGACGGGCGACCTGCTCGCGATCGGCGCCTCCCACAAGACCGCCCCGCTCGAGTTGCGCGAGAAGCTCGCGCTGCCGGACACGCGCGCCGCGCGCGCGCTGGCGGAGCTGGTGGACCACGACTCGATCCACGAGGCCGTGGCCATCTCCACCTGCAACCGCACCGAGCTGCACATGGTCGTCGCCGACGCGGTCGAGGCCGAGAACGCCGCGCTCGCGATCCTCTCGCGCCAGGCGGGGATCCGGACGACCGAGCTGGTGGGCGCGATCTACTCGCTACGCGGGATGGAGGCGGTGCGCCACCTGTTCGAGGTCACCGCCGGGCTCGACTCGATGATCGTCGGCGAGGCCGAGGTGCAGGGGCAGGTCAAGCGGGCCTACGAGGCGGCGCTCGTGGAGGGCGCCAGCGGCCCGGTGTCGAACCGCCTCTTCCGCGACGCGCTCGCCGCCGGCAAGCGCGTGCGCAGCGAGACCGAGATCGGCCGCTCGCGGGTGTCGGTATCGACGGTCGCGGTCGAGCTGGCGGCGCGCTACCTCGGAGAGCTGGAGTCGCGGCGGGTGCTCGTGATCGGCGCCGGCGAGAACGGCGAGCTGGCCGCCCGGGCGCTGCGCGAGCGCGGCGTGCGGACCGTGTTCGTGGCCAACCGCCGCTACGACCGCGCGCTAGGGCTGGCGCAGCGGTTCGGCGGCGAGGCGGTCACCTTCGACGACCTGCCGACCGAGCTCGAGCGGGCCGACATCGTGGTCAGCTCGACCGGCGCGCCGCACCAGATCCTCGGGCAGGAGGAGCTCGAGGTCGTGGCGCTGAACCGCGTCGGGCGGCCGCTCGTGCTGCTCGACCTGGCCGTGCCGCGCGACATCGAGCCGGCCGTGCGCGACTGCCCCGGGATCGCGCTCTACGACATGGACGACCTTCAGCGCGCGGTGGCCGAGAACCTGGGCGGGCGTGAGGCGGAGGCCGAGCGCGCCGCCGCGCTGCTCGACGAGGAGGTGGCCCGCTTCGAGCGCTGGCTCGTCAGCCTCGACGTGATCCCGACGATCTCGGCGCTGCGGGCGCGCGGCGACCAGATCGTGGACCAGGTGCTGACCGAGAACGAGTCGCGCTGGGAGTCGCTCTCCGAGGCCGACCGCGAGCGGCTCGTGACGATGGCGCGCGCGCTGGTGCGGCGGCTGCTCCACGAGCCGACGCTGCGGCTGAAGGACTCCGCCGGCGAGGCGTCGTCCTACCGCTACGTGCACGCGCTGCGCGAGCTCTTCGACCTCGAGGCCGCGGACGACGCCCCGGCCGCCGAGGTCACCAGCCTGGCGCCGCGGCGCCGGCGCCGCCGGCCTTGATCCGCATCGGCACGCGCGGCAGCGCGCTGGCGCTCGCGCAGGCGCGGCTGGTCGCCGAGCGGCTGGACGGCGAGGTCGAGCTCGTGCCGATAACGACGTCCGGGGACCGCGGCGCCGCCGGCCCGGACGCCGACAAGTCGCGCTTCGTCAAGGAGATCGAGGAGGCGCTGTTGGCGGGCGAGGTCGACCTCGCCGTGCACTCGGCCAAGGACGTGCCGGCCGAGCTTCCGGACGGCCTCGCGATCGTCGCCGTGCCCGAGCGGGCCGACCCGCGCGACGCGCTCTGCGGCGCCGCGGCGCTCGGCGAGCTGGCCGAGGGGGCGGCCGTCGGGACGAGCAGCCTGCGCCGCCGCGCGCAGCTGCTGGCCCTCAGACCCGACCTCGACCTGCGCGAGCTGCGCGGCAACGTCGACACGCGGCTGCGCCGGCTGGCCGAGGGCGACTTCCACGCGGTGGTCCTGGCGGCCGCCGGGCTCGAGCGGCTCGGCCGCGGCGGCGAGGGTCTTCCGCTCGGCGAGCTGGTGCCGGCGCCGGGCCAGGGCTGTCTGGCGCTGGAGGCGCGCGCAGACGACGGTGCCGTCGCCGCCGCGGCGGGCGCGCTGACCGACGAGCCCGCGCTGGCGTGCCTGACGGCCGAGCGAGCGCTCGTGGAGGCGCTCGACGCGACCTGCCGCACGCCGATCGGCGCCCACGCCGCGCCGGACGGCGACGCGCTGCGGCTCACCGCGTTCGTGGGGCTGCCCGACGGGAGCCACTGGATCCGCGACGAGCTGGAGGGCTCCGCGGCCGAGCCCGCGCCACTGGGCCGCGAGGTCGCCGAGCGGCTGCTGTCGGCGGGCGCGGGCGAGGTGCTGGCCGAGGCGGAGCGGCTCGCTTCGACGGGTGGCCGCTGAACGGCCGGAAAGGCAGCAACCAAGGGCGGGCCTCGGCCGGGCGGGCGGACTTTGAAGGGTTTGGGCCCCTATAGGGGCCACAAGTCTTCAAAGTGCGCTCGTCGGAGCCAGATCCAGGCCCGGGCTCCCCTCATGGCTGCCGTAAAGCACCATCCCGGAGCAACTCACGGCCAGCCGGCCGCCGGACGGCGGCACGGCCACGGGTAGCGTTTCCGCCGTGGCACCCGGCACCGTCTACCTCGTGGGCGCGGGGCCCGGCGACCCGGGCCTCGTGACGCGGCGCGCGCTCGATCTGATCGCGCGCGCCGACGCGATCCTCTATGACCGCCTGATCCCGCCTGGTGTGCTGGAGGGCGCGCGCCCGGACGCCGAGCTTCGGTACGTCGGCAAGCGGCCCGGGGAGGCGGCGGCCACCCAGGAGGAGATCAACGCGCAGCTCGTGGAGCTCGGGCGCGCCGGGCGCACGGTCGTGCGCCTCAAGGGCGGCGACCCGTTCGTCTTCGGCCGCGGCGGCGAGGAGGCCGAGGCGCTGGCGGCGGCCGGGATCCCGTTCGAGGTCGTGCCGGGCGTGACAGCAGGCGTGGCCGCGCCCGCCTACGCCGGGATCCCGGTGACGCACCGCGACGCCGCCTCGGCGGTCGCATTCGTGACGGGCCACGAGGACCCCGCCAAGGACGAGTCGAGCCTCGACTGGCAGGAGCTCGCGCGCTTCCCGGGCACGCTCGTGCTCTACATGGGCGTGGGCAACCTCGCCGCCATCGCGCAGAGCCTGATCGCCGCCGGGCGCGACCCCTCGGAGCCCGCCGCGGTCGTCGCGCGCGGCACGCTGCCGGGCCAGGCCACCGTCACCGGCACGCTCGCCGAGATCGCCGCGCGCGTGAACGACGCGGGCCTGCGGCCGCCGGCGATCACGCTGATCGGGCAGGTGGCGTCGCTGCGCGAGCGGCTCGCCTGGAGCGAGCGGCGCCCGCTCGACGGCCAGGTCGTCGCGGTCACGCGCGCGCGGGCGCAGGCGAGCGAGCTGGCGGCGCGGCTGCGCGAGCTCGGCGCCGAGGTGGTCGAGACGCCCTCGATCCGGATCGAGCCGCGCCCCGCAGAGATCGGCGGGGGCTACTCGCTCATCTGTTTCACCAGCCCGAACGGCGTCCACCTCTATTTCGAGGCGCTCGGCTCCGACGCCCGCGCGCTCGCGGGCGCCACCATCGCCGCGATCGGCCCCGGCACAGCCGCCGCGCTCCGCCGCCACGGCATCGAGCCCGACGTGGTGCCCGAGCGCTCGGTCGCCGAGGCGCTCGTGGAGGCGCTGGCCGACGTCCCGGTCGAGGGCCGGCGCGTGCTCGTGGCGCGGGCCGCGAAGGCCCGCGACGTGCTCCCCGACGCGCTCCGCGAGCGCGGCGCCGAGGTCGACGTGGTGGCCCTATACGACACCGTCGCGGAGCCGCTCTCGGCGGAGCAGCTGGCGGCGCTCGAGCGCGCCACCTACGTGACGTTCACCTCCAGCTCCACCGTGCGCTTCTTCCTCGAGGCCGGCGGCCGCGTGGCCGCCGGCGCCCGGGTCGTCTCGATCGGCCCCGTCACGAGCGCCACCGCGCGCGAGCGCGGCCTGGAGGTGCACGCGGAGGCCGAGCGCCACGACATCGACGGCCTGGTGGACGCGATCGTGGAGGATGCGCGCCGATGATCGTCACGCTGCTCACCGACTACGGCCACGACGACGACTTCGTGGGCGTCTGCCACGGCGTGATCCTCGGCATCCACCCGGAGGCGCGGATCGTGGACATCACCCACGGGATCGACCGCTACGCGGTGCGGCAGGGCGCGATCGTGCTGCGCAACACGCTGCCCTACATGCCGGTCGGGGTGCACGTGGGCGTGGTGGACCCGCAGGTGGGCACGGAGCGCCGCGCCGTGGCGCTGCGCACCGGCGACGGCCGGCTGCTCGTGGGCCCCGACAACGGCCTCCTCAGCCTGGCGTGGGAGCGGTGCGGGGGCGTGGACCTGGCGGTGGACGTCACGCGCTCGCCGCACAGGCTCCAGCCGGTGTCGGCCACCTTCCACGGGCGCGATGTCTTCGCGCCGGTCGCGGCGCGCCTGGCCGCCGGGGCGGCGCTCGCCGACGCCGGCGACCCGCTCGATCCCGCGAGCCTCGCGACCGTCGCGCTCCCGGCGCCGCGCTCCGAGGACGGCGCACTCGTGGCGCACGCGCTGGTGGTGGACCGCTTCGGGAACGCCGGCCTCAACGTGGACCACGACGACATGGCGGGCAGCGGCCTCACGCTCGGCGGGACCGTGGAGGTGGAGGTCGGCGGCGAGCTCTACCTCGCCACCTACACCCAGACCTTCGCCGACGTGCGCCCCGGCGAGCTGCTCGTGTACGAGGACGCCTACCGCACGCTCGCCGTGGCCATCAACCGCGGCGACGCCGCGGCCACGATGGGGCTCCACCCCGACGCGGAAGTCCGCCTGCGGCCGCGATGATCGGCACGCCCCGGGTGCACCTGCGGGTCGCCGACTCGACCAACGAGCGCGCCCGCGAGCTCGCGCTCGGCGGCGCGCCGCACGGCGCGCTCGTGACCGCCGACGAGCAGACCGCCGGCCGCGGCCGCCAGGGGCGCGCCTGGACCGCCGCCCCGCGCTCCGCCCTGCTGATGTCCCTGGTCGTGCGCGACTTCACCCCGATGCTGCCGCTCGCGGCGGCCGTGGCGGTATGCGATGCGATCGCGCCGCTCGAGGCGCGGATCAAGTGGCCGAACGACGTGTGGATCGACGAGCGCAAGGTCGCCGGCATCCTCGTGGAGGGCCGCCCGCAGGAGGGCTGGGCTGTGCTCGGCATCGGCCTCAACGTGACCACGCGCGAGTTCCCCGAGGAGCTGCGCGAGATCGCCACCTCGCTCGCGGTCGCCGGGAGCGACGCGACCACCGAGGAGGTGCTGGCCGCGCTGCTGCCCGCGCTCGACCGCCGCCTCGCCGACGACCCCGCCGACGTGCTCGCCGCCTGGCGCGAGCGCGACGCCCTGCTGGGCCGCCGCGTGCGCTGGCAGGACGGCGAGGGGATCGCCGCCGGTGTGTCCGACAGCGGCTCCCTACTGGTCGACACGAGCTCGGGCAGGCTCACCCTCGGTGCAGGAGAGATCCATCTGCTGCGTTAGTGCGTAAGAGGGTCTCAAGACCCGGACGCGAAGGACGATAGAGGGAACATGACCGCCGACCAGACGCATTCACCCACCTGCGTCGTCTGCCGTCGCCGCCTCGCGGCCGGCGAGAGCTATCTCGTCCGGCTTCGTCATGGCGAGCCCGTCGCCGTGCACCAGCACCTCTGCTTCCCGCCCCCGCGGAAGCGGGATGTTGCGGTGAGCACGCGCGCGGCCTAGCGACGCAGCACGAAGCCCGCAACCGGCCCGCCCGTCAGGCCGCGTCCCGCTCCGCCTCGCCGGCCTCGGCCGCCTCGTCCTCCTCGGCGTCGTCCCGCGAGTCGGCGTCCTCCGGCGTGCCGGCGTCGTCCGGCGAGTCGCCGTTCTCGGCGCCGGTCACCTGCTTCTGCGCCACGGCGTCGGCCTCCGCGCCCTCGGCGTCGCCCGCTCCCTTGCGGCGCCTGCGGCGCCCGCCGCGCCTGCGCTTGCCCTTCGGGAAGTTCCGCAGCAGCTCGCGCGCCAGCGCCGACGGCTTGCGCGCCATCCGCATGCGCGCCCCGTCGAGGACCTGCTGCGCCTCCGGCGTGTGCGCCAGCGCGGCCGCCAGCAGCGCCGCCGACAGCCGCCGGTCCTGCTTGCGCGCCGCCTGCACGAGCCGGCGCGCGTTGCGTGCGTGCGCGGCGCCCGCCGAGTTCACGAGCAGGCCGAGCAGCCGCTTCGTCTCCGGCCAGCGCTGCACCGCGTACTCCTCGTGCACCTCGCGGCTGTACTCGGCGAGGTGCCAGAGCCAGCGCGCCGCCTGATCGCGCCGACCGATCGGCTTCTCGGCCAGCGCCTGGAGCAGCACCTTGACGCCCTCGCGGCGCTCGTCGCGCGACCAGCCGCCCACGATCTCCACGGCCTCGTCGAACGCCTCCGCGTCGCGCATGCCGCCGACCTCGCCGAGCGCCCGCAGCCGCAGCTGCGTGTTGCGGTTGCGCTTCAGGCAGGTGAGGAGAAACTGGCGGCGCAGCTCGCCGGTGGAGTCGAAGTGCAGCATCGCCTTGGCACGGCGCCAGTTGTTCGAGGCAACGCGCGCACCCGCGAGCATCGCCCACGCCTGCTGCTCGCCCCAGGAGAGGTGCTCCACGGCGATTCGCCACAGCTCGCGCTCGAACACCTGCGCGCGCCGCTGCGGATCGGCGGTGACCGGCACCACGCGCCGCTCGACGCGCAGCCTGCGCCCGCGCCCGCGGCGCACCGGGCCGACAACGATCGCGCCGCCCCGGTACACGTCGCGGTCGAGCAGCGAGTGGAGCGTCACGACGGGGTCGTCGTTGGGGGTCGCCGGGTGCACGAAGTCCACGACGATCCCGGCCTCCTTGCCGGGCGTGCGCCGCGTCACGCGGCCCACGCGCTGCTGGTACACGCGCTTGGAGGCGGTCGGCGCGAGGTGCATGCACACCGTCGCGCGCGGCGAGTTCCAGCCCTCGGCGAGCAGCTGCGCGTTCACGAGCACGTCGATCTCGCCGCGCTCGTAGGCGGCGAGAATGCGGGTCAGCTCGCGCTTGGGCGTCTCGCCCGACACGGCCTTCGCCTTCATGCCGGCGTCCTGGAACGCCTGGGCGACGTTGTGCGCGTGCTTCACGCCCGCCGAGTACACGACCCCGGGCAGCTCGCGGAAGCGCGTCTTGTAGAGGTCGGCCACCGCCAGGTTGAACGGGGTCTGGTCGAGCAGTGCGGCCAGCTCTTCCTGGTCGAAGTCCTGGTCCACCTCGCCGCGGCGGAGGGGGACCTTCGCGATCGAGCGCACGCCGACGCCCGGGGGAATGCGCACGCACCGGAGCGGCGCGATCACGCCGCGGCGGGCTGCCTGGGCGAGGTCGAAGCGGGAGGTCTGGGTGGGGAAGAGGTCGGTGACGTGCCGGGCGATCAGCGCGCCGGTGGCGGTCATGCCGACGAACACCGGGCCCATCCAGTTGCGGATCGCGGCGCTCGTCTTCTCGCCGAGCGCGGTGTGGGCCTCGTCGCAGATGACGATCGTGTAGGCGTCCGAGACCTTGCCCGCGTTGCGGACGAACCACTGGTAGGTCTCGACGGTCACCGGGCCGCCGGCGGGCGGCTCTTTCTCGCGCCCGAGCAGCGGTCCCGAGATGCGCTTGCGGTAGCCGCGGTCGCGCAGCTCGCCGAGGAACTGGTCGACCAGGTTGCGGCGGTGGGTCAGGATCAGGATGCCGCCCGTGCGCGAGGCCTCGACGAAGCCGAGCGCGGCGACCGTCTTGCCGGCCCCGGTGGCGTGCTCGAACCAGAAGCGGCGCGCGGCGCCGGGGTCCTCCTCGAGCGCGTCGGCGGCGGCCTCCTCCTCGGCCTCCTCGGCCGGGTCCCAGTCGAGCGGCTCCTCGTCGGGGAGCTCGTCTCCCTCGAGCTCGACCTCGCCGGAGTGGAGCTCCTCCTGCAACCTGCCGTTCGAGCGGTGGCCGTTGCGCTCCGCGGCGGCCTGCACCTCCGCCTCGAGCGCGATGAGCGTGCCCGACAGCGCGTCGACCTGGTGAGCCGACAGCGTGGTGCCGTCGACGAGGTGCGGCTCCTCCTCCGAGAGCAGCCGCTCGAGGCCGAGTATCAGCGAGTAGTCGCGGCGCCACGCGACCGACGGCTCGGTCCGGCCGTCGTTCAGCTCCGCCAGCGCGGCGTCGAGCGCCGTGCGGCGCGCGGTGCCCTCGGCGAGGGCGAGGTCAGGCTCTTCGCCGTCGAGGACGAAGGGCTCGTGCGCAAACTCCTCTGCGCGCTTGAGATCGTCGCCTGGAACAGGCGAGGATGCAGCCACGGAACTCCTGTCAGCCACTGTTGTTAGGGAGGACGGGCCGTGCGCTTCGCCGCTGAGGAACGGGCCGTCGCGGTGTCAACGAGGTCCGCCCGTCGTCTTCGCCGCTCTCAGAGTCCCGCGAGCGGCGAGCCTGCCGAAACCATAGGGGACGGTCGGCGTTACAGCTATTACAGCACACGCTCGGGAAAACCGCCTGCACGTCGGCCGGAATTCGGTCTGCCACCCTTAGGCCAGATGCGGCGCACCGGTGTGATCGTCCTCTGTCTCCTTGCCGCGGGGGCGATCGCGTGGGCCGTGGCGCAGGGATCGAGCCCGGAGCCGAAGAACGCGGCGCGCGCCTCCGACAAGAGCGCGCTCGCCGGCTCGCCGGCCCCGCTCGCCGCCCTGCACGAGCAGGCGAACACCTTCCTGGACGGCGGCGCGCCGGCCTTCAAGGCGGAGCTGCGGAAGCTGCGCGGCTACCCGGTCGTCGTGAACAAGTGGGCCGCCTGGTGCGGGCCGTGCCGCTTCGAGTTCCCGTTCCTGCAGCGCCAGGCGGTCGAGCGCGGCAAGAAGGTCGCGTTCCTCGGCGTGAACTCGAACGACAACGACGCCGCCGCCAAGGACTTCGTCTCGAAGTTCCCGGTCACCTATCCGCACTTCAGGGACCCGAAGCTGGCGGTGGCCGCGGTGTTCAACGGCGTGCAGGCCTTCCCCACCACCGCCTTCTACGACTCGAAGGGCAAACTGGCGTACGTGCACCAGGGCGCCTACGCCTCGGAGAGGAAGCTCGCGGCGGACATCGAGCGCTACGCTCGCTGATCTTCTGGACGTCCGTACAGCGACAAGCGACGACGAGATCGCGGCCGCCCTCGACCTGCGCGAACGCGTCTTCTGCGGCGAGCAGGGCGTGCCCGTCGGCGCCGACCGCGACGGGCGCGACCACGAGTCGGTCCACATCGTCGCTGTGGAGGACGGGCGCGTAGTCGGCACCTGTCGCCTGCTGTTCCGCGGCCAGGTGGCGCGGCTCGGCCGGCTGGCGGTGGAGCCGGGCGACCGCGGCCGCGGGATAGCCGCCGCGATCCTGCGCGAGGCCGACCGCGTGGCGAGCGAGGGCGGCGCCGGCCGCATCGACCTGCACGCCCAGACCTACGCGCTCTCGCTCTACACGGGCAACGGCTACGTGGAGCGCGGCAGGCGGTTCGTGGAGGAGGGGATCGAGCACGTGGCGATGGAGAAGCAGCTTGTGTCCTGAGCTCCGCATCGATCCGCTGTCGGGCCTGCGGGTGATCGTCGCCGGCGAGCGCGGCTCGCGGCCGGGCGCGTGGCTCCAGACCGACTCGCGGCCCCCGATCGACCCGGACGGCGACCCGTTCCGCGAGGGCCACGAGGACCAGACGCCGCCGGAGGTGTACGCGCTGCGGCCCGACGGCGGCGGTCCCGACTCGCCCGGGTGGACCGTGCGCGTGGTGCCGAACCTCTACCCGGCCCTGGCGCCCGGCGACGCCGGCGAGGGCGACGACCCGCTCGCGGTCGGACGCGGCGAGCCGGACCTCTTCGCCGCCAGGCCCGCCACCGGAGCGCACGAGGTGATCGTGAACGCGCCGGACTCGGTCTGGTCGCTGGCCGAGGTCGACCCGGAGCAGGTGGAGCGCGCGATGGGCGTGTGGCGCGAGCGGATGCGGAACCACGGCGAGGCGGCGTACGTGCACGTGATCGTCAACGAGGGGCGCGAGGCGGGGGCGTCGCTGCCGCACACGCACGCGCAGCTGTATGCGCTGCCGTTCGTGCCGGCCGCGGTCGCGCGTGAGCGTGAACGCTTCACCGCCTACTGGCAGCGCACGCAGGGGCGCAACCTGCTCGAGGACCTCCTGCAGGAGGAGGTCCGCCGGCGCGAGCGGCTGGTCGCCGTGGACGACGAGGCGGTGGTGTTCTGCCCGTTCGCGGCGCGCGTGCCGTTCCACGTGCAGGTGGTGCCGCGGCGCCCGGCTGCCCGCTTCGCCGACGACGGCCCGCTCGGGGCGCGCATGCTCCACGAGGCGCTGCGGCGCCTCGGCGCCGCCCTCGGCGGGCTGCCCCCGCTCAACATGTGGGTGCGGACGGCGCCGCGCGACGCCGAGCACTTCTGCTGGCACATCGAGCTGATGCCGCGCCTGGCGCAGCTCGCGGGGCTGGAGATCGGCACCGGCGTGCACCTGAACGTGCTGCCGCCGGAGCGGGCGGCGGAGCGGCTGCGCGAGGCCGGGGCGTAGAGGTCGATTCCACGGGGCGAGGTCGGCACTGCGCGACCGACAACGGCAGCTACCAAGGTTGTCCGGGGAGGGTGGGCTGGATTCCGACGAAATACCGGACGGAAACCGGCCCACCCCCCGTGATCTCGCGAGCTTTCCCGTCCACTGTCGAGTTTGTCGGCTGAGCCCGACAAAGTCGACACTCGACTCGGCGGCCCCGCGCCGCGGGCGGGCGCAACGGTGGCCGCGGGCAGGCGCAGCGGCGGGCCCGGCGTCCATGGCGGCGCTTCGGCACCGGACGCGACCCCCTCCTGCCGCCGTCAGCGACCCGCGCCCGTCGTACCCCCGCGAGCGGCGCCTAGCGCCGCGCCGACGCCATCGCCCACGTGGACGTCGCGTTCGAGCAGCGCTCGGACAGTCGGCGCCAGAAGGTCGGCTGCTGGGGCGACCAGTCCACGTGCCGGCGCACGGGCGCGGCCGGCACCTGCTGGCGCAGGATCGCCGCCTCGAGCGCTCGCAGCTCGGGCGAGGGCTCGATGCCGAGCCCGTCCGCGAGCGCGCGGTGGGCGTCGCGATACGCGGCGAGCGCCTCCGCCTGGCGGCCGGCCCGGTAGAGGGCGAGCATCAGCTGGCGGCGGAAGCGCTCGCGCAGCGGATGCCGATGCACGAGCGCGTACAGCTCGCCCGTGAGCTCTTCGTGGCGGCCGCAGGCGAGGTCGGCGTCCACCCGCTCGGCGAGGCAGGTCAGGCGCAGGTCCTCGAGGCGCGCGATCTCCGGCTGCGCGAAGCCCTCGTCGGCCACGCCGGCGAACGGGGCACCATGCCACAGCCCGAGGGCCTCGCGGAACGTCCGCGCGGCGTCCTCCGGATCGCGGCGGTCGCGCTCGTCGAGCCCGCGATGGAGCAGCGACTCGAACCTCTGTGAGTCGAGCGCGCCGTGATCGAGCCGCAGCGCGTAGCCGCCCGCCTCGGAGACGACCGCCCCCTCGCCGATCGCCGCACGCAGCCGGGACGCGACCACGTGCACGGCGTTCTTCCTGTTCCGCGGCCCCTCGCCCTCCCACAGCTCGTCGACGATCCGGTCCACGGTCAGGGTCGCGCCGCGCTGCACGAGCAGCAGCGCCAGGAACGACAGCACGCGGCCGCGCGGGATGCGCACGCGGCGTCCGCCGGCGGCGTGGATCTGGATCGGGCCGAGGACCGAGAACCCGGGCTGCGCGCTCATGAGGGCGCCTCCTCGGAACCCTCGTCCCCGAGCGATTCGGTCTCGCTCACCGCTCGGCAGAGCGTCTGCATCAGCTCGAGCCAGCCGTCGAAGGCCACGCTCTCCGTGGACTCCGCCGCGACCTGGCCGCAGACGCTGGCTCCACTCGGATCGATGTCCACGATGAACCTGACGCCGCTCATGTGACAAGCGTGCGCTCAGGCCGACCGCGACACAACGTGGAAGCCCCCTGATCTTTTTCCCCGAGAACCCCTAGATTTCAGGCGTGCCGGTGAGCAAGGAGGCCGCTCCGCTCGAGCGTTCAGAGGAACTTGCGGCGATTGACTCGGCGATCGATGCCGCATCGGCCAGCGAGGGTCGGCTGGTGCTGATCGAGGGCCCGCCGGGGATCGGCAAGACCCGGCTGCTGCGCGAGGGCGCCGTGCGCGCGGCCGAGACGTTCGAGGTGCTGCGCGCCCGCGGCGACGAGCTGGAGGAGGAGCTGCCGTTCGGACTGGTGCGCCAGCTCTTCGAGGCGCGGCTCGCCACCGCCGAGGGCGACGAGCGCGATGCGCTGCTGGCGGGCGCCGCGCGGCTCGCCGAGCCCGTGCTCGAACCGCGCGCCCAGGTGGAGCAGGGCGGGGCCCACTCCGTGCTGCACGGGCTGTACTGGCTGGCCGCGAACCTGAGCGCCCACGCGCCGCTGGCGCTGGTCGTCGACGACCTGCACTGGGCCGACGTCCCCTCGCTCGAGTGGCTCGGCTACCTGGCGCGCAGGCTCGACGGCATGCCGGTGGTGGTGCTGTCGGCGAGCAGGAGCACGCAGGACGATCGCGCGCGCCTGATCGAGGCGCTCGTGGCCGGCGGCGGCGGCCTGCTCGCGCCGCGACCGCTCAGCCCCGAGGCGGTCGGCACGCTCGTGGAGGAGCTGACCGGCGGCGAGCCGGACCCGCGGTTCGTGGCGGCCTGCCTCGAGGCCACCGGCGGCAACCCGTTCCTGCTCAGGGAGCTGCTGCGCGCGGCCGCGCAGGAGGGCATCGCGACGTCGGAGTCCGGGGCCGAGAAGGTGGCCGCGCTCGCGCCGGACACGGTTGCGCGCGCGGTGCTGGTGCGGCTCGCGGCGCTGTCGCCGGCGGCGGTGGAGCTCGCGCGGGCCGCCGCCGTGCTCGGCCAAGACGCGCCGCTCGAGGCGGCGGCCGAGCTGGCCGGCCTGGCGCCCGAGGACGCCGCCGAGGCCGCCGACGCCCTGGCCGCCTCCTACGTGCTCGGCCCGGAGCGGCAGCTCAACTTCATCCACCCGATCGTCCGCAGCGCGATCGAGGAGGAGATGCCGCCGTCGCGCCGGCGCGACGCGCACGCCCGCGCCGCGCGCATCCTTGCCGCCCGCGGCGCCGATCCGGAGCGGCGCGCCGTGCACCTGCTGGTGGCCGATCCGGCCGGGAGCGGCGAGGTCGTGGCGACCCTGCGCGACGCCGCCCGCCGCGCGGGCGAGCGCGGCGCCTCCCGCAACGCGGTGACGTATCTCTCGCGCGCCCTCGAGGAGCCGCCGGAGCCGGACCTGCGGCCGCAGGTGCTCGAGGAGCTCGGCGTGGCGGCCGCGAGCGCGGCGGATCCGCGCGCGGATCGGTGGCTGCGGGAGGCCTACGAGGTCGCGGCGGGCCCCGCCGCCCGCGGTCGCGTGGCGCTCGCGCTGGGACGCGCGCTGCTCGTGGTCGGCCGGCTCGAGGACGCCTTCGCGGCGATCGACGAGGCCGAGGGCGACGTCGGCGAGGGCGAGCGCATGATCGCGGCCCGCCTCGAGGCGGAGCTGATCGTGGCCGCGCGCTTGGACCATCGCCTGCGTCCGCGGGTGCGGGAGCGGCTCGACCGCCTCGAGCGGCTGAGCGGGGACGACCCCGACGCGCGGCTGCTGATCGTCTCCCACCGCGCGTACGAGGCGGCGCTGGCGGGCGAGACGGCCGAGCGGCCCGTGGGGCTGGCGCGCGAGGCGCTCGCAGAGGGGCGGCTGTTGACGATGCTCGGCGCCGAGGACTCGAACCTCTATCTCGCACCGAACGCGCTCTGCCTGTGCGAGCGGCTCGACGAGTCCCTCGAGGTGTTCGACGCGATCGTCGCCGACGCCCGCGAGCAGGGCACCGCGCTCGGGTTCACGATCGCGTCGTGCTTCCGCTCGCAGGTGCACTACCGGCGCGGCGACGTGCGCCGCGGTGAGGCCGACGCCCGTGCCGCGGTCGAGGTGGCCGCCGAGGAGGGCTGGGGGCTCGGCATCCCTGCCGCGCGCGCGTTCGTCGTGTACTCGATGGTCGACCGCGGCGCGCTCGACGAGGCGCGGCAGGTGCTCGACGAGGCCGGGCTCGGCGACGAGATCCCCGACCTCGTGATGTTCGACCCGCTGCTGGACGCCCGCGGGCGGGTGCGCATCGCGGCCGGCGAGCTGGAGGCCGGGGTCGCCGACATGCTCCAGTGCGGCGAGCGCCAGGAGCGCTGGGGCGCGCACAACCCGTCGGTGATCCCGTGGCGGTCGATGGCGGCGGAGGCCATGATCGGCCTGGGGCGGCTCGACGAGGCGCGCGCGCTGGCGGACGAGGAGGTGGAGCTGGCGCGGCGGGCCGGCCTGCCGCGGGCGCTCGGCATGGCGCTGCGCGTGGCCGGGCTGGTGCGGCAGGAGGTCGGGCTGCTCGAGCAGGCGGTGGCCGCCCTCGGGGACGGGACGTGCCCGCTCGAGAGCGCGCGGGCCCGCATCTCGCTCGGCGCGATGCTCCGCCGCGCGCGGCGGCGCGCGGACGCCCGCGACCAGCTGCGGCGCGGCCTCGACGAGGCCGACCGGGCGGGCGGGACGGCGCTGGCCGCGCTCGCCCGCGAGGAGCTGCTGGCCGCCGGGGCGCGGCCGCGCCGGACGCGGCTCTCCGGGCGCGACGCCCTCACCGCGAGCGAGCTGCGCGTGGCGTCGCTCGCCGCCGAGGGACGGACGAACCGCGAGATCGCCCAGTCGCTCTTCGTAACCGTGAAGACGGTGGAGACGCACCTCGGCAACGCGTACCGCAAGCTCGGCGTGGGCGCGCGGGCCGAGCTCCCCGAGGCCCTCGGCGCGGCGGCGAGCTAGTACACGCGTCCGAAAGTACGGTCCGGAATCGGCGAGCGGCCAGGCGCGTCCAGGCGCCGCCGAAACGGGGCGGTACTTGAGGGGGCGTGTACTTAGTAGCTTTCCCGCGCCGTGCCACCCACCGACCGCCAGATCCCGCTGTTCGCCGCCGAGCCGCCGCAGGAGCCCCTGCCCTACGGCCGTTGGGAGGAGGCGCTCGCCGAGCACTTTCTGCGGTCGGCCGGGGAACAGGCGGAGGGCGAGCTCGGTGAGATCTCGTGGTTCCCTGACCGCTCCTTCGGCGGCCGGACGTACGTGCCGGCCACCGCCCCGACGGCCGACGGCGGCGAGGTGTTCGGGTACGTGTCGTACACGCGCGAGCACGAGGGCGCGCAGGCGACCGACTTCCAGGCCGCTGCCGACTACACCGACGAGACGGCGGCCGGGAACCCGGACTGGACACTCGACCTCTCGGACCAGGAGATCGGTCACTGGCGCGGCCCCCAGGGGCGGCGCGGCGTGATCACGCTCGTATGGGGTGTGGCGATGGTGCAGAACGGCGTGGTCGCGACGACCGAGCTCGGGCCGACGACCACGGACCAGTGCGAGCTGGTGGACGATCGCTTCACGCTCGTGTCACTCGACGCCTACACGGGCGACTACATCGAGGTGCGCCTGTACGGCGCCCGCGGGGCCGAGCTGGCGCGCGAGTCGCTGTACGAAGACGAGTAGCGGCGCTACTTTCTGGGGCGCCATGGCCGCTTCACCCTGCGTGCTGCTCAAGTTCGGGGAGCTGACCCTCAAGGGACGCAACCGTCCCCACTTCGTCGCCGCGCTCGAGCGCAACCTGCGCCGGGCGACCGAGGAGCTCGGGCCGATCGAGGTGCGCCACCGGGGCGGCGTGTTCATCGTCACCGCCGATGCGCCGCAGGCGGAGCTCGTGGAGCGCTGCCTGGCGCTGCCCGGCGCGAGCGTGGTGCAGCCGGCGGTGCGCTGCGAGCGCGACGTGACCGCCGCGGCCGACGCCGCCGTGGAGGTGCTCTCCGGCCGGCCCGGCCGCACGTTCGCCGTGCGGGCGAGCCGGCGCGACAAGCGGTTCCCGCTGCGGTCGATCGAGCTGGCGCGAACGATCGGCGAGGCTGTGCGCGTGCGCCTCGGCCTCGGCGTGGACCTCTCGCACCCGGACCTCGAGGTGTTCGTGGAGGTCGACCACAAGGAGCTGCTCGTGTCGGCCGATCGGCTGCGAGGCGCGGGCGGGCTTCCCGTGGGGACGAGCGGGCGGGCGCTGGTACTGCTCTCCGGAGGGCTCGACTCCCCGGTGGCCGCGTACCGGATGATGAAGCGCGGCCTGCGCTGCGACTTCGTGCACTTCTCGGGCCGGCCGTTCACGGGTCCGGACTCGATCTACAAGGCGTACGCGCTGGTCGGCCGGCTGGACCGCTTCCAGCACGACTCGCGCCTGTTCGTCGTGACGTTCGGTCCTGCGCAGCGGCGCCTGGCGACCGCGGGCGCCGGCCGGCTGCAGGTGCTCTCGCAGCGGCGCCTGATGGTGCGGGTGGCCTCGGCGCTGGCGGAGCGCCTGGGCGCCGACGCGCTGGTCACGGGCGACTCGATCGGACAGGTGGCGTCGCAGACGCTGCCGAACCTGGCCGTTGTGGAGGAGGCGGCGGAGGTGCCGCTGCTGAGGCCTCTGGTCGACCGCGACAAGGCCGAGATCGTGGAGATGGCGAAGGCGCTCGGCACGTACGAGATCTCGATCCTGCCGGACGAGGACTGCTGCCAGCTCTTCTCGTCCAAGCTCGCGGTGACCCGCGGCCGGCCCGACGACCTGCGCCGCGTGGAGCGCGCGGCCGACGTGGCGGAGCTGGTCGAGGAGCTGGCGGCGTCCGCGGAGCTGTTCGAGCCACGCCTCGAGCGGGAGACGCCCACGCCCGCCTGACGAGACGGGCTATCGTCTCCTGGCAGCCGGCCCCGATAGCTCAGCCGGATAGAGCGACTCCCTCCTAAGGAGTAGGCCGCAGGTTCGAATCCTGCTCGGGGCGCTTCGGAGCGGTCACGCTCCGGGGGTCCTCCCGAGTTTGGAGAGCGAGCATCCGCGGTGGCGTAGTCCCTGACGGGACGGTGGTAGCGTTGCCGCGGATCGTTCAACGGCGAATCGAGAAGGTGTCGGATGACTGAAACGCTCAAGGGAACTTGCTTGTGCGGCGGCGTCGAGTACGAGGTTCAAGACCCTGAGGCACTGGGTTACTGTCACTGCACCCGCTGCCAGCGGTGGACGGGCTCGAGCCTCGCAGGCGTGGTCGTGGCCAAGGAGAACTTCCGGGTCACCAAGGGCGAGGACTTGGTCAAGCGCTACGAGAGCGAGCTCGCGCCCCGCAACTTCTGCAGCAACTGCGGATCGAGCCTCTATGACGACCTCGGCGCGAAGTACTTCGTGGCCGCAGGACTGATGGGCGACCTCGAACTGACTCCGAGCTTTCACCAACAAGTTGCCTACAAGGCCAGCTGGCACGCGATCGGCGACGACGCACAGCAGTTCGCCGAGATGCCCTGACGCCCCGGGAGGGCGGTGCGCTATCGCTACGAGGGCAGCGGCTCGGAGCGTAGCCGCTGATGCTCGGCCCGGCTCACCGCGTCGCGGCGCCGACCCCGTGGCGGCGACGGCGGCTCGCGATCAAGAGCGCCCCTCCGCCGGCGATGCTGAACAGCGCCAGCATCCCGGCCGCGCCGATGCCCGCGTCGCCCCAGTTGAAGCTGCCCGACGGGGCTTGCACCACCGCAGGGGTTGCGCGGATCTCGGCGCGCGCGCGGTCGATCGTGTCCTGCACCTCGGGCGATGCGACCACCCTGCGCTCCGCGTCCGTGAAGGGGCCGGGCTGGGAGTGCGACTGCTGTGCCTTGTACTCGTCGACCAGCTTGCGCTGGGCGTCCGTGAAGGGGTCCGCGGAGGCGACGGGCGCGAGCGCACAGCACAGCGCGAGGGCCGCGACGATGAGGATGATGGTGCGACGATGCATGCGTCCTCCTCTTGTTGGCGGCCGCCCGGTGCGGCCATTCGAGAGTCAGCCTGCGCCGGGGCGGTTGGCGCTCGGGGGGCCGGCCGGTAAACGCCGGTTAACGCCATGTCGCCCACCTCGCCGGCCGCTGGCCCGGCCGCGGTTTCGGTGGTACGTTCGCGGCGGTGACGGTCTCGATCGCTCCCGGTTCGACGTTCGCCGGGTACCGGATCGAGTCGCTCATCGGCCGCGGCGGGATGGGGGTGGTGTTCCGTGCGACCGATCTCTCGCTCGAGCGGCCGGTCGCGCTCAAGCTGGTCGCGCCCGAGCTCGCCGCAGACGAGCGCTTCCGCGCGCGCTTCCTGAAGGAGCCGCGGCTGGCGGCGTCGCTCGACCACCCCAACGTGGTGCCGATCTACGAGGCGGGCGAGCGGGACGGGCAGCTCTACCTGGCGATGCGCTACGTCGAGGGCAGCGATCTGCGAACAGTGCTCCGCCGCGACGGCCCCCTCTCGCCCGAGCGCACGCTGCGGGTGCTGGGCCAGGTCGCGGCGGCGCTCGATCAGGCGCACCAGCGGGGGCTCGTCCATCGCGACGTCAAGCCGGCCAACGTGCTGCTCGACGGCGACGAGCACGCCTACCTGAGCGACTTCGGCATCAGCACCGAAGCCGGGGGCGCCGGGGACACCGGGCAGACGCTGGGGACGATCGACTACCTCTCGCCCGAGCAGATCCGCGGCGAGGCTGTGGACGGGCGAAGCGACGAGTACGCGCTCGCCTGCATCCTCTACGAGTGCCTGGCGGGCGAGCCGCCGTTCCGCCGCCCGACGGAGTCGGAGACGCTCTGGGCCCACCTGCGCGAGGATCCCGCCCCGCTGCGCGGCCGCAAGGCCCTCGATCCCGTGCTGCGGAGGGGGCTCGCCAAGGACAAGGGCGAGCGCTTCGGCCGCTGCGCGGCCTTGATCGATGCGGCGGCCGCCGCGCTCGGGCTCGCCGACCCGGCCGCCCACCGGCGCATGCCGACCGGCCCCGGGCTGGCGCGCCGCCACCGTGCGATCGCCGCCGCCGGGGCGCTCGTGCTGGCAGTAGCGATCGCCGCCGCGATCGTCGCCGTGACGGCCGGCGGCGACTCGGACCGGGGGCCGGCCGGGAACACGCTCGTCGCGATCGACGCGGCCACCAACAAGGTCGTCGAGCAGGTCCCGGTGGGCGCCACGCCCACGGACGTGGCCGTCGGCGGCGGCGCCGCGTGGAGCTTCAGCGGCGACGAGAAGACCGTCTCGCGGGTCGACCTCCGGGACGGCTCCGTCCGCACCTTCTCCGCCGGGACGAATCCGATCGAGATCGACTTCGCCCGCGACTCGCTGTGGGTGGCGCAGGACGACGAGACGAACCTGGCGGCGAGCGACGCGGTCAGGTCTCCGTCGGCGCTGACGCGCCTCGATTCGCTCTCAGGGACGGAGCAAGGCGCTCCAATCCGGCTCCCCGTGCCAAGCAAGCTCACCTTCAGCAACCCGCCCGGCAACCTGCTGGCGACCGGAAGCGGCGCGGTCTGGGCCATCGGCCGGCCGGGGTGGGTGCACCGCGTCGACATCCGCACGGGAGAGGTCGTTACGCGCCGCTCGCTTAGCGCCGATCGGATAGCCACCGGCAACGGCCAGGTCTGGATCAGCAACAACTACGCCGAGGTGGCCCGTCTCGATCCCAAGACGGGACGGGCCGTCCGAAGATGGCAGGTGCACGCCGACTGGATCAGCGCGATCGCGGTGGGCGAGGGCGGCGTGTGGCTCACCGACGGTCCGGGAGGAAAGGTCCTGCGCATCGACCGCGGAGGGGTGCGCAGGATCAAGATCGCCCCGGGTGCCACCAGCATCGCCGTCGGGGAAGGCGCCGCGTGGGTCGCCAACAGCGAGCGCGGCACGGTCGTGCGCATCGACCCCGAGACGAACCGGATCACGAGACGGTTCGAGATCGGCGAGGCTCCGCGTGCGCTGGCGGTCGGCGGCGGCCGAGTCTGGATCGCGGTCTCCGGCACCAACGGCGCGGAGCCGGCCGCGGGGTTGCGCGCCGGCTCCGACATCACCGCTTTGACCGCGCCGCCGTGCGGCCGCGTTCAGACCGGAGGCAGGGGCGACGCCGACCTGCTGATCGCCTCTTCGTTGCCGCTGCGAGGCCAGACCCCGGTGACGCTGCCGATGTCCGAGGCGATCGCGTTCATCGTGCGCCGGCACGACTTCCGCGCCGGGGGCTTCCGCCTGGGCCTGCAGTCGTGTGACGAGGGCGTCGACCAGTACGGCCTCTATGACGACGCCAAGTGCAGGGACAACGCGACGGCCTACGCGCGCAACCCCGCGGTCGTCGGGGTCGTCGGGCCGCTCAACTCGGGTTGTGCCGCCGCGATGCTTCCGATCCTCAACCGGGCGCCGGGGGGCCCGGTCGCGCTCGTATCCCCGACCAACTCGTGGCCGGAGCTGGTTCGCAAGCTGCGCATCGGCGCCTCACCGAAGCGGCTGCGCGAGCTCTATCCCACCGGACAGCGCGGCTACGCTCGCGTATTCCCGGCGGACGACTACGGTATGGCGGCCGGGGCCTTGCTGGCGAAGCGACTGGGAAGAGGCTCGGTCTTCCTGCTCGAGGACAGCAACTTCACACGGGGCACACCGTCGACGGAATGGTTCCGCTGGGCGGCCGACCGCATCGGCCTGCGCATCGCCGGATACGCCGCCTTCGACGCACGGGACACGAGCTACCGAGCATTGGCCGAACGCGTGCGAGCCTCGGGCGTGCGGGCCGTCTTCATCAACTCGGGCCTGGCAGCCAACGTCGCTCAGCTACTGCGCGCTCTGCGCGCCGTCGAGCCCCGCGTAGAGATCATCGGCTCGCAGAACTTCTCCCCCATCCCGGCGCTATTCGCCAACGCGGGCGCCGCGGCGCGGGGCATCCACATCACGTACGCGGGGCTGCCGCTCGAGCGGCTGGGACCCACAGGGCGCCGGTTCGTGCGCGACTTCGAGGCGGTGTCGAGAGGCCGAACGCTCGGGCCTTACGACGCCTACGCCGCGGCGGCCACCGAGGTTCTGCTCGATGCCATCGCGCGCTCCGACGGCACACGCGAATCAGTGTCACGCGCGCTCGCCACGACCCGGCTCGGCGACAGCGTGATCGGCCCGCTGGCGCTCGACCGGAACGGCGAACCCACGTCGAACCCGATCACTGTGCTGCGAGCCGTGCGCGGCGGCGGCGACCTCACCCGTTTCGACTCGACCGAGGGCGGCGTCGCCGAGGAGGTCATCACGCCGCCCGCGCGGCTGCTCCCTTGACTCGCCTCAGCTGATGTCGGACTCGTCGGTCGACCACTCGTACCACGCGCCCGTCCCGGCGTCGTACTCGGCGGCCCACCACATGATGTAGGAGTTCTCGCTCATGTTGTAGTTGCACAGGCCCCACCTGCCGGCGCCGAGCTTGTTGCGGCAGTAGCCCTTGCTCCAGCGTCCGTCGCCCAGGTAGTGGTGCCAGACGCCGACGGCCGAGTGGCCGTCCTCGTCGGTGTCCTTGACGTACATCCTGTCGCCCTTGGGCTGGAAGCAGGCGCGGGCCCCGGTCCCGTTGCTCGTGCAGGCGGTGCCGGCCGGGCGCGGACCGCTCGGCTTGGCGGTGGCGCCCATGGCCGGCTGCGCCGCGAGCAGCAACGTCGCGGCCAGGGCGGCGGCGATCGAGAGTGCGGATCTCATGTGTTCCTCCTTGGTCGGATGCTGTGTTCACCACTGGAGACGGGTCGACGTTGCGGTTGGTTCCGTCGCGCGCGGGCGGGCGCCGGTCCTCGAAGGCGGTCGTGCAGCACCTCGACCGCGGCGTCGACGGGCGGCAGCGCGGCGATTGCGCTCGCGATGCCGCGTGCGGCACGGCGATAGCGGGGGTCGCCGATCACGGTCTCGACCGCGTCGGCCAGCTCGGCGAACTCCGCGGGACCGGGGCCGTCGAGCATTCGCCGTCCCGGGCGGCTGTCGCCGTCGAGGGCGATCCCCGCGCTGAGCTCGGCCACGCGACGGGCGTTGAGCCACTGGTCGTCGGCGAAGATCGGCAGGGCTACGACGGGCACGCCCGCGGCAAGTGCGCCGAGCACGGATCCGTAGCCCCCGTGGCAGACGACCGCGGCGGCGTGCTCGACGATCGCCCCCTGTGGCAGCCAGCGCTCGACGTGGACGTTCGGCGGGAGCGGGCCGAGCGCACCCGGCTCGGCGTCCTCCCCGATCGTGACCAGCACGCGGGCCGGAACGGCGGCCAGTGCCTCGATCGCCGCGCGGTACACGCGGGGGAAGAGGCCGAGCAACCCGGCGACCGAGCCGAAGGTCAGGTAGACGAGCGGGCCTCCGGCTCCGTCCCACCGGTCCGGCGGCGTCGCCGGGGGTCGCGTCCCGTCGCGGCGTTCGCTGAAGCGATGCGTGGCGCGCGGTCCGCGGCCGCGGGGATCCTCGAGGGCGGCGGGCACGAGCGTCAGGTACGGCGAGCCGCGCAGCGCGGCCGCGTCCGGATCGCGGGGCAGGTCAAGCTCGGCGCGCAGCTCGTCCACGGCTGGTGCGGCCGTGGTGAGCGTCCGATCCTCCTGTGCGGCCAGCCCCAGGGCGACGCGGACATGGGGGATCCGTGCGCGCTCCGCCGCGAGCGCCCCCGCGTACTCCTGGCTCTCGCGGACGACGACGTCGGGCCGCCAGGTGCCCACGATCTCCAGGACGTCCGGCAGCACGGCGCGCGCTGCGACGCGCGCGAAGCCCTCGGACATCATGTGCGCATGGCCGTCCCGCGGGCTGCGATCGGCGAGTGAGGCGACGAGCCGGGCGAGGTCCTCCTCGGCCGGGTCGGCGCAGGCCTCGAGCTCGAGGCCCGTTCGCTCGACGATCTCGCCCCTGGAGCGAGGCGCAGCGACGCGCACATCGTGACCCGCGCGCAGGCACGCGCGGGCGAACGGCACCAGGGGAAGGAAGTGGCCGGCGTGGCCCGTGGTCGTCATCAGGACTCGCATCGGGCGACTGTGGCAACGCGTGGCGGCGCCCTCTACGAGGAGAGCGCACGCTCGCTTGCCGATCCGTGCACGGTTGCGAGACGCCGGCGTCTCGCTACGGTGAAGCGGTCATGACGACGGTGTTCGCCAGCAGCGACGTCCCCGCCCCGGCGCGCACCGAGTACTGGCGCCACGTCCTTAGCGACGCGCTCGTCCCGCTCGAGCCGTTCGGCCCGCCCGACGCGCCCGGGCTCCGGCTCTTGCTGGGCCACGCGGGCCCCGTCGCGGTCGGCGAGCTCTCACATGACAGCGAGGGCGGCGCGCGGCGAACGACCCGCCACATCCGGCGCTCGGACCCCGAGCTGTGCAAGATCGACGTGCTCGCGCGCGGAAGCGGCGTGATCGAGCAGGGCGGGCGCGAGGCGGAGCTTCGCCCTGGCGACCTCACGCTCGTCGACCTGTCCCGCCCTGCCACCTGGGCCATGTCGGACGTGCGCTGCGTGGCAGTGGTCTTCCCGCGGTCCATGCTGCCGCTGCGCGACCGCGAGTTGGCGCGGCTCGTCGCCGTGCCCATCCGCGGCGACAGGGGCGCCGGCGCACTGATCTCATCCCTCGCGCGACAGCTGCCCCGGCATCTGGACGGCTGCGGCGAGAGCGGCGGGGCGCGACTCGGGGGCGCCGTCCTCGACCTGTTCATGGCCGCGCTCGCAGGCACGGTCGACCGCACGTCGGATCTCCCGGCCGAGACCCGGCGGCGGGCGCTGATCCAGCGCATCCATGCATCGATCGAGGAGCGGCTCGGTGACCCGGAGCTGTCCCCCGGGAACATCGCGGCGGCCCACTTCATCTCGGTCCGGTTCCTCCACAGGCTGTTCGAGACCCAGCAGACAACCGTCGGCGAGTGGATCCGGCGCCGCCGGCTGGAGCGGTGCGCGCGCGACCTGCTCGACCCGGCGCTGGCCCGCGAGCCGATCATCGCGATCGGCTCCCGCTGGGGAATCACGAACCCGGCCCACTTCAGCCGCCTCTTCCGTGCCCGGTTCGGCGTCTCACCCAGCGAGTACCGCGCCGCCTGTGGCCGCCCGGACCAGCCGCGCCCGTAGGGCCTCCTTCGATCGTGCACTGAGGGTCAAGCGCTGTGCGCCGATCGGCGCGTGTCGCGGGTCGTGGACGCGATGCTCGGGCACCTGTCGCGCTCCGGCTTCGACCGCGAATACGGCCGCAAGATGGTCCACGAGCTGGAGCGGGCCGGCCTCGAGCACGTGCTCGCCAGGATGGACGACCCCGACACCGTCTTCCTCAGCCCACCCCTGATCGCCGCCTGGGGCCGGCGCCCGGAAGCGAGAGGATGGAGGCGAGATGGCCGAGCGGATGATCGAGGCGAACGGCGTCGAGCTGTGCACTGAGTCCTTCGGCGACCCAGCTCACCCGCCGATCCTCCTGATCATGGGCACAGGCGCCTCGATGCTCTGGTGGGAGGAGGGGTTCTGTCGGCTGCTCGCGGACGGCGGCCGGTTCGTGATCCGCTACGACCACCGCGACACCGGGCGCTCCGTTACCTACGAGCCGCGCCGGCCCGGTTACAGCGGTGCCGACCTGGTCGCCGACGCGGCCGGCGTGCTCGACGCCTTCGGGATCGAGAGCGCGCATCTGGTCGGAGTGTCGGCGGGCGGTGCGTTCGCGCAGTTGCTCGCGCTCGACCCCCTCGATCGCGTCCGCTCGCTGGTTCTCATCAGCACCTCACCCGCGCTGCCCGGGGAGCGCGCGCTGCCGCCGCCGACAGCCGAGTTCGGCAGCTTCGTGTCGACCGCGGCGGTCGACTGGTCGGATCCCGAGTCGGTGATCGAGTACCTGGTCGCCTACTCCCGCGTACTGGCGGGAGAGCGGCGGCCGTTCGACGAGGCGCCGGTACGGCGCCTGGTGCGTCGCGACATCGAGCGCACCCGCGACTTCGCGGCGGTGCAGAACCACGACGTGCTGCCGGAGGGCGAGCTGCCGGGCGGGTCCCTGTCCTCGATCACCGCGCCGACCCTCGTCATCCACGGGACCGCCGACCCTATGTTCCCGATCGAGCACGGCAAGGCGCTGGTCGAGCAGATCCCGGGAGCAAGGCTGCTCCCGCTCGAGGACGCCGGCCACGGCATCCATCGAGCCGACTGGGAACGGATCGCCGATGCCATCCTTGAGCACACAGGATGAGCGACTCTCCTCACAGGGGCGTTCAGGCCGCCGGCGCCTCGATCGACGTCGCGCTCGTCGCCATCTTCGACGGCGACGGCGAGCACCTCACCGGGCACACGACGCTCCTGGACGCACGGCGGCTCATGCAGCAGCTCGCCCCGCCCGGCGGCACCTGACGTGCTGGCGGGGCCCCCGCGTCCCGTGGGAGCATTCGCTGCGATGGACGCCGCGACGGCGGACGAGCTTCTCCGCCTCGGCCGCGAGGCACTTGCCGCGGCGGACTGGGAGCGCGCCCGGACGATCTTCGAGCAGGCCGCCGAGTCGGGCGAGACCGCCGAGGTTCTCGACGGCCTCGGCGACGCGCTCCAGTTCGGAGGTGAGCATTCCCGCGCGATCGAGGTGAAGGAGCGTGCGTTCGCGGAGTACGAGCGGCGCGGCCTGCGGGCGGAGGCAGCGGAGCTCGCACGCTGGCTGGCGTTCCTCCACGTGTCGGTTCACGGCAACCCGGCGGCGGCGAACGGCTGGATGGCACGGGCGGAGGGCCTGCTGGAGGGAGTCGAGGAGTGTGCGGCGCACGGGTGGCTGACGCTGGACCGCGCTCCCTGGAGCTCCGACGCATCGGAGCGCGAACGGCTCGCGAACGCGGCGCTCGGCATCGCCAGGCGGTTCGGCGACAGGGATCTCGAGTTCGACGCCATGGCGCTGCTCGGCGAGGCGTACGTCGCCTCCGGGCGCGTGGCACAGGGCATGACGCTGCTGGACCAGGTCATGGCCGCCGTCGCCGCGGGTGAGGTGGCGAGCGTGGGCGCCGCCGGCGAGATCTACTGCAGGCTGCTGAGCGCCTGCGAGCTGGCGACGGACATCAGGCGCGCCGAGCAGTGGCTCGAGGGCGCGACCCGCTTCGTGGCGTGGGGCGATTTCGTGCCGCCGACCTGCCGGACGCACTACGGCGGGATCCTGATCGCGCTCGGCCGCTGGGAGGAGGCTGAGCGAGAGCTGCTGGCCGCGATCCGGACCTTCGAGACGGGCTACTGGGCGTCCCAGCTCTTCCCGCTGCTTCGACTGGCGGAGCTGCGCGTCCGGCAGGGGCGCTTCGAGGAGGCCGAGCGCCTGCTGGAGGGGTTCGACTGGCACACGCGCGCGAAGCGGTCGCTCGCGAGGATCGCGATGGCACGCGGCGACCTCGCCCTGGCGGAGGACCTGGTCGGCCTGTGCCTCGAGAGCGCCCCGCCGCCGGATCCGGACCGGCCGCCCCTGCTCTGCCTGCTCGTGGAGGTGGAGCTCGCCCGCGGCGAGCTCTCGGCAGCGCAGGAGACCGTCCATCGGCTCGCCGAGCTCGCGGCCGGCTCGAAGGACGACCGCACGCGGGCGCTCGCCTCGCTCGCCGAGGGCACGCTTCGCGCCGCCCGGGGAGACGAGCACGCCGGCGCGGACCTCCAGGCCTCGGTGGAGTTGTTCTCGGTGCTCGGCCTTGCGCTGGAAGCCGCTCAGGCGCGAGTGGCGCTCGCCCGGACGCTCGCCTCGCGAGCGCCGGCGGCGGCGATCGAGGAGGCGCGGCGCGCCCTCGAGACATTCGAGCGCCTCGGCGCGACGCGGGATGCCGACGCGGCGGCGGCGGTGCTCCGGGAGCTCGGAGCCCCGGCGCGGGCCTCCCCGAAGGGGCGAGGAGCGTTGACCAAGCGCGAGACCGAGGTGTTGTCGCTGTTGGCCGAAGGCTGCTCGAACGCGCAGATCGCGGAGCGCCTCTTCATCAGCCGGCGGACCGCCGAGCACCACGTCGCGCGCATTCTCTCCAAGCTCGGCCTGCGGAACCGAGCGGAGGCGGCCGCATACGCGCTGCGCGAGCGGACGCGCAAATCCGTAGCCAGATAGGTACTCCCACCGATGCTGCGCGCCTCGTTCGCAGCGATCCTCAGGCGTGTGGACACGGAGCTGGACCGGGAACTCCAGGAGGCACAGGCCGCGCTGCTCGCCGGGTTCGCCCCCGACACGCGCGTGAGCCGGATCCGCTGGTCGCAGGGCGAGACGCAGTACTACGAGCTCGGGTCCGGGCCACCGCTGCTGTACGTCCACGGTGGGCTGGGAGGCGCGTACGAGATCGTGCCGATCCTCGCGGCGCTCGCGAGGGACCACCGCGTCCTCGCGGTCGACCGGCCGGGGCACGGGCTGGCCGACCCGTTCGACTACCGCGGCGTCGATCTGCTCGCCCACGCCCGGCGGTTCCTGGGCGACATCCTCGACGCCCTCGAGCTCTCGACGGCCGACGTGGTCGCGAATTCGATGGGCGGCCTCTGGGCGAGCGCCTTCGCGATCGAAGCCCCTGGCCGGGTCTCGCGCCTCGTGCTCCTGGGCGCCCCTGTCGGGCTGCGGCGAAGGCCGCCGCTCCTGATGCTGCCGCTCGGACTGCCCGTCATCGGCCACCGGCTGGGCAGATACCTGTTCACGAACGCCACGCGCGACGGGAGCCGGAAGTTCTGGGGGCAGGTCCTCGTCGAGCGCCCCGAGCGGCTCGACGACCGGCTGCTCGACGTCGACGTCGTCCACACGCGACGGAACGTCGAGAGCTTCCTCGGGCTGGTGCGGTGCATCGCCGATGCCCGCCGCCTCGGGTATCGGCGCGAGCTCGTCCTCGGCGAGCGCTGGAAGGCGCTGAGGACGCCGACGCTCCTCCTGTGGGGCGAGCGCGACGCCTTCGGATCGCCAGAGGAGGGTGAGGCTCTCGCCGCGGCCAATCCGAACCTGCGCCTCGTCCGGCTTGCCGGGGCGGGACACAACGCGTGGATCGACGACCCGGAGGGCGTCGTGGCCGAGATCGAGCGCTTCCTCGCCCCGGCGCTCAGCCGAACAGGATGAAGTGCGCCCCGTCGTGGTGCTCCCGGCGGACCTGGTCCGGGTCGATCGCCGTCCGTTCGATTACCTGGAGCCGGCGTGGATCGCGGGCGGCCGCCTCGGAGCCGTCCTTCGAGGGCCAGAGGTTCACGACCAGGAGGCCGTCCTCCGTCCGCGCGCCGGCGTGCGCGATCAGCCCGTGGTCCCGGCCGACCTCTGACATCGCCTCCGAGTAGCTGCGGTACTCCTCGAGCAGCCGCTCGCCGTCGCCAGAGAAGCGCGCGATGGTGAGATATCCGGTCCCCGAGCCGGCGGCCGCCTCGACGAGCGCGTCCCCGATCGGCCGCGTGACCTCGATCCCGTGCGCCCCGGCGAGGGCCGGCACCTCCTCGGGCGCCGCCTCGGCCGCCGCGCGCGCGAAGCGCTCCATCGGCTCCCCGGGCGTGAAGATCACGGTCGCCTCGGCGTCGCCGTCCGACTCGTTCCGGACGGTGTGCTCGAGCCCGGGGGCGATCGGCACGACCGCGCCCGGCCCGGCGTCGATCCGCCGCACCCTCCCGCCGTCGCTCTCGACGTAGATCGCGAGCCGGCCGCTGCGCACGCGGTAGAGCTCGAACGGGTCGTGGCGATGCAGCATGGGCGGCCCGCCACCGGCAGGGATCGTGACGTCGATGACGGCGACCTCGCCGCCGCTGCGGCAGCTCGTCAGACGAAACCGGATCCGGTCGGTGCCGACCGTCAGCTCGTCGTGGTCCAGGGATGTGGTCATGAATCAGTCCTCGCTTGCTCGGGGTGCCATAAAGACAGGCAGCCTGTCTATCTCGACTGCGCTAGGATAGACAGGCCGCCTGTCCAATGTCAAGCAGCAGCCTCCCCAGCTCCTCTGCGCGAGCCGCGCCCGAGAACCTCGCGATCCTCCTGCGCGAGCCGTTCCGCGTCGGGACCGAGGTGCTGCACCGCCGCTTCGCCGAGCGCGGCCACCCGGAGATCCGTCCGGTGCACGGCAACGTGATGCAGTTCCTCGACGACGAGGGGACGCGGGTGAGCGTGCTGGCCGAGCGGGCACAGGTCACCAAGCAGTCGATGGCGGAGCTCGTCGCGCACCTGGAGCGGCTCGGGTACGTCGAGCGGGTTCCCGATCCCAGCGACCGGCGGGCGAAGCTCGTCCGCGCGACGGCGCGAGGCAAGGAGCTCTACGCGATCGCGCGCGAGGTGGTGGCGGAGCTCGAGGCGGAGTGGACGCGCCGGCTGGGCAGGGCCAAGATGCGCGACCTGCGCGCGCTGCTCGAGGAGCTCAACGCGGGCCTATGACCGGGCCGGCGCACCGGCGGCGCCTGAGACGGTCGCCAGCAACAGCGGCGACTGACGGGGCGGAGCCGCCGTGGCGGCTCCGCGCTGATCCATAGCCCGCGCTCGGGCGCAATAGCCCTACATGACCCACCTTCCCGCATGGGCCGAGTGGCGCGCGCGCCCGTCCAACGGCGAGCTGACGATCGGCATCGAGGACGAGTTCATGCTCCTCGACCCCGTCGACTGGTCGCTCGCCTACCGCTCGGACGACGTACTGGCCTCGCTGCCCGACGATCTGCGCGGCCGCGTGACGCTCGAGACGCACGCCGCGGTGATGGAGGTCGCGACCGGTGTGCACTCGCGCGCCGGCGACGCGGTGACCGAGCTCGCCCAGCTGCGCGACCGCGTGGCGCGCGCGCTGGCGGCCCAGGGGCTCCGCCCCGCCGTGGCGGGCACGCATCCGTCCGCCGTGGCCTGCGCCGCGCCGCTCCCGTCCCACCCCCGCTACAGCCACATCGACGACTCGATGCGCGTGCTCGCCCGCCGCGAGCCCACGCTGGCCATGCACGTGCACGTCGGCGTGGCGACCCCCGAGCGCGCGATCCGGCTGCTGAACCGGCTGCGCGCGCACCTGCCGCTGCTGCTCGCGGTGTCCGCCAACTCGCCCTTCTGGCGCGGACTGCCCACCGGCTTCGCGTCCACGCGCACGACGCTCTTCGACGCCTTCCCGCGCTCGGGGCTGCCGCGCAGGTTCCGCGACTACGGCGACTGGGTCGCGACCGTCGAGCGGCTGCTGTGCTCGCGGGCGATCCCCGACCCGTCGTTCCTGTGGTGGGACGTGCGCCTTCAGCCGCGCTACGGCACGGTGGAGATCCGGATCATGGACGGCCAGAGCTGCGTGGAGGACGTGACCGCGCTCGCGGCGCTCGTCCAGGCGCTGGCGAGCGTGGAGCTCGATCGGGGGGACGACCTGGAACCGGAGCCGCGTACCACCGAGCTGATCGAGGAGAACCGTTTCCTCGCGGCGCGCGACGGGATGGCCGCGCTGCTGATCGACCTGCGCTCGGGCGAGCGCGTGCCGGCGGCGGAGCAGCTCGAGCGGGTGCTCGGCGACTGCCGGCCCCACGCCCGGCGCCTCGGGTGCGGGCGCGAGCTCGCCTCGGTGGGCCGGCTCGCCGGGATGAACGGCGCGGTACGCCAGCTCGCGCACGACGGCGACCTGCGGCGGCTGACCGCCCGCCTCGCCGACGTCTACTGGCCCCTCGCGAGGCGCGAGCCGACGGCCGCGGCGATCGCGTGCTGAGCGGGCGCTAAGCGCGGGCGGCGGCGTACTCCTCGTCGGTCACGTGCTCGCCCCACGTCACGGCGCTGCCCTGGTCGTCGACCTCCTGCATCGCGATGTGGGTCATGAGGCGGTCGGGGGCGGCGCCGTGCCAGTGGTCCTCACCGGGCTCGAAGAACACGCTGTCGCCGGGACGGATCACCTCGACTGGCCCGCCGCGGCGCTGGCACAGCCCGACGCCCTCGGTCACGTGGATCGTCTGGCCGAGGGGGTGCGTGTGCCACGCGGTGCGAGCGCCCGGCGTGAAGTGCACGCGCGCCGCCTGGATCCGTGCGGGGTCGGAGGGCGCCGCGATCGCATCGATGTAGACGCTGCCCGTGAACCAGGCGCCCGGCCCGGCCGCGGTCTCGGTGGAGTTCCTGGTGATCTGCATGCACATAGGATGGCCCTCTCGCAGGGGCCAACGTCGGCGACGGACACGGAGGTTCGTGATGACGGAACGATTGTGGGCGCAGCTTCGCGGTCAATGGATGGGCGCCCTGGCGCTGTTCCTGTTGCTCTTCGGTGGGACCGCCTACGCCGCCAAGCAGACGCTCGCGAGGAACAGCGTCGGCTCGAAGCAGATCGCGCCCGCGGCGGTCAAGACCTCGGAGCTGGCGAGCAACGCCGTGACGGGCGCCAAGGTCGATGACGGCTCCCTGCGCCCGCGTGACTTCGCCGCCGGCTCGCTGCCCGCGGGCGAGCCTGGGTCGCCGGGTGCGCAGGGCCGGCCCGGGCCGAAGGGCGACGCCGGCCCGCGTGGACCGAGCAACGTCTACGCGCGCTTTTTGGACGCGTACCCCGACCTGCCGAACACGTTCGACAACTACGGCACCTTCAACTTCGGCAAGGAGGCGATCGTCTCGCTGCCGCTGCCCGCCGGCAGCTTCCAGATCCAGGCGAAGGGATTCGCGAACGGCGACGCCGGCAACGTCGGCTGCGTGCTCGTGGCCGGCCCGAACGTCGACGGCTCGCTCGCGACGCTGCCGAGCGACTCCTCCGTCGAACCGCTCGTCATGCAGGTGCTGCACCGCTTCGACGGGCCCGGCGCCGCCGAGCTCCGCTGCACCGACTACGGCGCACCCGGGGACTCGCGCGGTCTCTACTGGATCAAGGTGCACGCCACGCAGGTCGAGTCGATCAGCAACGTGCCGCAGGAATAGGAACCGCAGCCGCCCCGCGCCGGCGCTGTGACCTCCACCTCTTCATCGAGGTCCAGGACCCGCGCGGCTTCGATGACATGATCGAGGACGCGTTCGCGGCCGCCCGCGCGGGCCGAACCGACGCCACCGGCCGCCTGAAGTTGCTCCCCGGCGCCGCGTTCATGCGGGCGCACGCCGCCAACACCCGCCCGACCTCGCCGCTGCCTCACGTCCAGCGGGTGATCGTGCCGCCGCCGGCGCTGGCGGCGCGGGTCCTGGGCCGGGCGGGGTGAGGGGCGGCCCCGGGTGGCGGCGCGGTCAGCCCCGCGGCGGCGCGGTCGACCCGCGCACGAGCAGCTGCCCGGGCAGCACGACCCGCCGCCGCGTTCGCCTGCCCTCCATGCGCGCGTCCAGCAGCTCGAACGCGGTCGCGCCGAGCAGCTCGGCGTCGAGCGCGAAGGTCGTGAGCGGCGGGTCGAGCACGCGCGCGAAGTCCATGTCGTCGAAGCCGACCACGGACAGGTCGCGCGGGAGGCGGAGCCCCCGCTCGCGGGCGGCGAGATAGAGGCCGGCGGCGACCAGGTCGTCGTCGCAGAACACCGCGGTGGGGCGCTCGTCCAGCAGCGGCCCGGCGGCGTCGCGCGCGGAGTCGATGTCGATCGGCGTCATGACCCGCGGCTGGGCGTCGGGATCGAGGCCGGCCGCCACGAGCACGCGGCGGCGCGCGACCTCGCGCAGGTGGAAGGTCGGCGCGTCGAAGGCCGCCGCGAGATGGCCGATGCGCCGGTGCCCCAGCTGCACCAGGTGCTCGAACGCCGCGGCCGCGCCGCCCTCGGCGTCGAAGCGGACCGATGGGCGCCGCGGCTCCTCGCTCTCCATCAGCACGACCGGCTGGTCGGGCCCGAGCGCCTCCGGAGCGCTGACCTCGAACAGCAGGTAGCCGTCGACCGGCCCGGCCCGCAGCGCCTCGAACGTCTGGGCCTCCCAGCTGCGGTCGTTGGCGGTGTCGACCAGCGCCACCGTGTACCCGGCGGCCTGCGCCGCCCGCTGCGCGCCGCGCAGGACGCGGCTGAAGAAGGGGTTGGTGATGTCCGGCACGATCAGCGCGACCGCCCCCGAACGACCCAGGCGCAGCGCCTGCGCGGCGACGTTGGGCCGGTAGCCGAGGCCGCGGGCGACCTTGCGCACGTGCTCCTGCGTCGCCTCCGACACCCGGCCCCGGCCCTTGCCGGAGAACACGAGCGAGACCGTGGACTGCGACACGCCGGCCTCGCGGGCGACGTCGATGCTCGTGACGCGCTGTCGGGCCGAGCGTTCGATGCGTGGAATGCAACCACGCGGGTCGAATGTCGACTTAGTCCCCGTCACGGGACCTAACTCGACACTGGACCTCGTCGACGGCAGCGGGGTCATCGGACCTCGTCGACGGCAGCGGAATCAT
>DASXAA010000161.1:0-4414 GCA_036407035.1 Thermoleophilaceae bacterium | reverse complement strand
CACGAGCGGGATGGCGTCGGTGCCGTTCTTGCCGAGCAGGACGGTCGCGAGCAGCACCGAGCTGAGCGGCAGCCCGAGCATGACGGCGGACATCGCCCCCATCCCCATCGCGGCGGCGGGCACGACCTCGAGGCCGGGAAGGTGCGACGCCGCGATCCCGGCGGCCGCCCCCACGAACAGCGCGGGGAAGATGGGCCCGCCGCGGAAGCTGCTGAGCGCGAGCGCGTAGGCGAGACCCTTGCAGAGGACAAGCAGCAGTAGGGCGCCGACGGAGTAGTCGGCCGCGTGCAGTATCAGCGGCCCGAGCGCGTCCTGTCCCGAGAACAGCACGTCGGACTGGTCGTGGTCGGTCGCCTCGCCGAACAGGATCGCGAGGCAGGCCATGGCGAGGCCGAGGATCGGCATGAGGAGGACCATCCGGCGCTCGACGTGCGGCTGCAGCGTCAGCGCGATCCAGCGCAGGCCCTCCCCCAAGAACGGCGCCACCAGCCCGAAGACGATCGCCCAGGCGAACATCGCGATCGTGGGATCCCCGAAGGCAGGCAGGCCCGGGATCGTCAGCGACGGGACGCCGAGGCCGGTGACGTCGTTCAGCCCGAGGAAGATGAGCGTGCCGATGCCGGCGGCGAGGAACCCGGGCAGCAGGACGACGGTGGCCATCACGCCGCCGAGGCCCGCCGCCTCGAGCAGCAGGAAGGCGCCGAGGAGCGGGGACCCGACGAGCGAGCTGATCGCGGCGAAGCTGCCGGTCGCGGCCATCACCGCGCCCGCCCTCTCGTTGGGGGCGCTCCCCCGCGTCGCCTGCTGGAACGCCAGGAAGCCGAGGCCGCTCCCAATCGCGATCAGGGGCGCCTCGGGTCCGAGAACCACGCCGAAGCTGAGCGTGGCGAGCGCCGCCGCCACGACCCCCGGCAGCTCGATCGGCGGCAGCACGCCCGCGGCGTGGAACCCCTCGGCCGGCCGGTGCCCGCCGATCCCCGGGAGGTCACGGATCGCCAGGGCGGTCAGGAGCCCGCCGAGCGCGAGCAGCGGCAGCGGCCACCACGTCGGCACCGTGTCGAAGCCGAGGCCGTCGGGGAGGTCGGTGAAGAGGAGGTCGTTGAGGTGGTGGGCCAGCTCGAGGAACCCGTAGGCGACGGCCGAGATGGGCACGCCCACGAGCGCAGCCAGCACCAGCAGCCGCACGTACTCCGGACTCCGAAGCAGCGCCGCGGGGTCGGGTTGTGGCTCTTGCGCCGCGGGGTCGGGTTGTGGCTCTTGCGCGCTCAAGTCGTTCGCCCGCGGATGGCATGCTGGCGCGCCAGGGCGCGCTGGGTCAAGAGCGCCAGGGTCCCGCCTGTGGTGAGCATCAGGACGTTCACGCCGAGCACGGCGAGGGCGCCGGCGGCCTTGTCGAGCTCGCCCTGGCCGGCGGCGACCCCGAGATAGGCCGACGCCGGAATCGTGGTCACGGAGATCGCCACGCCCACAGCCGCGCTGGCCTTGGTCTCCAGGGCGAGCATGCCGGCCACCCCCGCTGCAAAGCCGACCAGGAATGTGGAGCTGTTGACGGCGGTCAGGCCGCTGAGGGAGGCCTGGCCGACGGCGAAGTCCGTCGGCAGGAGATCCGTCACGTCGAGGATCGCCGAGAGCACCGCCGCCACGATGCAGGCGAGCCCGAGGCCCGCCGCCAGCGTCCAAAGAGCACGCCCGGCGAGCGCCGGCCGGCGCAGCACCATGGCAACGCACATCGCGGTGATCGGGAGCAGATCCGGGCTGACCGCCATCGCGCCCACGATCAGGATGCTGTTGTCGTAGATCACGCCGTACGCCGCGATGATCCCGGCAACCCCCATGAAGACCAGGTAGCGCGCCACCGGCCGCGCATGCAGGCCGGCCTGGTCCAGCAACTCGGCCCACACGATCTTGGCGTCGTCGTGTCGGGCGAGCGGCTGGGTCTCGTCGAGCCGCACGAGCGTCACGTCGTCGGGCGCCACACCGAGACGTGCGACGGATGCCAGCGCCGCGTCCGCCGCCCCGGCGGCCACGTCGGCGGTCAACAGCGCCTCGTGTGCCCCGTCGCCTCCCTCGGCGCGCATGATGTGGCGCACGCCCGGCATGCTCGAGAGGTGCCCGGCGACGTCAGCCACCGTGCCCGGTGGTCCGAAGACCCGTAGCTGCAGCACGAGCGCAGCCTATGCGGGGGATCGGCGGAGGGCTTCACCTGGCGGGGGTGATTTGATGCCGGGCCGTGGATCTCACCGCGGAAGAGTTCGGCGAGCTGTATCGGGAGCTGAGCAACTGGGGACGTTGGGGCGACTACGACGAGCGCGGGGCGCTCAACCTGATCACGCCGGCACGCGTCGTGGCCGCCACCCGCCTCGTGCGCGACGGCGTCAGCGTCACGCTCAGCATGCCGCTGGCGACCGAGGCCGCGCTCTCGCACCCGGAGCCGGCCGACCACCACATGACGATGCTCGCCGACACCGACATCGGCTCGGGATCGCTGCGCTTCGCGAAGGACTACGTGGGCCTCGACTATCACAACGACGGCCACACCCATGTCGACGCCTTCTGCCACGTGGCGTACGAGGGGTCGCTCTACAACGGCCGGCCGCAGGAGGAGGTCACCTCCGAGGGGGCGGCGGCGGACGCCATCGACGTGCTCGATGACGGCCTCGTCGGCCGCGGCGTCCTGCTCGACATCCCGCGCCTGGGCGGACGGGACTGGTTCGAGCCCGGTGAGCACGTGCGGCGGGCGGACCTGGAGGCCGCGGAGACGGAGCAGGGCGTCAGCGTGGGAGAGGGAGACGTGCTGCTCGTCCGCACCGGCCACGCCCGCCGCCTCGACGAGCACGGCCCGTGGAAGACCGCCACCGCGAAGGCGGGTCTCCACCCCACCGCCATGCGCTTCCTAGCGGAACGGGGCGTCGCGGCGCTCGGGTCCGACGGCAACAACGACACCGCGCCGAGCACCACCGAGGGTGTCGACTTTCCGGTTCACGTCCTCGCGCTGAACGCCATGGGTGTCCACCTCTTCGACTACCTCCAGCTCGAAGATCTGACCGCCGCCTGCGATCGCGCCGGGCGCTGGGAGTTCCTGTTCGTGGCGGCCCCGCTTCGCATCGCGGGCGGCACCGGCTCGCCTCTGAACCCGATCGCCGTCCTCTGAACCCGGCCCGGCTCAGCCGCGGCTCGCCAGCAGCGCCGCGACCACGTTCGCCATCGGCGCGCGGCGAGCCGCCGCCAAGCCCGGCGCCTTGCGCGCACCCGGCGGGGCGGGGAGGATTCGGGCCGGATCGATGACTATGCCGGGCACCCCCGACAGGCATGCCGATGCCCCAAGTCGGGCGGTCCTCGTGCTGGTCGGTTCCCTCTGCGCCGGCCTTGTCGTCGCGGCCGTGGTGATCACGCTCGGCAGTCCGATCGTCGACGAGCCCGCTCTCTACGCGTCCCTCCGTGGCTTCATGGGGCTGGGCCTGCTCGTCGTGGGCCTGTACGGCTGGGCACTCGACCCCGGCGCCCGCTACCCGGTGCTGCTGCTCACCCTCTGCTGCCTCGCCGGGCTCACGTCGCTGACGGGGGTCGACGACCCCTGGCTCTTCACGCTGGGCCGGATCGCCACCGCCGCCACGACGATCACCACCGTGTACGTCTTTCTCGCCTACCCGGACGGCCGTATCCGCGAGCCGCCGGCGAGGAAGCTGGTCACGGCCGGCGCGGGCGGGACGGCGCTCCTGCTGGCGCTGTCGCTGGTGCTCTCGCAGGAGCAGCCGGTGGCCGGGCCGTTCGTGCGCTGCTCGGGGGACTGTCCCGAGAACCCGCTCGCGCTCGCCGGTGCGACCGCCGGAATGGGGCGCGCGAGCACGGCGGCGCTGGGCCTGCTCACGGCCGCGATCACCGCGGGCGCCGCCGTGCTGCTCGCACGCCGCATGCGGTCGGCGACGGCGCTCGAGCGCCGCTCGATCGGTCCGGTGCTCGCCTGGGCTGCGCTCGTCGCGGGCGGGTACGCCGTCTACGTCGCGGTCCGGGTAGTCGACGACGGGTCCGTCGCACTTGCCGGAATCGGCACGGTGATCGCGGTGACCATCGCGCTGATCCCGGCGGCGCTGGCCGTGGGGCTCGTCTCCGGCCGCGTGTTCGCGGCGAGCGCACTCAGGCGCACCGTGGTCTCGCTCGGCGAGAGGCCGAGCCCAGCCGGGCTCCGCGACGCCCTCGCGGGCTCCTTCCGCGACCCTGCGCTGAGACTGGTCTTCTGGGCGCCCACCGTGGCTCGCTACGTCGACGAGCTCGGGCGGCCGGCCGAGATGCCGGAGCCCGGCGCCCGGACGGCCTTCACCCGCTTCGACCGCGACGGCGAGCCGGTGGCCGCGGCGATCCACGATCGCGCGCTCTCGGACGATCCCGGGGCCCTCCAGGCGGCCGGCAACGTCCT
>DASXAA010000160.1:0-38303 GCA_036407035.1 Thermoleophilaceae bacterium | reverse complement strand
GAGCGCGATCGGCGAGCTGGGCGAGTCGCTGGGGCTGTCGGTGGAGGACACGGCCGCCGGGATCGTGCGGGTGGCGGCGGCCGAGATGGCGCAGGCGGTGCGCGTGGTGACGGTGGAGCGCGGCATCGACCCGCGCGACCTGGCGCTGGTCGCCTTCGGCGGCGCCGGCCCGCTCCACGCGGCGGCGATCGCCGACGAGCTCGGCATGAGCCGCGTGCTCGTGCCGAACGTGGGCGGCGTGCTGTCGGCGCTCGGGCTCGTTGTGTCGGAGCGCAGGCGCGACCTCGTCGAGAGCGTGCTGCTGGCGGGCGACGCCTTCACGCGCGACGAGGTCGCCGCGACGGTCCGCCGCCTCGGCGACCGCGGCCGTGAGGAGCTCGGTGACGGCGACGCGGAGGTGCGCGCGGTCTACGACCTCCGCTACGCCGGCCAGGCCTTCGAGCTGACCGTGCCCGGCGAGCTCGAGCCCGAGCCCGACGAGCTGCGCCGCGCCTTCGACCGCGCCCACGACGAGCGCTACGGCTACGAGGACCCGGACGCCGAGCTCGAGCTCGTGACCGTGCGGGTCGCGGCCGCGCTGCCGGGGGCGGAGCCGCGCCCGTCCGAGCCCGCGCCGGCCGAGCACCGCGACACGCGCCCGGCCCGGTTCGGGGACGAGGTGGCGGAGGCGAGGATCCTCGGCCAGGGCGAGGCGGAGGTGGAGGGGCCGGCGATCTTCGAGCTGCCGGGCTCCACGCTCGTCGTGCCGCCAGGCTGGCGCGCTGTCGGCGGCGCCGACGCCGTCACGATGGAGCGCGCCGGATGAGCGGCCTCGACCCGATCACGCTCCAGGTGATGCTGGGCGCGCTGCGGGCCGCCTGCGAGGAGATGGGCGTGGTGCTCGTGCGCAGCGCGCACTCGGCCAACATCAAGGAGCGCCGCGACGCCTCCACCGGCGTCTTCGACGCCGACGGCCAGATGGTGATGCAGGCCGAGCACATCCCGGTGCACCTAGGCGCGATGCCGTCGTCCGTGGCGGCCGTGCTCGACGAGGACCACTCGCCCGGCGATGCCTGGATCCTCAACGACCCGTTCAAGGGCGGCACTCACCTGCCGGACATCACCGTCATCGAGCCGCTCTTCCACGAGGACGAGCTGATCGGGTTCGCCGCCAGCCGCGCGCACCACGCCGACGTGGGCGCGCCGCAGCCGGGCAGCATGCCGGCCGATTCGCGCTCGCTGGGGGAGGAGGGCGTGGTGATCCCGCCCGCCCGGCTGGCGCGCGGCGGCGAGCTCGACCGCGGGTTGCTCGACGACCTGACGAGCCGCATGCGCGCGCCGCGCCAGCGCGAGGCGGACCTGCGCGCGCAGCTCGCCGCCGGGCGCGCGGGCGGCGAGCGGCTGGCCGCGCTCGTGGAGCGCTTCGGGCTAGACAGCGTGCGCGCGGGCATGAGGGAGACGCTCGACTACGCCGAGCGCCGCACGCGCGCGCGCATCGCGGAGCTGCCCGACGGCGAGCACGAGGCGCGCGACGTGCTCGAGGCCGCCGACGGCGACCTCGAGCTCCGCCTGCGGGCGACGGTCGACGGCGAGGAGGTCACGCTCGACTTCGAGGGCTCGGCGCCGCAGCACGACGGCAACCTCAACTGCCCGCTGCCGGTCACCCTGTCGGCCTGCTACTTCGCGATGCGCGTGCTCACCGACCCGGACGTGCCTCCGTGCGCCGGCGCCTACCGGCCGCTGACCGTCACCGCCCCCGAGGGGTCGCTGCTGAACGCGCGCCCGCCGGCCGCGGTGGCGGCCGGCAACGTCGAGACCTCGTCGCGGGTGGCCGACCTGGTGCTCGCGGCGTTCGGGCGCGCCCTCGGACAGGGCACGATGAACAACTTCACGCTCGGCAACGACGACTTCACCTACTACGAGACGCTCGGCGGCGGCCAGGGCGCCTGCCCCGACGCCGACGGCCCCAGCGCCGTGCACGTGGCGATGTCGAACACGCTCAACACGCCGGTCGAGGCGCTGGAGCTCGAGTTCCCGCTGCGGGCGGCGTGCTACGCGGTGCGCCGGGGCTCCGGCGGCGCCGGGCGATTCAGGGGCGGCGACGGCGTGGTGCGCGAGCTCGAGGCGCTCGAGGAGATGGACTTCTCGCTGATCACCGAGCGCCGCCGCCACGCGCCGCCGGGCGCGGACGGCGGCGAACCGGGCGAGCCGGGTAGGAACCTGCTGAACGGCGAGGAGCTGCCGGCCAAGGCGTCCGGCACGCTCCGCCCCGGCGACCGGCTGCGAATCGAGACCCCTGGAGGTGGAGGACATGGAAAGCCCTGACCGCGTGGCGTTCCTCGGCTTGGGGATCATGGGCCTGCCGATGGCGGCGAACCTGCGCGCCGGCGGCTTCGACCTCGCCGTGTGGACGCGCGACGCGGACAAGGCGGAGCGCTTCGCCTCCGAGCACGGCGCGGTCGCCGCCGGCTCGCCGGCGGAGGCCGCGGAGGGCGCCGGCGCCGTGATCACGATGGTGCCTGACTCGCCGGAGGTCGAGGCGGTGCTGTTCGGGGACGGCGGCGCCGCCGCCGCGCTCGAGCGCGGCGCGCTGTGCCTGGACATGTCCACGATCGCGCCGACGGCCGCGCGGGCGATCGGTGAGCGCCTCGGCGAGCGTCAGATCGACTTCGTGGACGCGCCGGTCACCGGCTCCCGGCCGCGCGCGGAGGACGGCACGCTGACGATCATGGCCGGCGGCTCCGAGACCGCGTTCCAGCGCGCGCTGCCGCTGCTCCGCGCGATGGGGAAGCTGATCGTCCACGTGGGCCCGTCCGGGCACGGGGCGATGGCGAAGGTGATCGCCAACACGATCACGTCGGTCAACGCGGCCGCGATCGCCGAGGCGCTGACGATGGTGCGGCGGGCGGGCGTCAACCCGGACGCGTTCCTGGAGGTCGCGAGGGCCGGGTCGAGCGGCTCGACGATGATGGAGCTGAAGGCCGGCCCGATGCTCGAGCACGACTTCGAGCCGCTATTCAAGCTCGAGCACATGCTGAAGGACGTGCGCCACTGCCTGGCGGAGGCGCGGGCGCTGGGCGTGGAGCTGCGGCTGGCCGAGCTGGCCGAGCGGATGTACGCGGCCGCGGCCGAGGCGGGCCACGGCGACGAGGACTTCGCCGCGGTGGCCACGGTCGCCGAGGCGGCGGGCGGCCAGGACGCGGCGCGGACCGATTAGCTCGCGGCGCGGCCCCGGGGCTGGACCAGCGCGGCGACCGCCCCGAGCGCCAGCCCGGTGAGCAGGGCGAACGCGGCGAAGATCGCGATCACGAGGATCGGCTCGCTGTCGTTGTCGGCCGAGCCGGCGGCGAGCACCCCGGTGTCCGGCGTCGCGCCGCCGCCCCCGCCGCTCGGGGGCGGCGGGGAGCCGGGCAGCTGCTGGGCGAAGTCGGGCGACGAGGCCTCGGCCCGCCCGATCACCTTGAGGTCGAACTCGACCGGGAATTCCGCGGACGTCTTCGGCGGGCCGTAGATCTCGCTCTCGAGTGCGGCGATCTCCATGTAGTAGTCGCCCGGCGCCTCGAACTTCTGGACGCTGAAGTCGCTCGCGAGCACCTGCGCGTACCCGAGCGTGCGCCTCGTGCTCGCCGTGCCGGTGTAGAGGCCGACGTCGTCGTCGCCTTCGAGCTCCGTCCCAGCCGTGTCGATCTCGTCCTCGAGCGGCTCGCGGATCGGCGACCAGAGCGAGATGTTGTAGGACAGGTTGACGAGCCCCGCGTCGTAGCCGGGCGAAACGACGTCGCGCTCGATCGAGGTTGCATCGACGGTGGCGTGCACCTCCATCTGCTGGCCCTTCTCCAGCCGCACGCGGTAGAAGTTGCGCTCGCCGGCGACGACGGTGTCGGAGTACGTGCCGGGCTTGATGAGCGGTGCCGTGTTGAAGGAGCCGCCGCCGACGATCGGCTTGCCCGTGCCCTGGGCGTGGGCGCCCGGCGCCGCGCCGAGCGCCAGCGCGGCGGCCGCGAGGCCCAGCGCGAGCGCGCGCCTCATGCGGGCCTTCTCCTGCCCACCATCCCGGCGGCCGCGGCCATCCCGGCGGCGAGCGCGATCGCGCACGCGACGGCGATGACGAGCGCCGAGGGTCCGTCGTCGTCCTCGGCGGCCGGGGAGCCGGAGGACGGGGTTGGCGCCCCCGGGTCCGGGCCGCCGCTGCCGGTCGCGCGCGAGCCCTCGCCGCCCTTGCGGCCGAGCACGCTCACGAGCAGCTCGAGCGGCACCGGCTTCCCCTCGAGCTTCGTGAAGAGATCCTTGCTCGAGTTGTCCTCGAGCGTGACGCGCAGGTAGTAGCGGCCGGGCTTCGAGAAGTCGGTCGGGTCGCCGCCGGGCGCCGGCGCCTGATCGCCGACCGCCACGGGCCGACCGACCACGCCGATCGAGTCGAGGCCGCCCTCGCTGTCCTGGTCGAAGACGGAGATCCCGTCCTCCGCACCGGCGTTGTTGGTCTCCGCCTCGGTGAGCCGCGGCGTGAGGATCTGGAGCGTGAAGGAGGCGCCGACGGTCTCGAGCCCGCGCCGCTCCTTGGGGATCAGCGTGGCGCCGGACTCGAGCGTCTCACGCTCGCCCAGCTCGACGTAGTACCAGCGCTCCTCGTCGGGTCCGATCGAGTCGAGCCACTGGCCCGGGCCGATCTCGGCCGCGTCGCGGGCGCGCTCGCCGCCCTGCACCGGGCGGCCGCGCGGGACGTAGTCGCGCAGCGCGCGGACCGAGAGCGCTCGCAGCTCCTCGGCGAGCCTCGGCGCGTCCTGCACGTCGCGGTACACCCCGCCGCCGACGCGGGCGATGCACTTGAGCTGCTGGCGCGCCCTCCGATTGACCTGGAATCCGATCGTCTGGATCTTCAGCTCCACGCCACGTCGGGCGACGACGCGGGCGACGTCGCATGGCGGCTCGCCGCAGGTCTCCTGACCGTCCGAGACGAGGATGATCGTCCGCCGGCCGGTGGTCGGCAGGTCGTCGGCGGCGCGCCTGAGCGAGAGGGCGATCGGCGTATAGCCGAGCGGCTTGAAGCGGTCGAGCGCCTCCTCGGTGGCGGCCTTGTCGACGGGGCCGACCGGCAGCAGCAGCCGCGAGTCGTTGCAGCCCTGCGCCTTCTGCTCGCGCGGGAAGCGGCCCCCGAACACGCGCAACCCGATCTGCGCCTCCGGCGGAGCGCCGTCGACAAGCGCGCGGATCGCGGACTTGGCGCGCTCGATGCGGGTGCTGCCGGTGCCGTCGTTCGCGCGCATGGAACCGGACGAGTCGAACAGCAGAACCATCGAGGACTCGGGCCGCTGGTCGGAAGGAGCGGAGCCGCCCGGCGGCTGGTCCTGCGCCGTCGCGACGGGGACCGCGCCGAGGGCGCCGAGCAGCGCGAGCACCCCGATCGCCGCGCCGGTCCTGCGCCATTTCGTCGCTCGCCTGCCCAATCCAGGTGCCCCCATTGCCCGATCTGTATAACACCCAGCCGTGTCGGGAGGAGCACCGGAGGTCAAGTACTGCGCCGAGTGCGGTACCCGGCTGGCCCGAACGGCGAAGTTCTGCGTGAACTGCGGAGCGCGCCAGGAGGGACCGCCGGAAGCGCCGGCGGCGGCGCCCGAAGCCCCCGCGGCGGCGGCCGAAGCACCCGCGGCGGCGCCCGAAGCACCCGCGGCGTCGGCGTCGGAGGTGGAAGCGCCCGCGGCCGAGGCGCCCGCGCCGGAACCGGAGCCGGAGCCCACGCCGCAACCGGAACCCGAGCCGCCCCCGCCGGAACCCGAACCCGAACCGGCCCCGGCCACCGCGGGGGCGGGCGCCGCGGGTGCGGCCGCGGCCTCGCCGCGGGTCCCCCTTCGCGAGCGCGTCGGCCGGATCGATCCCGAGGCGGGCGAGCTCGTCGGGCAGATGGCCGCCGGCCTCGCCCTGCCGGCGGTGGCGGCGGCCACGGCGGCCGCCCTGATCGCCGCGCTCGCCACGCTCGCGGCGGGCCTCGTCCTCGCTCTCATCTTCCCGGACGGCTCGCTGATCGGCGCCGTCGGGCAGGGCACGGGCGTGATCAGCGAGACGTTCCGGCAGGTCCCGCAGCTCGTCTCGGCGTCCGTGTTCTCGACCGGTCTCTTCCAGACCGGCCCGACCCGGGCGGCGCCGATCATCCTCGTGGCGGTCCCGATCGCCGCCTGCGCGCTGGCCGCGCGCGCCCAGCGCGGCCGGATCGAGGACGTGACCGGTCCCTGGCGGCTCGCCTGGGCGGCGGGCGTGGGCCTCGCCTTCGCGCTCCTGCTCGTGATCCTCACCCTCTTCGGCGGCGAGGGCGACGAGGTCGAGCCGTCGCTCGGCAGCGTCCTCGGCCTCGGCTTCCTCTGGGGCACGACTGGCGCGCTCATCGGCGCGCCGCCGAAGCCGGCCGAGCGACGGGACCCGCGCCTCGACGCCGCGCTCGAGGTGACCGCCGCCGCCCTGAGACCACTCGCGGCCGTGCTGGCGGTGTGCGCCCTGATCGGCCTGTGGGCGTGGCTGATCCAGACCGGGCGCGACGTCTCGAACGTCCAGGGCAGCCGCTCAGAGGCGCTCGCGCTGGTGGAGAACGGGTTGTACGTCGGGGAGCACGGCATCCACTTCGCCGAGCTCGGTGCGCTCGCCCAGTTCGGACAGCCGGGCCTGGGCGCCCTCGGGTTGCCCTACCCGGTCGACCGACCGAACGATGTCGCCGCGCCCGGCGAGGACTTCCGCCTGTTCGCGTACCGCGACGCCGTCCCGACCTACGTCTTCGTGCCGGCGATGCTCGTGCTGATCGCGATCATCGTGCTGGCCGCCGTATACGCGGGCTTTCTCGTCGCCCGGCGGAGGCGCCCGCCCGCGCCCGGGCAGGCGGCCGCGTGGGGGGCTCTCGTAGGGCCGATCTGGGCCGTGGTTGTCGGGATCCTCAGCGCGCTGGCGAGCAAGAAGCTCTTCGGCGACCCGCAGGGAGACTCCGTCTTCGCCACCTTCCTGTTGGGCGGCGCCCTGCTCGGCGCGCTGGGTGGCGTGCTGGCCGCGCGGGCGGGCGGAAATCCGCATCACAAGTAGCTTCTGCCACTAAATTTCTCTTGAATCCGCGGCGCTGGTTCGTAAGAATGTGCCGCCCGCGTCCCGCCCGAGTGGCACTTATGTCTGGGCGCGGAGTTGGAGGTTTCCTCTTCGATGCCAGTTGCACTGAAGGAATGGGCTGTAACCGTGCGCGCCCTCGCCGAGGGCGAGCAACTGATCACCCTGCGCAAGGGCGGGATCCGCGAGGAGAACCGCCATTTCGAGATCGAACACGACCGCTTCTTCCTCTATCCGACCTTCGACCACCAGCGGAACGACCTCGTCCGCCAGTCGCACATGCCTGAGCTGGCGCGCGCCCTCGAGGAGGGCGTCTGGCCCGAGGGCGAGCCGCCCGCGCGGGCGCTCGTGCAGGACGGCGGGATCTCCCAGCCGGAGCGCGTCCGCATCCGCGCGTGGGCCGAGGTGGCGGCGAGCTACCTGATCACCGACCCGCGCACGATCGACGCCCTGTCGCCGTACTACATCTGGACGACCGACTACGCGGAGAAGCGGCTCGCCTGGAAGCGGCGCCATCCGCTCCACGTGATCGTCCTGCGCACCTACCGCATCCCGCGGCCGGTGACCGTGAAGGTGCGGCCCGAGTACCACGGCTGCCGCTCCTGGATCGAGCTCTACCGCGACCTCCCGTTCGAGGGCACGCCGGTGCTCTCCGACGACGAGTTCGAGCGCGCCTCCGAGGAGATCGAGGCGATCGCGTCGGACGCCGTGCCCGTCTTCGCCTAGCCGGAACCGGCGCACGCCGAGACCGCCGCGGGTAGATTGCCCGCGCCATGGGAGGCGTCCTCCGCTCGACGGCGGCGGCGCTGGCGACGCTGATCGTGCTCGCCGCGCCCGCTGCCGCACAGGTCCAGCCGTACGGCACGAACGACGGCGGCGGGTTCTGGAACATCCTGCCCCCGGGCGCCAACGGCCACGCCGGAGCCGTCGACCTCGCCACGTTCCTCGCCGCCTGTCCCCCGGGCGGCACCACCAACTGTCCGAACGCGCCGCGCCCGCCGCACTCGTCCGATGAGCTGAAGATGTACGGCGACCTCGTGTACGCCGCCCCCGGCCTGCGGCCCGAGGACATCTCGAAGTACTACAAGGCCGCCACCTTCGGCGTGCGCGGCGGCGACGCCGAGCGCACCTACAGCCCGCGCCCCGACCTTACGATCGTGCGCGACAAGGGCTTCGGCGTCCCGCACGTCTACGGCTCCACGCGCGCGGGCGCGATGTTCGGCCTCGGCTACGCCGGCGCCGAGGACCGCCTCTTCACGATGGACGTGCTCCGGCACGCCGGGCGCGCGCAGCTGTCGTCGTTCGCCGGCGGCGCCGAGGGCAACCGCGAGATGGACCGCGAGCAGTGGGAGCTCGCGCCTTACACCGAGGCCGACCTGCAGCGCCAGTACGACATGGGCGACGACGTCTACGGCGCGACCGGCCGCGCGCTCCAGGACGACGTGCGCGATTACGTGGCCGGCATCAACGCCTACATCGCCCACGTCAGGGCGAACCCGCTCGAGATGCCGGCCGAGTACGCGGCGACGGGCCACCCGCTCGGGCCCGCGGCCTGGAAGGTCACGGACGTGATCGCGACCGCGAGCGTGATCGGCGGCATCTTCGGCAAGGGCGGCGGGCGCGAGCTGGACTCGGCGCTGCTGCTCCAGGCGGCCCAGCGGCGCTTCGGGCGCAGGGCCGGACGGCGCGTGTGGGCCGACCTGCGGACCGCCGAGGACCCGGAGGCCCCGGTGACGGTGCTCGGCAATAAGCGCTTCCCCTATCGGGTCGAGCCGCGCCGGCTGCGCCGCGGCAGCCTCGCCATGCCGGATCCGGGGTCGGTGCGGAAGCTCGAGGTGGCGGCCCCCGCCGCGCAGAGCGGACAGCCCGCTCCGGGCGGCGCGGGCCAGAGCCTCACCGGCGGTCTCACCGGACTGCTCCATCTGCCGCCGATCGGCGTGCGCAGGCAGGGGTCGAACGCGCTGCTCGTATCGGCGCGGGAGTCGGAGTCGGGGCGGCCGTTGGCGGTCTTCGGCCCGCAGACCGCCTACTTCGCGCCGCAGCTGCTGCTGGACGTGGACGTGCACGGCCCCGGGATCGACGCGCGCGGCGCGACCTTCGCCGGCGTAGGGCTGTACGTGCTGCTCGGCCACGGCCGCGACTACGCCTGGAGCGCCACCTCAGCCGGCCAGGACCTGATCGACACCTTCGCGCTTCCGCTCTGCGAGCCCGACGGCAGCGCCCCCACGCTCGACTCCGACCACTACCGCTTCCGCGGCGCCTGCGAGCCGATCGAGTCGCTCGACAGGACGAACTCTTGGACGCCGAACCTGGCTGACCAGACGCCGCCCGGCTCGGAGCGCCTGCACGCGGAGCGGACCAAGCTGGGCCTCGTCACGGCCCGCGGCAACGTGCACGGCAGGCCGGTGGTGTTCACGAAGCTGCGCTCGACGTACTTCCACGAGGCGGACTCGGCGATCGGATTCCGGGCGCTGGGCGACCCCGCCGGCATTCGCGGACCGAGGGACTTCCAGCGGGCCGTCAGCAACATCGGCTTCACCTTCAACTGGTTCTACGTCGACCACGACCACATCGCCTACTTCAACTCGGGCAACAACCCCGTGCGGGCGCGCGGCGCGAGCACGAACTTCCCGGTGAGCGGCGCCTTCCCCTGGCGCGGGTTCGACCCCGGCCTCTGGACCGCGCGCTACACCGGGTTCGGCGCGCACCCCCAGGTGATCGACCAGGCCTTCCTCGCGAACTGGAACAACAAGCAGGCGCGCGGCTACCGGGCCGCCGACGACAATTTCTCCTACGGCTCGATCTACCGCTCGGACTCGCTCTCGGACCGGATCCGCGCGGGCATCCGCGGCAGGCGGAAGATGAGCCTCGTCGGGTTGATCGACGCGATGGAGGACGCCGCGACCGTGGACCTGCGCGCGACCAAGGTGCTGCCATACGCCCTACGGGTGCTGGGACGGCCGTCGGATCCGGGGCTGCGCGCGGCGGTGCGAACGCTGCGGGCCTGGGTCGCCGACGGCGGCCACCGCCGCGACCGCGACCGCGACGGCGTGTACGAGCACTCGGACGCCATCCGCGTCCTCGACGCCTGGTGGCCGCTGTGGATGAGGTCCCAGTTCGAGCCGGCGATGGGAACCGGCGTCTTCCAGGGCCTCGAGGGGATGCTGCGCCCGGACGACGACCCGAACCTGGACGGCTCGCACCTCGGTTCCGCCTACAACGGCGGCTGGTACCACTACGCGCAGGAGGACCTCAGGCGCGTGCTCGGCAACCGCCGGCTGCGCGGCCTGCGACGGGCGCCGACGGGCCGCGCACGGCTGTCGCGCGTGTACTGCGGCGGGTCGGCCAGGCGCGACGGGACGCTCGGCCGCTGCCGCGCCCGGCTCGCCGCGTCACTGCGCCGGGCGCTCGCGGTCGACCCGGCGGCGCTCTACGGGGACGACGTCTGCGAGAAGTACGGCAAGCCGTCCGACCAGTGGTGCTACGACGCGATCCGCCACCGGCCGGTCGGGGCGATCAGCCAGCAGATGATCCCCTGGGTGAACCGGCCGACGTTCCAGCAGGCGGTGGAGGTCCGGCGCCGGGCGCCCCGCTGAGCGGCCCCTCGCGCGCGTACTGGTCGCGCAGCTCGGCGGCGCGCTCGGACTGGATCGCCGCGCCCGCCTCGAGGAACCTGATCACGGTCCTGAGGTCTCGGTCCGAGAACCGCGACAGCGTCGCCGTGCCCGTCTCCCCCATCGGACCGTAGATCGCGTAGCTGCGCTCGCGCGCCAGCGGCGTGATCTCCACCATCACGCGCCGCCTGTCGCCGTCGTCGCGGATCCGCTGCACGTAGCCGGCGCGCTCCAGGCGGTCGAGCACGGTCGTCACGGCGGCCGGGCTGAGCGCGGCGGCCTCGGCCAGCTCGCCGGCCGCCATCCTGCCACGCTGGTCGAGGATGTCGATGCAACGCGAGTCCGTGCGGTTGATCCCGAGGAGCTCGCAGGCGGCGTCGTCGATCAGGTCGGTGCCCTGCTGGAAGCGCCGGGCCGCCTCGGTGAGGGCGGCGAGCAGGTCGGCCCGCTCGCGGTCGGATGCCGGGGTTCGGGCCGCGTCGCCGCGGCGTCGCCTTGGCCTCTCCCCGGAAATTTCTTTTGACATTCGAAATTTTCGTGTGTTAGATTATTCGGACTTCCAAGGAAACCATACCCGGAGGTAGTGGAAATGCAAAGCGCGATCGAGGCACAGGGCCTCGTGAAGACATATCCGGGGGATGTGCGGGCGCTCGACGGGCTCTCGTTCGAGGTCCCGGAGGGCACGGTCTTCGGCCTGCTCGGGCCGAACGGCGCCGGCAAGTCGACCACCGTCAAGATCCTGACCACCCTTGCCCAGCCGGACGAGGGCGCGGCCACGGTGGCCGGCCTCGACGTCCTGGCAAACCCGGGGCGCGTGCGCCGCGCGATCGGCGTGGTCGCCCAGCGCTCGGGCGTGGACCGCGAGGCCACCGGCCGCGAGAACCTGCGCCTACAGGGCCAGGTCCACGGCATGCGAGGCAGGGAGCTGGAGCAGAAGATCGACATGCTGCTCGAGCGCTTCCGCCTCTCCGACGCGGCCGACCGCATCGTGCGCGGCTACTCGGGCGGGATGGAGCGCCGGCTGGACGTGGCGCTCGGCCTCGTGCACACCCCGCAGGTGCTCTTCCTCGACGAGCCCACCACCGGACTCGACCCCGAGGTGCGCACCGAGATGTGGCACGAGATCGAGGAGCTCGCGGGCGAGCAGGGCGTGACGGTCCTCCTCACCACGCACTACATGGAGGAGGCGGACCGCCTCGCGGCCAGGCTCGCGATCGTCGACCGCGGCCGCATCGTCGCCGAGGGCTCGCCCGACGAGCTCAAGCGCGAGCTGCGCGGCGACGCCGTGCACGTGGAGCTCGGCGAGTCCGTCAACGGACGGGCGGTAGAGGCGCTCGGCAGGCTCGAGCTGGTCAGCGACGTGTCGGTCGAGGGCCGGGCGGTCCACGCCCGCGCCGACGACGGCGCCCGCGCCGTCCCCTCGGTGCTGCAGGCGCTCGAGGCGCACGGGATCGCCGTCGCCTCGGTCACGGTCGCCAGGCCGTCGCTGGAAGACGTGTACCTCCGCTACGCCGGGCGGACGTTCGGCGAGGCGGAGGCGGAAGAGAAGGAGACGAAGCGATGAGTATCGCCGCGCACAGCTGGTACATGATGATCCGCCACCTGCGGGCGCTCGGGCGTCAGCCGTGGTGGATCGCGATCACCCTGACCCAGCCGATCATCTGGCTGGTCCTGTTCGGGTCTGTGTTCAAGAGCGCGGCGAACATCCCGGGCTTCGGGGACGACTCGTACGTCGACTTCTTCGCGCCCGGCGTCGTGATCATGACCGCGTTCTTCTCCGCCGGCTGGGGCGGGATGACGATGATCGAGGACATGGACCGCGGCGTGATCGACCGCTTCCTGGCGACGCCGGTGAGGCTCGGGGCGCTGATCACCGGGCGCACCATGCAGGGCGCCGTGGTGATCGCGATCCAGTCGGCGATCATCGTCGGCCTGGCCCTGCTGCTCGGCGCGGGCTTCTCGAACGGCCCGCTGGGCGTCGTCGGGATGATCCTCGTGGCCTCGCTCCTCGGCACCAGCGTCGCCGCGCTGTCGAACGGGCTGGCGCTGGTCGTGCGCCGCGAGGAGACCCTCATCGCCACGATCAACGTGCTGCTGTTCCCGCTCACGTTCGTGTCCACGGCGTTCATGCCGGAGGACCTGCTGCCCGGGTGGGTCCAGACCGTCGCCGACGTCAACCCGCTGAACTGGGCCGTCGAGGCCGCGCGGATCTCGGCCTCGGGCGACGACTGGGGCACCCTGGCCGTATACACCGGCGCGCTGCTCGCGCTGGCGCTCGCCTGCGCGGCGTTCGCCACGCGGGCGTTCCGCAGCTACCGGGCGTCGCTCTGACCCTCGGCGGCCGCGCCCGGGCGCCCGGGCGCCTGCGGCGCCCGGGCGCGAGCGGCGTGCGCGAGACTCGTCGCATGGCATGGGTGGAGACCCATTCGGGCTCGTTCTCCGCGCGGCACGAGTCGTCGCAGGACGCGGAGGCGCGCGCGGTGCTGCGCTCGCTCGAGGACTTCCGCTCGCGGCTGACGGGGCTGTTCGAGTCGGTGCCCGACGACGTCGCGGTGGTCCTCCACCCGCGGTCCTACGCGCTCACGCTCGCCCACCCGTGGCTGCCGCTCGCCCGCATGGCGGCGGCGCCGGCGAGCCGCCGCTACTTCGCGGGCTGGTTCACCGAGCGGGAGATCCACGTGCTCTCGCCGCCGGCGCTCGAGCGGCGCGCGTCCAACGTCCCCGGCTCGCGCGAGGCGCTCCTGCTCTCGCCGGAGCACGGCTACGCGCACGTCGTGCTGGGGGCGAACAACTCCGAGCTGCCGCCGCCGTTCTCGGTAGCGAGCTTCCGGCGGTACGTGGCGTGGGCGTGGCTGTGCGAGGGCGCCGCGACGCACTTCTCCGGCCAGGCCCGCCACCTCCGCGCGGCGATCGTGCGCCGGCTCCGCGAGGGCGGGCGGCCCGAGTTCCCGCCGTCCACGAGCGACGCGCGCCTGCTCGGCGGCACGCTGTTCGCGATGCTCGAGCGCGAGGCCGGCCGGACCGCCGCCGTGTACCTCGCCACCAGCCCGCTCGACCGCGGCCCGCGGGCGCTCCTGAACGACGCGTTCGAGCGGCCCGCCGTCGCCGTGGAGCGCGACTGGCGCGACTACCTGGCCGACCTCACGAGCGCCTGATCAGGCGGCCGGGCGGCACTCCACGACGAAGTAGCCGGAGGGCTCGCGCTCGGCCGCCACGAGCTCGAGCCCGGCCGTGCGCGCGAGGTCCGCGAACTCGGTGACGCCGCGCTGCTGCCCCGCCACCAGCACCATCTCCTCGACGAGGCCACCGGGCGCGCCGTCCTCCGACACGCCGCCGAGCACCACCACCCTGCCGTCCGGCGCCGCCGCCTCCGCGCAGCGGCCTAGGATCGCCTGGGCCTCGCGGTCCGGCCAGTCGTTGATGACCTTTCGAAGCAGGTAGAGATCGGCGCCCGTCGGAAGCGGCTCGAAGAAGCTCTGCGGGGCGGTCGTGACCCGGTCGGCCACGCCGGCCGCCGCGAAGATCTCGGCCGAGCGCTCCACCGTGCCCGGTAGGTCGACCAGCGTGCCCTGGAGCGCGGGCCGCGCGCGCAGGAGCTCGGCGAGCATGTCACCCCTCCCGCCGCCGACGTCGACCACGGTCCGCACCCGGTCCCAGCCGTCCGCGAGACCGAAGTGCGGCACGGGCTGGCCGTGGCCGACGGAGCCCATCAGGGCGTCGAAGCCGGCGGCGAGGTGCGGGTGGGCGGCGATGTCGTCCCAGAACGGCATGCCGAACAGCTCGTGGTAGCCCGACCGTCCGGTCCGCGCGTACGTGGGCAGGGTGCCCCACGCGTAAGCCATGCGGCCGCCGATGCCGTCGAGGTCGAGTCCGATCCGCACGGCCGGGTCGCGCAGCCGCTCGGCCGCCTCGTTGAGGACGAAGCGGCCGGGCGCCGGCTCGGCGAACACGCCCTTGCCGACGAGCTGCCTGAGGACGTTCGAGAGCGCGTCCGGCTCGGCGTCCGCGGCCTCGGCGAGATCGTCCAGCTGCTCGCGCCCGGCCGCGATGTGGTCGGCGATCCGAAGCGTCACGACGACCCGCAGCGACCAGGGCGTGCGTAGGTCGGCGAGCTCCCAGAGGTCCATCGGGCAATCGTAGGGAGCCGCCGGTGGCGAGCGTAAGATCCGCGGCCGTCACGCGTTCCAGGGAGGTGCGCATGCCGCAGCTGCTGAGGGAGTTCAGGGCGTTCCTGATCCAGGGGAACCTGATCGCGCTGGCGATCGCGTTCGTAATGGCGGCCGCCTTCGGCGCCGTGGTGGCGGCGCTCGTGGCCGACCTGGTCACGCCGATCGTGGCGGCGATCTTCGGCAAGCCGAGCTTCGACGACCTCTCCTTCACGATCAACGGCAGCGAGTTCCGCTACGGCCACTTCCTGAACGCGGTGATCACGTTCGTCTCGATCGCCGGCGCGGTGTTCCTCTTCGTGCTGAAGCCGGCCCAGCGGCTGCGCCTGATCCCGGACGCGCCCGACATGAAGGACTGCACCCACTGCACGACCGAGATCCCGGCGGCCGCGACGCGCTGCCCGCACTGCACGGCGGAGCTCGCGTAGGCAGCGCTGCCCCCGGCGGGGCGGGGCGGGGCGGGTTGCCCCCCGGCCGGGCGGGGCGGGTTGCCCCCCCGGCCTGGCGGGGCGGGTTGCCCCCCGGCCGGGCGGCGGGCCCAGCGTTCTGAGCAACAAAGGGGTTGGCCCGCACCGCCCCGGCATCCGGGCGGCGTTTCTCGGGGGTGGGCCGAATTGCGACGCACTGTGCAACGGAAACCGGCCCACCCCCCGGTCACCCTGGCGCGCGAGGGGGGTGGGCTGGATCGCGACGAAATACCGGACGGAAACCAGCCCACCCCCGACCACCCCTGGTTGCCCGCCGTAAGCGCCCGACCCGCCACGGCGCCGGCTCCGCCGGGCGGCGGACCCGCCCCTACAGCCCCAGCGTCTTCGCGATGATGTTCTTCTGGATCTCCGACGTGCCGCCGTAGATCGTCGTCACGACGGCCGATCGCAGGTGGCGCTCCATCGGGTACTCGGTCGCGTACCCGTACCCGCCCATGATCTGCACGCCCTCGAGGGCGCATCGCTTGGCGAGCTCGGTCGCGGCCAGCTTCGCCATCGAGGCCTCCTGCGGCAGCATCCGTCCCGGGTCCTCGTCGGTCAGCCGCGCCACCCAGCGCACCAGCAGCCGCGTCTTGGCGATCTCGGTCGCCAGCTCGGCGAACTTGTGCGAGATCGTCTGGAACGAGCCGATCGGCCGGCCGAACTGCTTGCGCTCCTTCGCGTAGGAGAGCGCGTCGTCGAAGGTCCGCTGCGCCAGGCCGAGCGACGAGGCCGCCAGGATCGTGCGCTCGTAGTTGAGGCCCGCCATCAGCTGCGTCCAGCCACCGCCCTCGGCTCCGAGCAGCGCGTCCTCCGGGACGCGCACGCCGTCGAGGTGGAGCTCGTTCGTCTCCTCGCCGCCCATCGTCCTGATCGGCGTGATCGTGAAGCCGTCGGCGTCGCGCGGCACGAAGATCATCGACATGTCCTCGTGGCGGTCGCCTGAACCGGTGCGGCAGACGATCAGCGTGTGGCTCGCCTTGTGCGCGTATGAGCACCACATCTTGGCCCCGTCGAGCACCCACTCGTCGCCCTCGCGGCGGGCGCGCGTCTTCAGGTTGGCCACGTCGGAGCCGGCCTCCGGCTCGGACATCGCGATCGCGAGCACGCCGCCCTTGACTACGCGCCCGAGCAGGTCGCGCTTCTGCTCCTCGGTGCCGAAGCGGTTCAGCGCGCCGACCACGATCAGCGTCACGCCGTAGGCGCCGATCGGGATCTCCCGGCGCGCGACCTCCTCGAGGAACAGCGTGGCGTCCAGGAAGCTGCCGCCGGAGCCGCCGTACTCCTCCGGGATCTGCAGCCCGTACCAGCCCAGCTCCGCCATGCGGGCGGCGACGTCCTCGGAGTGGTGGTCGCCCTCGGGCATCTCCCACCTCTCGCGCGCGGCGAAGTCGCGGATGGCCTCGACGAACGCGCGCTGCTCGTCCGTGAGGCCGTGCTCGGACGTGGGAACGGCGGCGAGGGTGCTCACGCCTGAGAAGCGATCGCTGCGCGCCCGCCGGCCGCTTGCGGAACGTCCGGCTCGCGCGGCTTGAACTTGTTCAGCTCGCGCAGGGCGATCACCATCTTGTGGACCTCGTCGGGGCCGTCGGCGATCCGCAGCCAGCGGCCCTGGCGCCACATGGCGGCCAGCGGCGTGTCCTCGGTCATCCCGAGCGCTCCGTGCACCTGGATCGCGCGGTCGAGCACGCGCTGGTGCATCTGGGCCGCGATCACCTTGATCATCGAGATGTCCTGGCGCGCGGCGCGCTTGCCCTCGGTGTCCATCTTCCACGCGGCGTGCAGCACCATCAGGCGCGCCTGGTCGATCTCCATCCGCGACTTGGCGACGAAGTCCTGCACGAACTGCTTCTCGGCCAGCTTGCCGCCGAACGCCTCGCGCTCCTGAGCGCGCCGGCACATCATCTCGAAGGCGCGCTCGGCCGAGCCGATCGCGCGCATGCAGTGGTGGATGCGGCCGGGCCCGAGACGGTCCTGCGCGATCGTGAAGCCGGCGCCGCGCTCGCCGAGGACGTTCGAGGCCGGCACGCGGCAGTCCTCATAGCGCACCTCCCAGTGGCCGGGGCCCTTGTCGTGGCCCATCACGGGCACCGGCCGGACGCCGACGAAGCCCTCGGTATCCACCGGCACGAGGATCATGCTGGCGCGCTTGTGGGGCGGCGCGTCGGGCTCGGTCACGACCATCGCGATCGCCAGCGCGGCTCCGTTGTAACCCGACGTGAACCACTTGAGACCGTTTATGACCCACTCGTCGCCGTCGAGATCGGCGCGCGCGGCGAGCTGGGTCGGGTCGGAGCCCGACGTCGCCGGCTCGGTCATCGAGAAGCAGCTGCGGATCTCGCCGTCGAGCAGCGGCTGGAGCCAGCGCTCGGTCTGCTCCGGCGTGCCGTGGTCGGCCAGGATCTCCATGTTGCCCGTATCGGGGGCGGCGCAGTTGAAGACCATCGGCGCGACGGCGCTGCGGCCCATCAGCTCGCAGAGCATCCCGTACTCCCAGTTGGTCAGCCCGGGGCCGAAGCGCTCGTCCGGCAGGAACAGGTTCCAGAGCCCCTCGGAGCGCGCCCGTGCGCGCAGCTCCACGAGGATCTCGGGGTACGGGACGCCGGGGGCGACCTCCTCGTCGAGCCCCTCGTACGCCTCCACCTCGACCGGATCGACGTGCTCCTCCATGAACTCCCGCACGCGATCGAGAAGGGCGGCGACGCGATCCGACGGGGAGAAATCCATGGGCGGCAGCCTACTAGTCTCCCCGCGCATGCCGCCCAAGGTGATCTGTGAAAAACGCAACCGAATCGCCTACGTGACGATCAACCGGCCGGAGGCGAAGAACGCGATCGATCCGGAGACCCACGAGCTGCTCTGGGGCGCCTGGGAGGACTTCCGCGACGACGACTCCGTGGACGTCGCGATCCTCACCGGCGCGGGCGACTCGTTCTCCGCCGGCGCCGACCTCAAGACCTACATCCCGCCGCTGCTCGAGTGGGGTCCGCGCGAGGTGCGCGACAACGTGCGCACCGGGCTCGGCGGCCTCACGCGCGGCCTCCACCGGATCCCGAAGCCCGTGATCGCAGCCGTGAACGGGTGGGCGCTCGCCGGTGGCTTCGAGCTGGCGCTCGCGTGCGATATCCGGATCGCGTCGGAGCGGGCGGCCTTCGGCTCGTTCGAGGCGCGGCGCGGGTACCACCACGGCGACGGCGGCATCGTCCGGCTCGTGAACGTGTGCGGCGCCGGCGTGGCGCTCGAGATGCTCCTGACCGCCGAGCCGATCGACGCCGAGCGCGCGCTGCGCTGCAACCTCGTCTCGCGCGTGGTACCGCACGAGCGGCTGATGGAGGAGGCGGAGCTGACCGCCCGCCGGATCCTGCGCAACTCGCAGACCGCGGTCCGCTCGGCGAAGGAGACGATCCTCGACGTGATCGGCCGCCCGCTCGACGACCAGCTGCGGATCGAGGCGCTCGCCGCCTACTCCTCGCCCGACCCCGAGGAGACGCGCGCCCTGCTCCGGCGCTTCTACGAGAAGACGGACGCCGGGCGCGCCGGCGAGCACGAGACTCCGCTCTGATGCTGCCGCCGCACGTCGCGGCGCTCGCCGACGAGTTGGCCGCGCTGCCCGGCGCGGCCGCCGTGGTCCTCGGCGGCTCGCGCGCGACCGGCACGCACCTGGCGCACCCGGGCGCCACCGGCGCCGAGCTGGCCGCAGGAGTGGCGGCCGTCGCGGAGGCGATCGGCGTCGAGCCGCTCGCGGCGCGCTAGCTTGCGCCGCCCTGCGCCAGCCAGGCGACCAGCGCCGTGACCGCCCCGCCGCCGAGGATCGCCGCCGCCAGCACCAAGGGCCGCGGGCCGGGCCGCGCCGGACCCGTCGTCGGCGCCAGGTCGGCCTGCAGCAGTACGTCGCGGGCCGCCTCCACCCCGGCCTCCGGCACCAGCACGTCGCGCGGGCCGGCGGCGAGGAAGTCCGGCACGTCGAACCCGGGGGAGCGCCGCAGCATGCTCGGCACGCCCTCCTCGAGCAGGAGCCCCTGGATCAGCTCCGCCTCTGCCTGGTTGCGGCCGCCCGCCACGCGCACGAGCCGCCCCTGCGTGTAGATCGGGTTGATCTTGCGCGCCCGCTCGTGCGCCGAGTTGAGCGGCTGCTCGAGCGACTCGCCGCCCGCGTGCACGAGCGGCATCTCGCAGCGCGGGCAGAACGTCGCCGGCGGCGGCTGCTCGCCGCCGCACGAGGGGCAGACCAGGGCTCTACCGGCCGTCGACGACGTGGATCTGCTCCTCCTCCGGCGCCCCGTTCCTGATCCACCAGGCGCGCATCGACGGCTCGCCCGCGAGCGAGACGATCACATACAGCCAGTCGGGCCAGTTGGAGGCGAGGTTGATGTCGGTCTGCGACGGCTCGGGCGCGCTCCGCGGGTGCGAGTGGTACGTGCCGACCTGGTAGCCGTCCTCCTCCCCCAGCCTCCAGGCCGCGAGCATGCTCTCGGAGTCGAGCTCGTACCCGTACGGAGACTTGCGCTCGTTGCGCGCCCGGGCCACCCCCTGCACGGTCCCGTCGGACGAGCTCCAGAGGTAGCCGCAGCACTCGTTCGGCGCCTCGTCGCGCGCGTGCGCGACGAGCTCGTCCCACTGCTCGCGGGTGATCTCCACGAAGCGAAGGCTAGCCGTGGCCGCGATGATGCGGTCATGGGCAGGACCGACACGACGACGCGCCGGACGCTGCTCGGCGCCGCCGTGGCCGGGGCCGCGCTGGCCGGCTGCGGTGACGATTCGGGCGGCGCCCCGCGGCGTCCGAACAACGCGTCGGACGCGGCAACGCTCAACTCGCTTCTGGCCTTCGAGCACGCGGTGGTGGCCGCCTACGACGTGAGCGAGCCGCTCCTCAGGGGCAGGGCCCTGCGAAACGTGCGCGCGATCGCGGACCAGGAGCGCGAGCACGTCCGGCTGCTCACGGGCCTCGTGCGCGACCTCGGCGCCACCCCCGCGGGGCCGCGGCTGCCCGACGAGTACCGGCGCTCCTTCCCGCGGATGCGCGACGAGCACGACGCGCTCTTCTTCGCCTCCGACCTGGAGGAGCGCGGCGTGCGCAAGTACCTGGAGTCGCTGGCGAAGCTCTCCGACCCCCGCCTCCGCCGCACCGCCGGCGCGCTCGGCGTGGACGAGGGCGAGCACCTGGCGGTGGTCCACCTGCTGCGCGGCGAGCCGGCCGCGCCGGAGCCGTTCGTCACGGGGACCTCGTGAGGGCGACCCGGCGCGAGGCGCTGATCGGCGGCGGCGCCGTGCTGCTGGCGTCGGCCGGGGCGGCGCACGCCGCGTCGGCCGGCGACGCCGGCCTGCTGCAGGGGCTCCTCGCCCGGGAGCGCCGGCTGGAGAACGCCTACGACGCCGCGCTCCGCCGGGACCTGCTCGACGCCGCCGTCGCGAGGCGTCTGCGCGACCAGGAACGCGCGCACATCCGGGGCCTCGAGCAGGCGCTGTCGCGGATGGGACAGAACCCGCCGCGCGCCGCGAAGGCGCCGCGGATCCCGGGGCGCGAGCGCTTCGCGAGCTTCGCGCTCGACCTGGAAGCAGCGGCCGTCGTCGCCTACCTCCAGGCGCTCGAGCGCCTGCGCGACGAGGCCCTCCTGCTTCCACTCGGCAGCATCGCCGCGAACCAGGGACAGCACATGGTGATCCTGCGGGAGACGCTCGGCCTGCCATTGCTCGAAGGAAGCCTCGCCGTCAGCTAGCCTGAACCCCATGTTCTCGGCGCCGGGTCCGCTCGAGCTCGCCGTCATCCTGATCCTCGCCCTGATCGTGCTTGGACCGAAGCGGCTCCCCGAGGCGGCGCGCTCCGTCGGCCGCGGCGTGCGCGAGCTGCGGGAGGCGATGTCGGCGCCGGACTTCGGCTCGTACGACGACGATGACGACGAGGACGAGAACGAGCTGGACGACCGGTTCGTGGCGGACGACGAGCCGGCGGAGCACGCGGCGCCCGCAAAGCAGGCAGACAAGGCCGCGCCCGCGCGCCCCTCGACGGCGGACCACTCCTAGCGTCCTAGCGCGCTACCAGAACGACGCCGAGTCGAGCGTCGCCTCGAGCTCCTCCATCGGCTTCGTGTAGACGCCGGAGCTCAGGTACTTCCAGCCGTCGTCGGGCGCGACGAAGACCACGTTGCCGTCCTCGATCTCGCGCGCCACGCGCACCGCGATCGAGGCGATCGCGCCGGCGGAGACGCCCACGAACAGGCCCTCCTCCTCGAGCAGCTTCTTGGTCCAGAGGACGGCGTCGCGGTTCGAGACGAAGATCTTCCGGTCGAGCAGCGAGAGGTCGATGATCGGCGGGATGTAGCCGTCCTCGAGTGACCGCAGGCCCTGGACGAGCTCGCCCTGCAGCGGCTCGGCGGCGACGATCGTCGTGTCGGGGTCCTCCTCCTTGAACCGGCGCGCGTTGCCCATCAGGGTGCCGCCCGTGCCGAGGCCGGCGACGAAGGCGGTCACCTCGTCGAGCTCCTCGAGGATCTCGACGGCGGTGCCGTTGTAGTGGGCGTCCGGGTTCGCCTGGTTCCCGTACTGGTAGGGCATGTAGTAGCGCGGGTCCTGCTCGGCCATGTCGAGCGCCATCGCGACCGCGCCGTTCGAGCCCTGCTCGCCTGGCGAGTAGACGATCTCGGCGCCGTGCATGCGGAGCAGCTGCGTCCGCTCCTGGGTCACGTTGTCCGGCATCACGACCTTGAGCGGGTAGCCCTTGCGGCTGCAGATCATCGCGAGCGAGATGCCGGTGTTGCCGGAGGTCGGCTCGAGGATCGTCTGCCCGGGTTGGATCAGCCCGTCCTCCTCGGCGCGCTCGATCATCGAGCGGGCGACCCTGTCCTTGACCGACCCGGTCGGGTTGTAGCTCTCCAGCTTTACGTAGATGCGTACGCCGGGCGTCGGGCTCAGCCGCTTCAGCTCGACCAGCGGCGTGTTGCCGATCGCCTGGACGATGTCCCCGTACTTGCCCCCGCACGGCCTGTTGTCAAGGCGCGGCTCCAGCACTTCAGAAAGTGTAGCTTCGTCGGGGTGCGGGCGGTCAAGCGGTAACGGCCTGCGGCACCGCCCGCCGGTACCGGACCTCGAGGATCTCCGCCCACGCCTCCTCGCGGCGCTCCGCGCCGTCGCGCTCGAAGCCGTGGTGCTCGTAGAACGCGTTCGCGCGCGCGTTGTCCGAGAACGACCAGACCGTGGCCTCGGCGTAGCCCGTCTCGCGCAGGTCGGAGAGCGCGCGCTGGATCATCGCCGTGCCCACGCCGCGGCGCCACGCGCGCGAGTGCACGAAGAACGTCCTGACCTCTCCGACGTCGGGCCCGGCGTCGGGGTCGCGGTTCGCGCCGTAGGCGGTGTACCCGAGCAGCCCGGGCTCGCCCGGCTCCTCCGCAACCAGAATGCGCACGCCCTCCTGCTCCAGCAGCGCCGGCCACAGCTCCGGCTTGAACTCCGGGAACTCGTGGCCCTCGGGCAACAGCTCCGTGAACCCGGCGCGCGCGGACTCGTCCCAGACCGCCCCCACGGCCTCGGAGTCGCCGGAGGTGGCGAGCCGCAGGCGCAGGCTCAGCCGCCCGCCATGGCCGGGAGGATCACGATCGTGTCCCCCGCGCCGACGCCGGTGTCGAGCCCGTCGAGCACGCGCACGTCCTCGTCGTTCAGGTAGACGTTGACGTAGCGGTTGAGCTCGCCGGCCTCGGAGAAGAGCTGGCTCTCCGTGGCGGGGTGCGTCGCGGCGAGCGAGCGCAGCACCTCGCCGACGGTCTGGCCGTCGGCGTCGACCTCCTTGGCGCCGCCGGTGGAGCTGCGCAGTACGGGCGGGATCTTGACGGTGCTCATCGCGCGAAGAGACTAGCGACCCCAGGGGCCGAGCTGAGCCGGCGAAAACCGAGGAGGCCAAGGACGCAGGGAGCGACGCGTGCTAGGCACGCGAGCGACCGAGGACGCAGGCATCCGACGGTTTGCAGCCGGCCTCAGCCGGCGCCCGCGCAGAAGGCTTCGTAATCCGGGAAGACGCCCATCTCCTCGTCGGAGATCTCCGACGGCTCGCGCGAGCAGATCGGGCAGTCCGGGTCGCGGCGGACCTTCAGCTCGGTGAACGTCGTGCCGAGCGCGTCGTAGAGGAGCAGGCGGCCGGCGAGCGGCTCGCCGGCGCCGGTCACGAGCTTGATCACCTCGACCGACTGGAGCAGACCCATCACGCCCGGCAACACGCCGAGCACGCCGGCCGCGCCGCACGACGGCGCCAGCTCCGCGGGCGGCGGGGTCGGGTAGAGGCAGCGGTAGCAGGGGCCCTCGTGCGGATGGAACACCGACAGCTGGCCCTCGAAGCCCAGGATCGACGCCGACACGACCGGGATCCCGAGCCGCACCGAGGCGTCGTTCAGCAGGTAGCGGGTGGGGAAGTTGTCGAGGCCGTCGACGATCACGTCGTAGCCCTCGATGATCTCCATGATGTTGTCGGCGCCGAGCCGGACCGGGTACTTCTCGACCTTCACGTCCGGGTTGATCTCGTGGATCGACTGCTCGGCCGAGTCGACCTTCGGCACGCCGATGCGGTCGTTCGAGTGGGCGACCTGGCGCTGGAGGTTCGACAGGTCGACGACGTCGTTGTCGACGATTCCGAGCGTGCCGACCCCGGCTGCCGCGAGGTAGAGCGCCGCGGGCGAGCCGAGGCCGCCGGCGCCGAGCAGCAGCACCTTCCCGTCGAGCAGCTTCAGCTGGCCCTCGAGGCCGATCTCCGGGATCAGCAGGTGGCGCGAGTAGCGCTCGCGCTGCTCCGCGCTCAGCGAGCGCGGTACCTCGACCTCGTAGCCGCGGTCCTTCCACAGCGTGATGCCGCCGCGCATCGACTCGACGTCCTCGTAGCCGAGCAGGTCCTGCATCGTGTGCGCGGCGAGCGCCGAGCGGTTGCCCGAGGCGCAGTACAGGATCACGCGCTGCGACTTGTCGGGCGCCGAGCCCTCGATGCGGGACTCGAGGTGCCCGCGCGGCACGTGCACGGCGCCGGGGAGGTGCGCCTCCTCGAACTCGTGCTGCTCGCGGACGTCGACGATGACCGCGCCGTTCCCGATCACCTCGTGGACGTCCTTCGGGTCCACCTCGGTGATCTGCTCCTTGATCTTGCGGATCAACTCCGCGCCGCTCGCCATCAAATCCCCTCTAAGTCAGTCGCCTTTCCAGTGCTTCAGAAAGTATAGCGATGGGTCAGCGCGCCGGAGGCGCTCAGGAAAGGGTACCGGGGGCGGAAATGAACCGGGGCGCCTCGCGGCGCCCCGGTGGAAGACCCAGACCTTTGTTTTCTTGCGGAAGCCCCGCCGGAGGGAGCCTTGCCCTCAGCAGCTTCACCAAGAGTTTCGTCTTTCGCGCCATCTGCCGATATGGGGTGGAGACCCCATTTGTCACGGATGGTCCCGGTCCGATCCATGCACAGACCAACGATGACGCGGCGCGACGATTCCCTCATCGGCCAGGTCGTGGCTGCCAACGTGTTCCTGGTCGCGCTCACCCTGTTCGCGGCCAGCCTCGCTGCCGGCCTCGACCTCTCCATCCGCGAGCAGCGGTGGCAGTTCCTGATCCTCGCGCTCGCGATCATCCTCACGCTCTGCGTGAACCTCTGGATGCTCCAGCGCCGCTTCCGCCCGCTCGAGCACCTGGTCGCGCGGATCGAGCACATCGACCCGGCGGTGCCGCCGACGGCGTTCGAGCTCACGGAGACGGGCCACGCGGAGGAGATCGACCGCCTCGGCGAGTCGTTCAAGGGCCTGCTCGACCGCATCGAGGCCGAGCGCCGCAGCAAGGGCCAGCTCGTCATGCGCGCGCAGGAGGAGGAGCGCCGCCGGCTGGCGCGCGACCTGCACGACGAGGTGAACCAGTCGCTCACGGCGATCCTGCTGCGGCTCGAGGCGCTCGCGCTCGACACCCCGCCCGAGCGGACCGGCGAGGTGGCCGAGTTGAAGCGGCTCGTGAACCAGGCGATGGAGGAGCTGCTCGTGCTGGCCCGGCAGCTGCGCCCGGCGGCCCTCGACGACCACGGCCTCGTGCCGGCCATCGACGCGCAGCTGAAGCGCTTCTCGGCGCGGACCGGGGTGGAGGTACGGTTCCGCCCGGACGGCGACCCGGGGCTGCTCGGCGACGACGTCCAGACCGCCGTGTACCGCACGACCCAGGAGGCGCTCGCGAACGTGAGCCGCCACGCGGGCGCGACGTGCGTGGAGGTGGAGCTCGACGTGAACGGCGACGGCACCGAGCTGCGCGTGCGCGACGACGGCGCCGGCTTCGACCCGGGCCAGGTCGCGAAGCGCGGCTCCGAGAACGGCACGGGGCTCGGCCTCAAGGGCATGGCGGAGCGGGCGCGGCTCGTGGGCGGTGAGGTCGAGGTGCTCTCGGCCCCCGGCGGGGGCACCACGGTGACCCTCAGGATCCAATGATCCGGATCCTGATCGCCGACGACCACGGGATCGTCCGCTCGGGGTTGCGGATGCTGATCGACCGCCAGATCGACATGTCGGTCGTGGGCGAGGCCGACGACGGCGTCGCCGCGCTCGAGATGACGCAGTCGGAGCGGCCTGACGTCGCCGTGCTCGACGTGTCAATGCCGCGCATGACCGGCCTCCAGGCCGCGCGCGAGATCCGCTCGCACGTGCCGGACACGCGCGTGCTGCTGCTCTCGATGCACGACGACGAGAGGTACTTCCTCGAGGGGCTCGAGGCGGGCGCCGCCGGCTACGTGCTGAAGCGCGCGGCGGACACCGATCTGATCGACGCCCTGCGGACGGTCGCCGGCGGGCGCACCTTCCTCTCCGGCGACGCCCAGAAGGCGCTGATGGACGAGTGGCTCGAGGGCGGCCGCGCCGAGCCCGACGACCCGCTCACCCCGCGCGAGCTCGAAGTCGTCAAGCTGATCGCCGAGGCGTACACCAACCGCCAGATCGCCGAGACGCTGAAGCTCTCCGAGAAGACCGTGGAGTCGCACCGAGCGAACCTGCTCGCGAAGCTCGGCATGCGCGACCGCGTGGAGCTCGTGCGCTACGCCATCCGGCGCGGGCTCGTAGAGCCGTAATCTGCCGCGCGTGGAGATCCGCACCGGGCTGAAGCCCGGCGACATAGGCGAGATCACTCGCCTGCACGGCGCCGTGTACGGGGCCGAGTACGGGCTCGACCGCACCTTCGAGGCGTCGGTGGCGATCCGGATCGGCCAGCTCGCCGACCGCGGCTGGCCCGGCCCCCGCGAGGGGCTCTGGATGGCCGAGGACGACGGGCGGGTGGTCGGGATGATCACGCTCGCGGACGAGGGCGACGGCCTCGCCCGGCTCGGTCACTTCCTGGTGCGGAGGGAGCACCGGGGAGACGGGGTCGGCCGCCGCCTGCTGGAGGGGCTGCTCTCGTTCGCGAGGGAGGCGGGCTACGAGCGCATGGAGCTCTACACCTTCAGCGACCTCGAGGCCGCCGGCCGGCTGTACCGCGGCGCAGGCTTCGAGCGGGTCAGCGCCGAGCGCTCGCGGCTGTGGAGCCGGGACATGGTCTGGGAGCGGTACGAGCTGCGCCTCTGAGCGAGGTCCTCGAGACGGGCGTCGGAGCCGCCGTGGGCTGGCTCCCGCGACCGGCCGTCTTGCGCGAAGATGCAGGCATCATGAGCGACAGCAACGAGCCAGGCGCAACCGAGCTCAAGGCGCTGATGGGCCGCGTGTTCGAGTCGGACGCCTGCGAGGCGTTCGGCGACTTCATGACGCGGCAGATCGCCCTCGCCGACATGGCCCCGCAGGCCGACGAGGCGGTGCTCGACGGCATCGAGGCCTCCCCCGACGGAGGCGCCGCGATGGCCGAGGCGCACCTGAACGGCCTGCCGGAGGACGAGCGCGAGGACCTGCTCGAGCGGGCGGTAACCGAGGCCGGCCGCCGGCTTCACGCGGCGGCCTACGCGCTGCTCAGCGCCGCGCACGCCGGACGGTTGCCGGTGGAGGTCACGCCGGAGATGGTGGCCGTCGCGGCGATAACCGAGCTCGGCGATTCGGTGCCGCGGACATAGGGTCCGAAATCCCGACTCGCGGGCGGGCTCCGTCCGGGTAGGTTGGGCGCAACCAGCGCTCCGCCCCCCATGATCGGATCGAACCGCATCCGCCGGGCGTCGTTTGCTCTCTCCCTACTCGTCGCAGGGGCGATCGGGCTGCCCGAAACATCGTCCGCCGCGTCGGTGATCGTGCCGCCCAACGGCTCCACCATCGGGATCCCGGGCCCGTTCTCGCCGCCGCCCGCCGAGGCGTTCGAGGGACCGTACTTCCCGATGTCGTGGTCCTGCCCGGGCGAGTTCTGGCATCTGTACTTCGACAGCAACACCAACCCGATCGGCTGGCCCGCCGGCGCCACGGACAGCGTCGACCAGCAGTTCAACCCGAACTGGAAGACGCCCCTGCTGCTACGTGGGAGCCGCGCAGACCTGCCCGCGACGGGCACGATCACCGGCCGGTTCGAGTGCCAGGACGCGAACGCGCCGGGCGGGATCGTGACGATCCCCTTCTCCACCACGGTCACGTACGCGGAGGGTCCCGACGGGGTCTACCCGCCCGGAGGACCCGGCCCGGGCGGTGGTGGGGGCGGTGGAGGAGGCGGGGGTGGCGGTGGCAACGCCGCCCGGATCGCCTTCCTGAAGCGAGCGATCGCGGCGCTGAAGCGGGCGAAGAGCGACCTGGAGCACCGGCGCAAGGAGATGGAGGAGGCGGTCGAGCAGCTCGAGGTCAGCAACGAGGTCTTCTGCGGCGTGGCGGGCAGCCTCTCCACGCTCAGCAGCCTGCACGCCTTCCAGTGGCAGGGAAAGCACGTGGTCCGGGAGAAGATCCTGGAGGAGCTGGGCAGCCACGGCCTGTGCGAGTCCATCCCCGACCTCGTCAAGGTTGCCGTGGACGCGAACCGGAAGCTCGACGAGAACGGCGTGCTGATCAAGGCGGCGGGCCGGGAGATCGACAGGCTGGAGGCCGAGCTCCACGGCCTCGGGGCCACAGCCGCCGCTTGGTGGCCGAGCCGATCGCCCCTCGCCCACGCCGCCGCCAAGGCCGCGACGCCCCTCGGCGCGCTCGGCAGCAGGCGCAAGCAGGCCGTCGCGGCACTGGGCTCGCTCGCGTCAGCGCTCAGAAACGGCGACCTCGATCGCGCGAAGGGCCTCGCGCAGGATGCGGCGTCGCGCCTGGCGGCGCTCCCCGCCGCCTGCGGCCAGGCGACGCGCTACCTGAAGAAGGCCGGGCTCGGCACCCGGTACGGCCGCGCGCGGATCGCCCGCGCCCTGCGCCGCCTCGACGCCAAGCCGCTGTCACGCTCCGCCGCGACCTTCGCGCGGGCGCTCCACGTCCCCCGCCGAAAGATGCAGCGGCTGATCCGGCGGGCGAAGGCGGTCCCCACGTCGAGGATCAAGGCGATGGCCGCCACGGATCTCGTCTGCAACGCGAGGCTCGAGGGGACCGACAGGTCGCTCGGCGCGACGCTGACCACGCTGGCGGGCGCGCTGTAGCGCGCCGGCGCGTGGACGCGCTGCTCGCCCGCCGGCGCCCGTAACTACGCTGCGTCGGGATGAACGCGCGCGTGACCATCGCGCTCTTCCTGCTGGCGGTGTTCGCCCTGGGGGCGGTCGCGCTGGCGGCGAGGAGCGGCGACGGCGAGGACCAGCTGACCGCCGGCGGCGGCTTCGAGGGCGCGGTGATGCCGAAGGGCCTGCGCGCGCCCGACTTCGAGCTGCGCAACCAGGACGGCGACCCCGTCTCGATGCGCGCGCTGCGCGGCAGGCCGGTGATCGTCACGTTCCTCTACACGACCTGCCGCGACACCTGCCCGGTGACCGCGCAGACGATCAGGGGCGCGCTCGACGACCTCGGCCACGACGTGCCCGCGATCGCGATCGCCGTCGACCCGCCGCGCGACACGGCCGAGAGCGCGCGCGCGTTCCTGCTCAAGCAGCGGGCGACCGGCCGGATCGCCTTCGTGCTCGGCACGCGCGCCGAGCTCCAGCCGCTGTGGAAGGGCTTCGCGATCCGGCCGCAATCGGTCACGCAGGAGCACCAGGCGCGCATCACGCTCGTCGATTCGCGCGGGTACCAGCGGGTCGGCTTCCCGGGCGCGGAGGCCACGCCGGAGCGGCTGGCGCACGACGTGCGGCTGCTCGAGCGCGGCCGCTCGTAGCCCTCCAGGGTTTCTCCGACCCGCCCGGTAGGATTTGACCGAAGATGATGTTCTCGACCAAAGCCGAGTACGGCGTGCGCGTGATGGCGCACCTCGCCCGCACCGACGAGCCGCAACCGGTGTCGCTCGGTTCGATCGCCGACGCCGAGGGGCTGCCGCTCGCCTATCTCGAGCACCTGGTGCAGCGCCTGCGCCGCGCAGGGCTCGTGGAGTCCACGCGCGGGGCGCACGGCGGATACAGGCTGGCGCGGCCGGCCGGGGAGATCTCGATGGCCGAGATCGTGAAGGCGCTCGAGGGCGAGATCGCGCCGATCGAGTGCATCACGGCGGACCCCGACGGGAGCCTGGTGTGCGTGCGCGACGGCGAGCCCGGGAACGAGCCATGTCCGACGAAGCTGCTGTGGACCCGGGTTCAGGGGTCCATCGTGCGCACGCTGAACGAGATGACGCTGGCCGACCTCGCGCGGCCGATTCGAAAGAGGAAGGCAACGACAACCGTATGACGCTGGAGATCCAGAACCTGCACGTCCGTGTCGAGGAGCGGGAGATCCTCCACGGCGTGGACCTCGTCGTGAAGCGCGGCGAGACGCACGCCCTGATGGGTCCGAACGGCTCGGGCAAGTCCACGCTCGCGAACAGCCTGATGGGCAACCCGAGCTACGAGATCACCGAGGGCAAGATCCTGCTGAACGGGGAGGACCTGACCGAGGCCGACCCCGACGAGCGCGCCCGCGCCGGGCTGTTCATGGCGTTCCAGTACCCGGCCACCATCCCGGGCGTGTCGGTGGCGAACTTCCTGCGCATGGCCATGAACGCGAAGCGCGAGGAGCCGATCAAGGTCAAGGAGTTCGGCGCGCTGCTGAAGGAGAACATGGACCTGCTGCGGATCGACCGCGCGTTCACGAGCCGCTACCTGAACGAGGGCTTCTCGGGCGGCGAGAAGAAGCGCGCCGAGATCCTCCAGCTGGCGATGCTGCAGCCCGACTTCGCGGTGCTCGACGAGACCGACTCGGGGCTCGACATCGACGCCCTGCGGATCGTCGCCGACGGCGTGAACGCCATGACGAGCGACGAGCGCGGCTTCCTCATCATCACGCACTACACGCGGATCCTGGGCTACGTCCGCCCCGACTTCGTCCACATCATGTTGAACGGCAGGATCGTGCGCGAGGGCGGCGCCGAGCTCGCGGACGAGCTCGAGGAGAAGGGCTACGAGTGGGTCCGCGAGGAGGTGGGTGCGGGTGCCTCCTAAGTTCGTGGAGGACCGCCGCAAGGCCGCGCTGGAGGTCTTCGAGAGCGAGCCGCTGCCCACGTGGCGGCGGTCGGGCTTCTGGACCACGACCGTGCGCAAGCTGCAGCTGGACGAGCTCGAGCCGCGGCGCTACGAGCCGCTCGCCGAGCTGCCCGAGATCGTCAGGGACCACCTCGGCGACGAGGAGCACGCGGCGCTCGTGGTGCAGCGCGGGGCGAGCATCGTCTACTCGGACGTGTCGGACCCGGGCGTCACGGTGATGTCGCTCGAGCAGGCGGTGGAGGAGCACCCGGAGCTGGTGGAGTGGTACTTCGCCAAGCGGCTGCCCTACGACGAGGGCAAGTTCCCCGCCGCCACCGCGGCGTTCTGGACCGGCGGCGTGTTCATCCACGTGCCGAAGAACGTGCAGGTGGAGAAGCCGATCCAGGTGGTCTGGCTGATCGACGAGCCGGGCACCGCGCAGTACGCACACACGCTCGCGGTCGTCGAGGAGCTCGCCGAGTGCAAGATCCGCGAGTATTGCCTGGCGCCGAGGATCGAGGGCCAGGCGCTTCACGCCGGCGCGTTCGAGCTGTACGCGCTGCCCGGCTCGCACGTGAACCTGGCCCACTACCAGGACTGGGGCACGGGCGAGGTCTACGACATCTCCACGAAGCGCGTGGAGATCCGGCGCGACGCGCAGGTCAAGTGGGTGCCCGTGCACCTCGGCGGCCACATGACGAAGCAGACGCTCGACATCATCACCGCAGAGCAGGGCTCCGACATGCGCCACACCGGCATGTACTTCACCGAGCGCGAGGAGCACCTCGACCTCTTCACGTCCGACAAGCACGAGGAGGGCCACACCACCGGCGACACCGTGTGGAAGGGCGCGCTGACCGGTGACTCGCGCGCGTCGTACGAGGGGCTGATCCACATCGTGCCGGGCGCGCAGGAGACGGACACCTACCTCCAGACGCACCAGATGCTGCTGTCGCCGAAGGCGAAGGGCGACGCGATCCCGTCGCTGATCGTCGAGACCGACAACGTCAAGGCATCGCACGGCGGCACCGTCGGCGAGCTCGACGAGGAGCAGATCTTCTACATGATGAGCCGCGGCCTGTCGCGGACCGAGGCGGTGCGCGTGCTGGTGGAGGGCTACTTCGAGGAGGTCGTCCAGCGGCTTGAGGACCCGGGGCTCGAGGCGCTGATCCGGCGGCGGATCGCCGAGAAGCTGCGCGGCGCCGAGGCGCAGGTGGCCGAGTTCGTGGCGGGACGAGCGGAGACGTAGCCGTGGGCGCGATCGCCGAGAAGCCGCTCGTGGACGTCCGCGCGGACTTCCCGATCCTCGGCCGCGAGTTCGGCGGCAAGCGCCTGGTCTTCCTGGACTCGGCCGCCACGTCGCAGAAGCCGGTCCAGGTGATCGACGCGATGAGCGACTACTACCGCACGTCGAACTCGAACGTGCACCGCGGGGTCTACGCGCTCGCGCGCGAGGCCACCGACCTGTTCGAGGGCGGGCGCGAGAAGGCGGCGGCCTTCGTCGGCGCCGACCCGGCGACCACGATCTTCACCGGCAACGCCAGCGGGGCGATCAACCTGGTCGCCCACAGCTGGGGGCGCGCGAACGTCGGTCCCGGCGACGTGGTGCTCGTCACCTACATGGAGCACCACTCGAACATCGTGCCCTGGCAGCTCCTGTGCGCCGAGCGCGGCGCGCGGCTCGAGTACCTGTCGGTCTCGGACACCGGCGAGCTGTCGCTCGACGAGGTGGAGCGCGTGCTCGCGGACGGGCGCGTGAAGCTGGTGGCGCTCGCGCACGTGTCGAACGTGCTCGGAACGCTGAACCCGGTCGAGGAGATCGCGGCGCGGGCGCGCGACGCCGGCGCCGTCACCGTCGTGGACGGCGCCCAGGCGGCGGCGCAGATGCCCGTGGACGTGGGCGCGATCGGCGCCGACTTCTACGCCTGGACGGGCCACAAGGCGCTCGGGCCGACCGGCATCGGGATCCTGCACGGTCGCCGCGACCTGCTCGACGAGATGCCCCCGTTCCTGGCCGGCGGCCACATGATCTCCCGCGTGGAGCTCGAGTCGTCGACGTGGAACGAGCTGCCATGGAAGTTCGAGGCTGGCACGTCGCCGATCGCGGAGGCCGTGGGGCTGGGCGCGGCAGTGGACTACCTCTCGGCCGTCGGGATGGACCGGGTGCGCGAGCACGAGCGCGAGCTGACCGCGTACGCGCTCGAGCGGCTGCCGGAGGTCGACGGCATCAGCCTCTTCGGGCCGCCCGACCCCGACCGGCGGGGCGGCGTCGTGTCGTTCGCGATCGACGGCATGCACCCGCACGACATCGCCGAGCTGTGCGACCGCGAGGCGGTGTGCGTCAGGGCCGGCCACCACTGCGCCCAGCCGCTGATGCGGATCCTGGGCGTCGGGGCGACCGCCCGCGCCTCGTTCCACCTCTACAACTCGCGCGAGGACGTGGACCGGCTGGTCGACGCGCTCGTGAAGGCGCGGCAGGTATTCGGGCTGTGAGCGTGGACGAGCTCTACAGGGACTACATACTCGAGCACTACAAGAACCCGAGGAACTTCGGGACGCTCGAGCCGCACGACCTCGAGTTCCACGACCACAACCCGCTCTGCGGCGACGAGCTCGGCGTGCACATCCTGGTCCAGGACGGCAAGGTCGCCGACCTGCGCTTCCACGGCCAGGGATGCGCGATCTCGCAGGCGGCCGCGTCGATCGCCTCGGAGGAGCTGATCGGGATGCCCGTCGACGAGGTGGCCGGCCTCGGCGCCGACTGGGTGATCGACCAGCTCGGGATCGACATCTCCCCCACGCGGCGCAAGTGCGCGCTGCTGTCGCTCAAGGTGATGCGGGGCGCCACGACCGGCGACCCGTCCTGGCCCGAGTGACGTAGCGCGGGCGCTGCGCGCCTATTCCACGGCCTCCGGGGGCCGGGCCGAGAACGGCGGCAATGAAGGGGTCCGGTGAGGGGTGGCGGAACCCTCAACCTGATGTCGAGGTGTTTCCGCGGAGACGTCCTCTGCCCGAGTGTGGCCCGTTTGAGTCAACCACTGGTTGACCTAAACCCGCCACACTCGTCGTTTGGGACCGCCCACGGGCACCTCGAGCGCCGGGGTCCACACCGCCCGGCCGGCTGACCGGCACCCCCTGCCCCAGCCCGAGCGCGGCCTGGCCCGGCGCGACCACCCAACGAGCCCGCTACGCCACCGCCCGCTCCCGCTCCCGCACCGGCTCCGGCTCCGGCTCCGGCGGAGCCGACTCGCGCCGCACCACCGTCGCCACCGACAGCACGATCGCCGCCGCGGCGATCGCCATCGTCGGCGTCACCTCCTCGTCGAGGAACGCCCAGCCCAGGAAGATCGCGACGATCGGGTTGACGAACGCGTAGGTCGCGACCTTCGATATCGGCGCGTGCTTCAGGAGCCACGCGTACGCGCTGTAGGCGAGCACCGAGCCGATCACGATCAGGTACGCGAGCGCGAGAATCGACTTGGTGGAGAACTCGCCCGCGTGGACGTCGCCGGCCTCCCCTGCCACCAGGCCGACCACGACCATCCCCCCGCCGCCGAAGAGCATCTGCCAGGCGGTCGAGCCGAGCACGTCCGGCGGCAGCGGGACGCGGCGCGAGTAGAACGAGCCGGTCGCCCAGAGCATCGCGGCGCAGACGATCACGAGCACGCCCCACAGCGGCGCGCCGCCCGGCCGGTCGCCCGGAAGGACGAGCGCGGCGAGCGCCGCGAAGCCGACCGCCACCCCGGCGAGCGTCGCCCGGGGCGGGTGGTCGCCGTGGAGGGTTCGCATCAGCACGACCCAGAGCGGCACCGAGCCGATGATCAGGGCGGCGAGCCCGGCCTCGACGTCCTGCTCGGCGACGGTCACGAGTCCGTTGCCGCCGAAGCACAGCAGCGTGCCGATGAGCGCCGCGCCGGCCAGCTGCGGGCGCGTCGCGCGCACGCGCACCGCGTGGCCGGTGGCGCGCAGGACGACCCAGAAGATCGCCCCGGCCGCCCCGAAGCGCACGCCGGCGGCGAGCAGCGGCGGCATCGTCTCGACCATCACCCGGATCGCCGGATAGGTGGAGCCCCAGACTATGTAGATGGTGGCGAGCGGCGCCCATAGCAGCCACCCGCGTGCGGGCGTGGTGTCGCGCACAGGACCTTCAACGGTCGCAGAGCGGCGGATGTGAGACCAGTGCGGTTGCTGATGTCCGCGATCAGCCGGGCTGATCCGCGGTGGCGGCGGCGTCCGACGCGCCGGCCGGGTTCGCCTTCGCCCACTCGACGATCTTGTCCGAGCCCTGGATCACCTCGCCGTCGTCCGTCTCGAGCACCGGCACCCACTCCTGGCCGGTCAGGTCGCGGACGGGCTTGCGCCCCGGGTTCATGAAGGACGGCAGGACAGCCCAGCCGTAGGTCTTCTTGACCTCGGGCTCCCAGCCGGCCTCGCGCAGGCGGTTGTACGCGTTGCCGCACGGATGGCCGCCGGGCCGCGGCGAGCCGAAGGTTCCCCAACAGACGTAGAGCTTCATGCGGAGACCCTATTCGGTGCGGGGGCGCCGGTGAACATCCCCGGGCTGCCCCGCGTACCACAGGACGTATGCCGTACGAAGCCGGGGCACGGGACGGGGTGGAGGAGGCGCACGCGTTCTGGCTGCGGTCCCCCGGGCGCGGGGAGATTCGGCCGGTGGCCTTGCCCGAGCCGGGCAGCGGCGACGTGCTGGTCCGCACGCTGCGGTCCGGCGTCAGCCGCGGGACAGAGACGCTGGTGTTCCGCGGCGAGGTGCCGCGCGACCGGTGCGCGGCAATGCGCGCGCCGTTCCAGGACGGGGACTTCCCGGGACCTGTCAAGTACGGCTACCTCAGCGTCGGCGCGGTCGAGCGTGGGCCGCCCGAGCTGCGCGGACGCACGGTCTTCTGCCTCTACCCGCACCAGACGGCCTACGTGGTGCCGGCCGGTGCTGTCACCCTCGTGCCCGACGACGTGCCCCCCGCGCGCGCCGTGCTCGCCGGCACGGTGGAGACCGCCGTCAACGCGCTCTGGGACGCGCCTCCGCTGATCGGCGACCGCGTGGCCGTCGTCGGCGCGGGGATGGTCGGCTGCTGCGTCGCCCGCCTGCTCGCCCGGTTCCCGGCCGTCGAGGTCACGCTCGTCGACGTGGACGACTCGAGGGCCGAGGTCGCGGCCGCGCTCGGGGCCGGCTTCGCCCGGCCGGACGACGCGGGCGGCGACTGCGACCTGGTGGTTCACACGAGCGCGACGTCCGCGGGGCTCCAGCGCTCACTCGACCTGCTCGCCCCCGAGGGCACGGTGCTCGACCTGAGCTGGTACGGGGACGCCGAGGTGCGGCTCTCGCTGGGCGCCGCCTTCCACTCACGCCGCCTCGGGCTGCGCGCCAGCCAGGTCGGAACCGTCTCCCCGGCACGCAGCGGGCGGCGCACGACGGCGGACCGGCTGGCCATCGCGCTCGACCTTCTGCGCGACCCCGCCTTCGACGCGATCGTCACCGGCGAGTCGCGCTTCGAGGAGCTGCCCGGCGTCATGGCGCGCCTGGCAGAGGGGAGCCTGCCGGCGCTCTGCCACACCATCACCTACGACGGGGCGTAGCGCGTGTTCAGCGTGACAGTGCGCGACCACCTGATGATCGCCCACAGCCTGCGCGGCGAGGCGTTCGGGCCCGCCCAGCGCCTGCACGGCGCGACGTACGTCGTCGACGCCACCTTCCGGCGCGCGACCCTCGACGCCGACGGCATCGTGGTCGACATCGGCCGCGCGGCCGACGCCCTGCGCGCCGTGGTCTGCGGGCTCACCTATCGCAACCTCGACGACGAGGCGGAGTTCGAGGGCATGAACACCACGACCGAGGCGCTCGCCCGGGTGGTCGCGGACCGGCTCGCCGACCGCGCACGCGACGGCGCCCTCGGCGACGGCGGCCGGGAGCTCGACGGGCTCGTGGTGACCCTGCACGAGTCCCACGTCGCGTGGGCCGGCTACGAGCGGGCGCTGTGAGCGAACTGCACGTCATCGTCCCGGAGGGCATCGACGACCCGGCGCGGCCGAGCGGCGGCAACACGTACGACCGCCGGGTCTGCCAGGAGCTCGCCGCGCTCGGCTGGACGGTGCACGATCATGCCGTGCCCGGCGCCTGGCCGCGGGCCGGCGAGGCCGCGCACGCCGCCCTCTCGCGCGCCGTCGCGCGGATCCCGGAGGGCGCCGTGGTGCTGCTCGACGGGCTGGTCGCGTCCACGGCACCCGAGACGCTCGTGCCGCAGGCGGGCCGGCTGAGGCAGGTCGTGCTCGTTCACATGCCGCTGGGCCACCGCCCGCCCGACGACGAGGCCGGCGCGGTGCGGGCGCGCGAGCGCGACGTCCTCGCGGCCGCCTCCGCCGTCGTGACGACCAGCGCGTGGGCGCGGCGCCGGCTCGCGGACCTGCACGCGCTGCCGCCCGACCGGGTGCACGTTGCCGAGCCCGGGGTCGACCCCGCCCGGCTGGCGCCGGGGACCGCGGCCGGCGGCGCGCTGCTCTGCGTCGCGTCGCTGACACCCGACAAGGGCCACGGCGTCCTGTTCGACGCGCTCGCGTCGGCGACCGACCTGGTCTGGCGCTGCGAGTGCGTCGGCAGCCTGGTCCGCGACCCGGCGTTCGCCGACCGTGCCCGCCGCCGGGCGCGGGACCGTGGGCTGGGCGACCGCGTGAGCTTCCCGGGCCCGCTCACCGGCGCGGATCTCGACCGCGCGTACGCCGCCGCCGACCTGCTCGTGCTCCCCTCGCACGCCGAGACGTACGGCATGGTCGTCACCGAGGCCCTCGCCCGCGGCCTGCCGGTCCTCGCCAGCGACGTCGGCGGGGTGACGGAGGCCTTGGGGCACGGGGACGACGGCGCCAGGCCGGGGATGCTGGTCCCGTCCGGCGACCCGGCGGCCCTCGGCGCGGCGCTGCGTGCCTGGCTCGAGGATGCCGAGCTGCGCGATCGCCTGCGGCGCGCGGCGCGGGAGCGGCGCGCGACGCTGCGCCCCTGGGCGGCCACCGCGTCCGAGGTCGCCGAAGTCCTCGCGGGAGCACTGACCAGCGCGGACGGCGTCGCCGGCCTCGCGGGAGCGGCGCGATGAGCGCGACTGCCGTGCGCGTCAGCCCGGACTGGCTCCTCCTGCGCGAGCCGGCCGACGCGGCGGCGCGCTCGGCCGAGCTCGCCGGGCGCTTGGCGCGGCACCTCGCGACGGACGGCCCCCTCGTGATTCACGACCTCGGCGGCGGCAGCGGTGCGATGGGCCGCTGGCTCGCCCCGCGGCTGCCCGGGCCGCAGCACTGGGTGGTGCACGACGTCGACGCCGACCTGCTCGACCTCGCCCTCGCCGATCCGCCCGGGCCCGCCGCCGACGGGGCGGAGGTGACCATCGAGGGCCGGCAGTCCGACGTCACACGGCTGGCGATGAGCGACCTCGCGGGCGCGAACGTCGTCGTCGCCTCGGCGCTGCTCGACCTGCTGAGCGGGCGCGACCTGCTCCGGATGCTCGGCGCGACCGCGGGGCGGCCGATGCTGCTCGCGCTGAGCGTCGTCGGCCGCGTCGCGCTCGCACCGGCC
>DASXAA010000159.1:0-2376 GCA_036407035.1 Thermoleophilaceae bacterium | reverse complement strand
GACGTCCGCGAGAAGGACGAGCGCGACGAAGGCTACATCCCCGGCAGCCGGCACATCCCGTACCGGCTCGTGCGCGCGTACCGCGACGAGCTCCAGAACGGCCGGCCCGTGGTCACGATCTGCTCGAGCGGCGCGCGTGCCGGAGTCGCGGCGAGCGCCCTCCTCGCGGAAGGCGTCGAGGCCCGCCCGGTGCTCGGCGGCGGGATCGACGACTGGCAGGAGCGCGGGCACGCGCTCACGGCCTTCCGCCGCTGCGGCTCAGGCTGACTCGCTGAGCAAGGCCCTCGCCTCGGCCGCCCAGACCTTCGCGCCGACCTGCGCGAACACCGGCAGCGCGAGCGCGAGCTGGCGGTCGGCCTCGGCCCGTTCGCCCTCGCGTACCAGCTCCTCCGCCGCCCTCAGCCGGGCGTGGGCCTCGTCGGGCAGGCTGCCCATCACGGCGTAGTGCTCTGCCAGCCCGGCGAAGTCGCCCACGACCGTGAGGCGGGCGACCTCGTGCCAGCGTGTCTTCGCCCGCTCCCGTGCCAGCGCCTCCGCGAGCTCGGACTCCCGGCCCAGCTCCCGGAACACCCACGGCGCCTCCGCGCACTCGTGCGGCTGGCCGATCCCGCTCGAGCGCCAGATCTCCGCCAGCTCGTCGGCCGCAGCGCTCGCACCGCCGCGGTCGCCCACGGCGAGCCGGACGCGGCCGGCGATCGCCAGCACCGGGCTCATCGTCTGCGGGTCCTTCGCGGCTCTGGCGAGCTCGGTCGCGCGCTGCACGTCCTCGAGCGCCGCCTCGGGCCTCCCCCGCGCGAGCCAGATCACGGCACGGATGGAGCGGCAGTTCGGCTCCATGTAATGCGTCGGGCCCTCGACGGCCTTGAGATAGCCGTCCGCGGTCGAGAGCCCCTCGTCCCAGCGCCCGTCCCAGTAGCAGTGGAAGACGTGCTCGACCTCCTGCCAGCGGACGAAGCTCGGGACGCCGCGCTGCTCGGCCAGGCGCTGAGCCCTCTGCTGCAGGACGGTCGCCTCACGGAGGTCGCCGAGCAGCACGTTCATCCAGGCGAGGTTCGCCGCAGCACCGACCTCTTCGTAGGAGTTGATCGCGCGCGCGATCTCCTCGGCGCGCTCCAGGTCCTCGAGGCCGCCGCGGTCGCCCATGACCACGCGCGAGACGCCGATCGTGTTGAGGTTGCGCGCGCGTGTGCCCTCGAGTCCGAGCGCCTCCGCCAGCGCCAGCGACTCGGTCGCAAGCGGGATCGCGGTGTCGAACTCGTTGCCCATCATCCGCGTCCGGGCCAGCTCCTGGAGCACGAACGCCTTCGCCGCCGAGCCCTTCCTGCCGTCGACGAGCCCGCGGGCATGCTCGAAGTGCTCGAGCGCCCGGTCGCGGTCGCCGCGGTTCAGCCAGATCGATCCCATCCGCGCCTGAGCCTCGGCGGCGCCCTCAGGATTCTCCGCGCGGAGGAACCCCTCGGCCGCCCCCTCGAGTACGGCGTCGTCCAGGAAGACGTCGTCCGTGCGCGAGCGCGCGTAGGCGAGCAGCAGGTCCGGCCGCTGCGGGTCGTCCGCAGGCCAGAGCTCAAGCGCCGACTCGTAGAAGCGGCGGGCCGCGGGCAGGGCGCCCAGCGCGTAGGCCCGCTCGCCGGCCACCCGGGCGGACGCACGCGCCTGCTCGGCCAGCTTCGGGTCCTCGCGCCCGGCCGCCTGTCCGAGGCGCAGCGCCTCGAGGTAATGGTGCGCGAGCATCTCGGCGTGGTCCTCGGGCCGCCCTAGCGCCTCGATCCACTCGGCGGCCCGCTGGTGCTGCTCGGCCCGCGCGCCACGCGGGATCTGGCCGTAGGCGACGTCGCGGACCAGCACGTGCCGGAAGGCGTACTCGTCCTCGCCACCGACCGACGAGCGGCGCTCGCGGCGGACGAACTCCTTGCGCTCGAGCGCGTGCAGCCGCCGCTCGCCTTCCTCGCGGCCGAGGCCGCCGACCGCGCAGGCCGCACCGAGCCAGAAGACCTTGCCGAGCACCGCCCCGTCCTGTAGCAGCGCCTTCTCCTCCGGCGGGAGGCCGTCGAGGCGCGCGGCGATGATCCCCTGCACGTTCTCTGGCAGTGGCAGCCGCTCGTCGGTGCCGCCCTCGGCGAGCAGGCGCGCGAACTGCTCGGCGTAGAGCGGGTTCCCGCCGGCGCGGGCGAGCAGCGACGCCTGCACCTCCGCGGGCAAGACGGCGCGCTCGAGCAGCTCGGCCAGGAGGCGCGCGGTCTCCTCGTCCGAGAGCGGCGAGATCGACAGCGTCAGCGCGTTCGGCTTGCCTCCACCCCACCCGGGCCGCCGCTCGAGCAGCTCCGGCCGCGCCGTGCACACAACGAGCAGCGGCACCGACGAGCTCCAGTCGACGAG
>DASXAA010000158.1:0-31451 GCA_036407035.1 Thermoleophilaceae bacterium | reverse complement strand
TCCCATGCCGTCTCCGGGCGGGAGTCTCCCCGCCATGGGCTCCGTCCTTGCACTGGAGCGTCCCCCGCGGACGCGGCCGGCGGGGCTGGCACCGCGTCCGCGGCTGGTTCGCCGGCTGCGTGAGGCGGCCGACGTTCCGGTCGCCCTGCTCGTGGCGCCCGCCGGATACGGCAAGACCACGGTCCTCGGCGAGTGGGCGGAGCACGACCCGCGCCCGTTCGCGTGGATCCGCCTCGACGGCGAGCACGACGATCCGCCCCGGCTGATCGCCTCGGTCGCGGACGCGCTCGGGAGCGCGGCCGGGACCATCACCGGCCTCGCGAAACGGCTCGCATCCGCGCCCGAGCCCTTCGTGCTCGTACTGGACGACGTGGACGCGCTCCGGAGCCCCGGCGCGTCCGAGGTGCTCGACGCGATCGCCGACTGCATGCCGGTTGGGTCGCAGGTGGCCCTGGCCGGGCGGCGCGAGCCCGGGCTCGCCGTGGGTCGCCTGCGGGCGCACCGGCGGGTGGTGGAGCTGCGCACCGACGATCTGGCGATGGGGCGTCCGGAGGCCGCCGTGCTGCTGGAGCGGGCGGGAGTGCGGCTCGGCGGCGACGATCTGGCCTGGCTCGTGCGGCGCACCGAGGGCTGGCCGGCCGGGTTGTACCTGGCCGCCCTGTCGCTCCGCGCACAGCCCGACGTCCGCGCCGCGGCCCGGCGCTTCGCCGGCGACGACCGCATCGTCGCCGACTACCTGCGCGACGAGCTGCTGGCGCCGCTCGCCCCCGACCGGCTCGACTTCCTCCTCCGCAGCGCGGTGCTCGACACCCTGACGGCGCCGGCCTGCGACGCCCTGCTGGGCACCACCGGCTCCGGCGCGGCGCTCGCCGAGCTGGCGCGATCGAACACGATGCTCGTGTGCCTCGACCGGAGCGGCGAGTCGTACCGCCATCACCGCCTCTTCGCCCAGATGCTGCGCGCCGAGCTCCGGCGCCGCGAGCCCGACACGGAACGCCAGCTCCACCGGCGCGCGAGCGGCTGGTACGCCGGCAGCGGCGACGCCCACGCCGCGATCAATCATGCGATCGCCGCCGGGGACGGCGACGTGGCCCGGGGCCTGTTGTGGGATCGCGCACCCGGCGCCATCGCCCAGGGCCGGAACGACGCGGTCAGGGGCTGGCTCGACGAGTTCGCCGCGGAGGAGATCGCCGCCTCCCCGCGGCTGTCCGTCGTCGCGGCGGCGAGCCATCTCGCCGCGGGCGACCGCGGCCAGGCCGAGCGCTGGACCGCGGAGGCGGCCCGGGGCCTCGACGGGAGCGACGCCGACGGCCCGATCGCCGCCCCGCTCACGATCCTGCGAGCCGCCTGCGGCCGGGACGGCATCTCGCGGATGGGCGCCGACGCAGCCGGCGCCGCCCGGTCCGAGCCGGAGCACAGCCCGTGGCGCTCCCTCGCCCGCCTGCTCGAGGGCGCGGCCCACCACCTGGCGGGCGGCCGAGCGGACGCCCGCGTTCCGCTCGAGGAGGTCGGTCGCCGCGGTTCCGCCGCGCCGAACGTCCAGTCGCTCTGCCTGGCGCAGCACGCCCTGCTCGTGATCGAGGACGAGGACTGGGACGAGGCCGCGCTTCTCATGGCGCGAGCGCGCTCGCACGTCAAGACGTTCGGTCTCGAGCGGTATCCGACCATGTCGCTCGTCTTCGCCGTGTCGGGCCTCGTGCGCGCCCACAGGGGGGTGGTCGACGAGGCCCGCCGGGACGTCCTGTGGTCGGTTCGGCTCCTCGACCAGCTCGCGGACTTCGCGCCCTGGTACGAGGCGGAGACGAGGATCGCGCTGGCTCGGGCGACGCTGGGGCTCGGCGACGTCGCGGCGGCGCGATCGTTGTTGACGGAGGCCGCCCGGACCTTGCGTCACGTGCCGGAGTCGACGACGCTGCGCGCATGGCTCGAGCAGGCGCGCTCCCAGCTGGAGGCGGCCACGCGCTCCGCCGGCGGCGCCTGCGCCCTCACGACAGCCGAGCTGCGCGTGCTGCGCATGCTCCCCACGCACCTGTCGCTCGCCACGATCGCGAGCCGGCTGTGCGTCTCGCCCAACACCGTGAAGACGCAGGTGAGGTCGCTCTACCGAAAGCTCGACGCCTCGTCCCGCGAGGAAGCCGTCGCGCAAGCCTTCGCAGCGGGCCTGCTCGATGACCTCCAGGCCGCCTGAGGGAACGATCGCGCTCGGCGCCGAGGACGGCCTGCGCGCGGCCTTCGCGCCGGCCGCGAACATGGTCCTCCACTCGCTGACGCTCGGCGGACGCGAGCTGCTCGCGCAGCGAAACGGCCTCGAGGCGTACGCCGAGCGCGGCTCGACGATGGGCGTGCCGCTGCTCCATCCGTGGGCCAACCGGCTCGCGGGCGACCGCTACAGCGTCGCGGGCACCGAGGTCGAGCTGCCCGCCGGCCTGGTGAAGCGCGACCCGTCCGGCCTGCCGATCCACGGCGCGCCGCCCGGCCTGATGCGCTGGGAGGTGGTCGACTCCGACGAGGGGTCGCTGTTCGCGCGGCTCGACTGGGACTCGGCGCACCCAGCCTTCGCGATCTTCCCCTTCCCGCACCGGCTCGACTACGCCGCGCGCCTGAGCGGGCGCACGGTCGAGATCGCCGTCACGCTTACGCCGGCGGGCGAGGCGCCCGTGCCCGTCTCGTTCGGCTTCCACCCCTACCTGCGGATCCAGGCGACCTCGCGCGAGGCCGCGATGCTCGACCTGCCCGTCCGCAGGCGGCTGGTGCTCGGCGAGTCGATGATCCCGACCGGCGACCGCGAGCCCTTCGAGCCGGGCGTGCGGCAGCTCGGCGACAGCGACTGGGACGACGGCTTCGCCGACCTCGGGTCCCCACCGCAGTTCGTGCTCGGCGGCGGCGACCCCGAGGTCTGCCTCACGTTCCTGCGCGGCTACCCGTTCGCGCAGGTGTTCGCGCCGCCCGGCAGCGACTTCGTCTGCTTCGAGCCGATGACCGCGCCCACGAACGCGCTCGTCACCGGGGGACCTGACCTGCCGGTCGCGGCACCCGGGGACAGCTACGAGGCGGCGTTCGAGATCGCAGCGTCAGCTCAGTAGCCGACGCCCGTCTTCACCTTCTTGCGCTCGGACTCGTGCGCGCCGCCCTTCTTCTCGAGCGTCCGGCAGGCCTCGCCCACGTCGCTCACCAGCGTGTCCACCATCTCGCGGCTGAGCGTCTCCCTGACGAGCGCCCGCATCACCTTCACGTGCTGCGCGTCCGGCGGCAGCGTGTAGGCGGGCACCATCCAGCCGCGCTCCGCCGACAGCTGCCACGCCACGTCGAACTCGTCGAAGTTGCGCTTCTCGGCCAGCTTGAACGCCACCAGCGGCAGCTGCTCCTCGTCGGCGCCGATCAGCTCGAAGTACTCGCCGTCGCGGATCTGCTCCGCGAGTGACTGGGCGTTCCGGCGCATGATCTCGATGATGTACGTGTAGCCGTCGCGGCCGAGCCGCACGAAGTTGTAGTACTGGGCCAGCACCATCGACGCGCCGGTGGAGAAGTTGAGCGTGAACGTGGCGTCGGTCTTGCCGAGGTAGTTCTCGTAGAACACGAGGTCCTCGGCGAGGTCGCTCTTCTCGCGGAAGATCAGCCAGCCGATGCCGGGGTAGACGAGCCCGAACTTGTGCCCGGAGACGTTGATCGACCGCACCGAGTCGAGCCGGAAGTCCCACGCCGTGTCCGGGTAGATGAACGGCCAGACGAAGCCGCCGCTCGCGGCGTCCACGTGCATCGGCACATCGAGGTCCTTCTCGTCGCGGAGCCGGCGCAGCAGCTCGTCGATGCCGCGGATGTCGTCCATGTGGCCGGTGAAGGTGGTGCCGAGCACGGCCGCCACGCCGATCGTGTTCTCGTCGACGTGCGGCTCCACGTCCTCCGGGCCGATCGTGTACTTGTGCTCCTGGAGCGGCACGATCCGCGGCTCGACGTCGAAGTAGCGGCAGAACTTCTCCCACACCACGTGCACGTCCCCGCCGAACACGAGGTTCGGCTTATCGGTCGATTGGCCCGCCGCCTCGCGCCGCTCGCGCCACTTCCACTTGAGCGAGAGGGCGCCCAGCATGATCGCCTCCGAGGAGCCCTGCGTGCGCGCGCCGGTCGTCTCCCCAGGCGCGTTGAACAGGTCGGCGAGCATGCGGATGCAGCGCTGCTCGATCTCGGCGGTCTCCGGATACTCGGCGTGATCGATGAAGTTGCGGTGGAGGTTCTCGGCGATGATCCGCTGCGCCTCCGGCTCCATCCACGTCGTCACGAACGTCGCGAGGTTGCGCTGGGGGTCGCCCTCCAGCTCGAGCTGCAGCGCGACCAGCCGCATCGCTTCGAGCGCGCTCGTGCCGGTGGACGGGAACTTCGTCGAGGGGGCCGGCTCGAGCAGGAACCTGTTGCCGTAGCGCGCGCCGAGGAGCTCTCCGATGCTGTCTGCGTGGGTCATGCCGCAATCCAACCGGCCGCGGCGCCCGCGCGCATCACTCGTCGCGGGTGAATCATCCTCATCGGGTGATGCGCCCCGCCCCGGCGCCGCAGGACAATCGGTGCGCAGACCCGGAACGAAAGGCACCCATGAGCACCGCGGTACGACCTGGCCCGGGAGCGGCCGCAACCACGGGCGGCGCCGAGGCCGCCGACGTGTTCGTCCCCTTCGGCATCACCGGCGACCTCGCGAAGGTGATGACCTTCCACTCCCTCTACCGCTTGGAGCGGCGCGGCCTGCTGGCCTGCCCGATCGTGGGCGTGGCCGGCGACGACTGGACGACCGACAAGCTCCGCGCCCACGCGCGCGAGTCGATCGAGGGGACGGGCGAGACGGTCGACGACGAGGTCTTCGAGCGCTTCGCCTCCCGGCTCTCGTACCTGAGCGGCGACTTCTCGGACCCCGCGACCTACCAGAAGGTCGCGCAGGCGATCGGCGACGCGAAGAAGCCCGTGTTCTACCTCGAGATCCCGCCGTCGCTGTTCGGCATGGTCATCAAGGGGCTGCACGACGCCGGGCTGACGAAGTCGGCGCGCGTCGTGGTCGAGAAGCCGTTCGGCCACGACGTCGCCTCCGCCCGCGAGCTCAACGAGCAGGTGCACCAGTACCTCGACGAGTCGCAGCTCTATCGGATCGACCACTTTCTGGGGAAGATGGGCCTCGTCGAGCTGCTCTACCTCCGGTTCGCGAACGCGATGTTCGAGCCGGTCTGGAACCGCACGTTCGTCTCCTCGGTGCAGATCACGATGGCGGAGGACTTCGGGGTCGAGGACCGGGGGCACTTCTACGATCCGGTCGGAGCGGTGCGCGACGTGGTGGTCAACCACCTGATGCAGGTGGTGGCGGCGACGGCGATGGAGCCCCCCGCGGCGACCGACGCGCAGACGCTCAAGGACCACATGGCGGCGGTGTTCCGCGCGATGCCGGAGGCCGATCCGGCCCAGTACGTGCGCGGGCAGTACGACGGCTACCGGCAGATCGACGGCGTCGCCGCCGACTCCTCCACCGAGACCTACGCCGCGCTGCGGCTGCACATCGACAACTGGCGTTGGGCGGGCGTGCCGTTCTACATCCGCACCGGCAAGCGGCTGCCGGTGACGCAGACGGAGATGCGGCTCGTCATGCGCCGGCCGCCGCCGTTGAAGGTCCAGGGCTGGGAGGGACACCACCCCGAGCCGGACCAGATCGTGGTGAGGCTGGACCCGTCGACCGGCATTCGGCTGCTCGTAAACGCGCAGCGCTCGGAGGCGATCAAGCCGGAGCACATCAGCCTCGACATGGAGTTCGCGGAACAGGGGGGCGAGGGGCCGACGCCGTACGAGGTGCTGCTCCACGCGGCGATGGTCGGCGACAGCAAGCGCTTCACCCGCCAGGACGCCGTCGAGGAGACCTGGCGGATCGTGCAGCCGCTGCTCGACTCGCCGCCACCTGTGCAGAGCTACGAGAAGGGCACGTGGGGCCCGGCCGGCGGCGACAAGCTCGTCGCGCACGACGGCGCCTGGCACGGGCCGTGGACCGGGTCATGAGCGACGCCACGAGCACCGGCGTCGAGCGGGACACCATGCCCCAGAGCTCCGCGGCGCCTTCGCCCTTCCCGCCGATCGCCAACTACGCGTTCCTATCGAACTGCCACACCTGCGCTCTGGTCGCGCCGGACGGCGCGATCGACTGGCTCTGCGTGCCGAGCTTCGACTCGCCGAGCGTGTTCGGCACGCTGCTCGACCGCGGCGCCGGCGCCTTCCGGCTCGGGCCGTTCGGCATCAGCGTGCCGACGGCGCGCATCTACGAGCCGGGCACCAACGTGCTCTCCACGACCTGGAACACGCCGACCGGCTGGGTGGTCGTCCGTGACGCGCTGACGATGGGCCCGACGCGCGGCGAGGACGGGGTCACGCCGCACACGCGGCCGCCGGCGGACACCGACGGCGACCACATGCTCGTGCGCGTGATGATCTGCCTGGACGGGAGCATCGATGTCGAGCTCGTCTGCGAGCCGGTGTTCGACTACGGGCGCGCGGAGGCCGAATGGTCGCTGGTGGACGGCAGCCGCCACACCGCCGACGCGACCGGCGACGGCCTGACGATCCGGCTCCAGACCGACATGTCGATCGGCATCGAGGGCGACCGGGTGCGCGCCCGGCACACGATGCAGCAGGGCGAGCAGCTCTTCTGCTCGCTCTCGTGGGCCGAGGAGCTCGCGTCGCCGACGAACGTGGACGACGCGAACAGCCGGCTGGCCGCGACGGCGAACTTCTGGCGCGACTGGCTCGCGCGGGCGCGCCAGGTGGACCACCGCTGGCGCGAGCCGATCCAGCGGTCCGCGCTGGCGATCAAGGGCCTGACCTACATGCCGACCGGCGCGACCGTCGCGGCGGCCACCACCTCGCTGCCGGAGACGCCCGGGGGCGAGCGCAACTGGGACTACCGCTTCACGTGGATGCGCGACTCCACGTTCACGCTCCAGGCGCTCCACTGGCTCCAGCTCGACTGGGAGGCGGACGAGTTCATGCAGTTCGTCGCCGACCTCGAGGCGAACGACGACGGCGCGCTCCAGATCATGTACGGCATCGACGGTCGCAGGGACCTGACCGAGGAGACCCTCGACCACCTGTCGGGGTACGCCGGCGCGAGCCCGGTACGGGTCGGCAACGGCGCCTACGACCAGCGCCAGAACGACGTGTTCGGCGCCGTGCTGGACTCGATCTTCCTGCACACGAGCCACAGCGCCCGGCTGCCGCGACGACTGTGGCCGATCGTCCAGGCGCAGGCGGAGTGCGCCACGCAGGTCTGGGGCAACCCCGACCAGGGCATCTGGGAGGCGCGCGGCGACCCGAAGCACTACGTGTCGTCGAAGCTGATGTGCTGGGTCGCGCTCGACCGGGCGGCGAAGCTGGCGGAGATCCGCGGCGAGCAGGAGATCCAGTCCACGTGGCGCGCCACCGCCGAGGAGATCAAGGCCGACATCCTCGAGCACGGCGTGAAGGACGGCGTGCTGCGCCAGCACTACGAGACCGACTCGCTCGACGCGTCGACTCTGCTGGCGGCGATCTTCGGCTTCCTGCCCGGTGGCGACGAGCGGCTGAAGAAGTCCGTCGACGCGATCGCCTCTGACCTGACCGAGGACGGCTTCGTGCTGCGCTACCGGACCGAGGAGACCGACGACGGTCTCTCGGGCAAGGAGGGCAGCTTCCTGATCTGCTCGTTCTGGCTCGTGTCGGCGCTGGCCGTCGTGGGCGAGCTGCAGCGCGCCCGCGACCTGATGGAGAAGCTGTTGAGCGTGGGCTCGCCGCTGGGCCTGTACGCGGAGGAGTTCGACACCAGCACGGGCCGCCACCTGGGGAACTTCCCGCAGGCCTTCTCGCACCTCGCGCTGATCGAGGCGGCGGCGCGGATCATCCTTGCCGAGCGGCTGGAGGAGTGGACAGATTGAGCTCATACGACGTGATCGTGATCGGGAGCGGCGCCGGCGGCGGCACGCTCGTGCGGCACCTCGCCTCGTCCGGAAAGCGCATCCTGCTGCTCGAGCGCGGCGACTGGCTGCCGCGCGAGCCGGCGAACTGGAGCGCGTCGGACGTCTTCATCGACAACCGCTACATCACGGAGGACACCTGGTACGACGACAAGGGCAAGCCCTTCCAGCCGCAGGTGCACTACTTCGTGGGCGGCGCGACCAAGATGTACGGGGCGGCGCTCTACCGCCTGCGCGCCGAGGACTTCGGCGAGCTGCGCCACCACGACGGCGTCTCGCCCGCGTGGCCGATCGGCTACGACGAGATGGAGCCGTACTACACGGCGGCGGAACAGCTCTACCACGTGCACGGCGCGCGCGGCGAGGACCCCACCGAGCCGCCCGCGAGCGCGCCCTATCCCCACCCCGCGGTGTCACACGAGCCGCGCATCCAGCAGCTCGCCGACGACCTGGCGGCGGTCGGGCTGCGGCCGTTCCACGCGCCGTGCGGTGTGATGCTGAACGAGGCCAACATGCCGTACAGCAACTGCGTGCGATGCGCCACCTGCGACGGCTTCCCGTGCCTCGTGCACGCGAAGTCGGACGCCGAGGTGCTGGCGGTGCGCCCGGCGCTCGAGTACTCGAACGTCACGCTGATGACGAACGCGAGGGCGGTCGCGCTCCGCACGAGCCCCTCCGGCGACGCGGTCACCGAGGTCGAGGCCGAGGTGGACGGCGCGCCCGAGACGTTCTCGGCCGACATCGTCGTCGTCTCCTGCGGCGCGGCGAACTCGGCCAAGCTGCTGCTCGCCTCGGCGAGCGACAGGCACCCGAACGGCCTCGCCAACGGCTCCGACCAGGTCGGGCGCAACTACACGTTCCACAACAGCCAGGCGGTGCTCGCGCTCTCGAAGGAAGAGAACCCGACGGTGTTCCAGAAGACGCTCGGGATCAACGACTTCTACTTCGGCGACAAGGACTTCGAGTACCCGATGGGCAACATCCAGATGGTCGGGAAGTCGTCGGCGCCGATGTACCGCGGCGAGAAGCCGCTCGAGACGAAGCTCGCCCCCACGCGCACGCTCGACCGCATGGCCCGCCACGCGATCGACTTCTGGCTCTCGACCGAGGACCTGCCGCGGCCCGAGAACCGCGTGACGCTGAACCGGGACGGCGAGATCAGCATCAGCTACACCCAGACCAACCAGGTTCCGCAGGAGCGCCTCTACAACCAGCTCAAGTCGATGCTGGGCCACGCCGGCATGGAGCCCGAGCACCTGATCCCGCGCCACGCGTACCTGAAGACCGCGATCCCGGTCGCGGGGGTCGCCCACCAGGCGGGCACGTGCCGCTTCGGCGACGACCCGCACACGTCGGTGTTGAACCGCGACTGCCGCGCGCACGAGGTGGACAACCTCTACGTGGTCGACACGAGCTTCTTCCCCAGCATCGGCGCCGTGAACCCGGCGCTGACCGCGATGGCGAACGCGCTGCGGGTGGGCGATCACCTGCTCGAGCGGATGGGCGCCGGGCAGCCGCGGCAGGAGTCCGCCCGTGTCGGCTGACGGCGCCGCGCCGCGGAGGCGGGTCGTGATCGTGGGCGGCGGCTTCGGCGGGCTGGCCGCGGCGCGCCGGCTACGCCACGCCGAGGACGTGGACGTGACGGTCATCGACCGCAAGCACCACCACCTCTTCCAGCCGCTGCTCTACCAGGTGGCCGCGGGGGCGGTGGCGGAGGGCGAGTGCGCGGTGCCGATCCGCGCCTCGCTGCGCCGCATCCCGAACGCGCGCGTGCTGATGGCGGAGGTCGTGGACGTGGACGTGGAGCGGCGCGAGGTCCAGCTCGACCGCGGCGAGCGGGTGGGATACGACACGCTCATCATCGCCTGCGGGATGGAGACCTCGTACTTCGGGCATGACGAATGGGCGGACGTGACATGCGGGCTGAAGACGCTCGCCGACGCGGTGGAGCTGCGCGGACGCCTCTACGGCGCGCTGGAGCAGGCGGAACGGACCGAGGATCCCGAGGAGCGCGCCGAGTGGCTGACCTTCGCGATCGTGGGCGGCGGCCCCACGGGCGTGGAGGTCGCCGGCGCGCTCGCGCTCCTCATGCGCCGCAAGCTGGCCGGCGAGTACGGGCGCTTCGGGGCGGGCGACGCCCGCGTGATCCTGCTCGACGCCGGCGACCGGGTGCTGTCGCCGTTCAGCGAGTCGCTGTCGGCGCGGGCCGCCGGCGCGCTCACCGAGATCGGCGTGACCGTCCGCGAGCAGGTCAGGGCCACCGCGATCGACTCGCGCGGCGTCACGATCGAGAAGAACGGGACGAGCGAGCGGTTCAAGGCGCGCACGGTCGTCTGGGCGGCCGGCGTGCGGCCGGTGCCGCTGGTCGCGACGGTCGCCGGCGCGACCGGGGCGGAGACGGATCGCGCCGGCCGGGTCAAGGTGCAGCCGGACCTGACGCTGCCCGGCCACCCCGAGATCTCGGTGATCGGGGACGTCGCGAACCTCGACGGCCCCGGCGGCAAGCCTCTGCCCGGGCTGGCCACCGTCGCCATCCAGCAGGCCGCCCACGTGGCGAAGGGCATCCGCGAGGGCGGCGCCGGGGCCTCCACGCCCTTCCGCTACCTCGACAAGGGCGCGCTCGCCGTGATCGGCCGCGGCCACGCCATCTGCGAGATCCGCGGCCTGAAGCTCCACGGCTGGCCCGCGTTCGCCACCTACCTGATGGTCCACCTCTACTACCTGGGCGGCGAGGGCAAGCGGCTCAAGATCGTCACCGACTGGGTCACGACCTTCTTCGGCTCGCTCGGGAACCAGGTGATCGAGGGCGACCTCTCGACCGTCGAGCGCGCGCCGCCCAAGGTCGAAGCCGCGGGATGACCCCGCGGGCGTGATGCTCGACGTCGCCCTCCCGCTCGCCTCCAACCTCGAGGCGGCGCGCAGCCAGATGGCGTTCACGCTCGGGTTCCACATCATCCTGGCGTCCCTGGGCGTCGCGTTCCCGGCGATGATGCTGATCGCGAACTGGATCGGGCTGAAGCGGGACGACCCCGACGCGCTGCTGCTCGCGCGGCGCTGGTCGAAGGTGGTGGCGGTCACGTTCGCCGTCGGCGCCGTGACCGGGACCGTGCTGTCGTTCGAGTTCGGCCTGCTGTGGCCGGCGTTCACCGGCCGCTACGGGCAGGTCTTCGGCGTGCTCTTCGCGATCGAGGGGATCTTCTTCTTCCTCGAGGCGATCTTCGTCGCGATCTACATCTTCGGCTGGAAGCGCCTCTCGCCCTGGGCCCACTTCTGGAGCGGGGTGCCGATCGCCATCACGGGGATCGGCGGTGCGTTCTCGGTCGTGGCCGCGAACTCGTGGATGAACCAGCCGCAGGGCTACACGATCTCGAACGGCAAGGTCACGGACGTGGACCCGTTCAAGGTGATCTTCAACCCGGCGGTCCCGTACGAGGTGCCGCATATGATCCTCGCGGCCTACATCGTGACCGGGTTCCTGGTCGCCTCGGTCTATGCCGTCGGCATGCTGCGCGGGCGCCGCGACCGCTACCACCGGCTCGGCATGCTGATCCCGCTGACGCTCGCCTGCATCGTCACGCCGATCCAGTTCGCCGTCGGCGACACGGCCGCGCGCTCGATCGCCGACCACCAGCCGGTCAAGTTCGCCGCGATGGAGTGCGTGCAGAAGACCGACACGCACGTGACCGAGTACATCTACGGCCGCTGCACGGACGACGGCGTGAAGGGCGGCATCGGCATCCCCGGGTTCGACTCGTTCCTGGTTGGCTGGAGCACCGACACGAAGGTCACGGGGCTCGACTCGGTGCCGCCCGACGACCGCCCGCCGGCCAACACGATGCTGCACTGGGCGTTCGACACAATGGTCGGGATCTGCACGGCGCTGATCGCGCTCGGCCTCTGGCTCGGCATCCAGTGGTGGCGCAAGCGCGACTTCCCGCAGACGCCGTGGTTCCTGCGCGCGGTCGCCGTCTCCGGCGTGGCGGCGATCGTGGCGCTCGAGGCGGGCTGGATCGTGACGGAGGTCGGGCGCCAGCCGTGGGTCGTCTACGAGGAGATGCGCACGGCGGACGCGGTCACGAAGGCCGACGGCATCTGGGTCACGTTCACGCTCGTGCTGCTGCTGTACGCCGTGCTCGGCGCCGCGACTATCCTGACGCTGCGACTGATGTCGCGGCGCTGGCGCGGCGTGGAGGTCGAGGACGACACCGACGTGCCGTACGGGCCGAGCGCCGGGCCCGAGCTCTCGGAGGCGACGCCTTGAGCACGGCGGACGCGGTCGCCGCGGTGCTGTGGATCGGCGCGACGTTCTACGCCGTGTTCGGCGGCGCCGACTTCGGGGCCGGGTTCTGGAGCCTCGTGGCCGGCGGGAGCGACCGCGGCCGGCGCGCCCGCGAGCTGATCGACTGGGTGCTCGGCCCGGTGTGGGAGGCCAACCACGTGTGGCTGATCTTCGTGCTGGTGGTGCTCTGGACCGGGTTCTCGGAGGCCTTCGGGTCGATCTTCTCCACGCTCTTCATCCCGCTCAGCCTGGCCGCGCTCGGGATCGTTCTGCGCGGCGCGGGCTTCGCCTTCCAGCACACGGCGAGGCGCGAGGCGCTCGCGCAGCGCCTGTTCGGCGCCTCCTCCCTGCTGACCCCGTTCTTCATGGGGACGGTCGTAGGCGCGATCGCGTCGGGCCGGGTGCCGGTCGGCAACGCCGAGGGCGACGCGGTCACGAGCTGGCTGAACGCGGCGTCGCTCCTGACCGGCGCGCTGTTCGTGGCCACCTCCGCGTACCTGTCGGCGGTGTTCCTCGTCAGCGACGCGCGCCGCGCCCGTGCGCCGGACCTCGAGACGTACTTCGAGCGGCGCGCGTTCGCGACCGCGGCGGTCACGGGCGTGCTCGCGATCGCCGGGATCGTCGTCATGCACTCCGAGGCGCGCTACGTGTACGACGGGCTCACCAGCGAGGGCCTGCCGTTCGTGATCGTGTCCGTGCTGTGCGGGGTCGCCGTGATGGTGCTGCTGGCCCGCCGCGCCACACGTGGCACGCGGCCGCTGGCGGTCGCGGCAGTCGTGGCGGTCGTGTGGGGCTGGGGCGTGGCCCAGTACCCCTACCTCCTCCCCACCGAGCTCAAGATCTCGGACGGCGCGGCGCCGGACCCGACGCTCGTCGGCCTGCTGATCGTCTTCGGGGCGGCGGTGCTGGTGGTCCTGCCGTCGATCGCGCTGTTGTTTACGCTCGCTCAGCGCGCGATGATCGAGGAGACCGACGCACCGCAGCCACAGTACCCCGCCGAGGGCAACGCGTAGGACGATGGCGGCGCCCTACGGCGAAGAGGTGACCTGGGAGCCCGAGCTTCCGCGGCTGCGGATCCTGCCGCTGTTGCTCGCCTGGATCGTCGCGGCGGCCTCGGTCGCGGTGGCGGCATGGATCCTGCCCGGCTTCGGCCTCGAGGCGACCGGCGCGGCGTTCCTGGTGGCGGCGGTCGTCGCCGTGCTGAACGCGATCCTGCCGCCGGTGCTGGCCGCGCTGCGGCTGCCGTTCATGCTGGTCCTGGGCTTCCTGCTCGTCCTGTTCGCGAACGCGTTCCTGATCAAGATCGCCGGCGACGTGCTCGAGGACGACGTGCACGTGGGCTCGTTCGGCGACGCGCTGCTGGCGTCGCTCGTGATCTCTGCAGTGGACATGGTGCTGCAGGTGATCGTCGGCACGAACGACGAGGACGAGTACTCGCTGCGCGTCGTACGGCGCATAGCCCGCCGCCAGGGCGCGATCTCTCCCACCGGCGTGCCCGGGATCGTCTTCCTCGAGATCGACGGGCTCGCGCTGCCCGTGCTGCGCGACGCGATGCGCGACGGAAGCGCGCCCAACATGGCGAAGCTGATCTCGGACGACGGCTACCGCCTCGTGGAGTGGGAGACCGACCTCTCCTCCCAGACCGGCGCCAGCCAGGCCGGCATCCTGCTCGGGTCGAACGAGGACATCCCCGCGTTCCGGTGGGTCGAGAAGGAGACGGGCCTGATGATGGTCTGCTCGTCGCCGGAGGACTGCGCCGAGATCGAACGGCGCCACTCCACCGGGATCGGCCTGCTCGCGGACGGCGGCGCGAGCCGCGGCAACCTCCTCTCTGGCGAGGCCGAGGAGACGATCCTGACGGTCAGCCGCGCCGAGGCCGAGAAGAAGGCCAACCCCGGCTACCGCGCCTTCCTCGCGAACGGGTTCAACGTCACGCGCGCGTTCGTGCTGTTCCTGTGGGAGGTCGTGCTCGAGGTGACCGCGGCGCTGCGCGCGTCGCGCCGCGACGTGCGCCCGCGCGGGCACCGCGGCGGCGTCTATCCGCTGATGCGCGGCGCGATGTGCGTGATCGTGCGCGACCTCGTGGTCTTCGGCGTGCTCACCGACATGATGCGCGGGCGGCCCGCCGTGTACGCCACCTTCGCGAGCTACGACGAGGTGGCGCACCACTCCGGGCTGGAGCGCGCGGACACGCTCGAGGCGCTGCGCAAGCTCGACCAGCAGTTCGGCCGCATCGTGCGGGCGCGCCGCCACGCGCCGCGGCCGTACGAGGTGGTGATCCTCTCCGACCACGGCCAGACGCAGGGCGCCACGTTCAAGCAGCGCAACGGCTACGGGCTCGACGAGCTGGTGGAGCGCTCGCTGGCGCGCGGCGAGGTGGCCGCCTACACCGGCGGCGACGAGCAGGACGCGATGGTCGGGCACGCGGTGGACGAGGCGACCGGCCGCACGCAGAAGAAGAAGCGGCCGAAGAACGACGTCTCGGATCGCGAGGTGGTCGTGCTCGGCTCCGGCAACCTCGGGCTCGTGTACCTGATGGAGGAGAAGCGCCGGCTGACGCTCGAGGAGATCGACGAACGCCACCCGCGGCTCGTGCCGGCGCTGCGCGAGCACGAGCACGTCGGCTGGCTGCTCGTGCGCTCGGCCGAGCACGGCGCCGTCGTGCTGGGGCGCAACGGCGTCCGCTACCTCGAGGACGACCGCGTGGTCGGCGAGGACCCGCTGGCGCCGTTCTCGCCGACGGCAGCGCGCCACCTGCAGCGCACCGACGGATTCGAGCACGTGGCCGACATCATGGTCGGCAGCTTCTACGACCCGATGCTGGACGAGGGCTGCGCGTTCGAGGAGCTGATCTCGTTCCACGGCGGCCTGGGCGGGCCGCAGACGCGCCCGTTCATCCTCTGCTCGGCCGAGCTGCCGCTGCCCCAGCAGCCGATACTCGGCGCGGCCGCGGTGCACGAGGTGCTGAGCGGCTGGCGCGCGCTGCTGCAACGGCGGGCCGCCGGCGTGGCGGAGGACGCCTCGGTCGTCAGGTTGTGAGCTGCACCGGGATCGTCGCGATCCAGATCACGGCGCCGACGAAGACCACGAAGCCGAGGGCGAGGGTCGCCCGCCGCGCCGTGGGCGTGTGCAGCTTCGTGCTCAGCCCCGCGAAGAACAGCGACGAGGCGAACAGCACCACCGCGAGCATGTAGTTGTCGGCGCGCTGGTTGGCCTCCTTCGCGTGCTCGGAGTCCGCCGCGGCCGCCCTCTCCAGACCCTCCGCCCGCGCCGTCGCCCTCAGCCGGTACTGCGGCATCGCGAACGGGCTCGGCGGCGCGGCGTCGTTCTCGAACGGCCTCGTCGCCAGCCAGGCGGCGAACGCCGGCTTGAACTCGTCGCGGAAGCGGGCGCGGTAGAAGTCGGCCAGCCGCGGCTTGCCGCCGGTGCGCGCGTCGAGCCACTGGATGAACGTGGCGACGTCTATCTGCACCTGGCGGTTCGCGAGCGCCGAGACGCGGTTCTCCGCGATGCGGGCGGCCGTCGCGTGGCTCGTGTTCTGCGCCTGCTCGCCGGTCCACTGGCGCGACTGGTAGGCGGCCCACGCCGTGGCGAGCGTGGCGAGCGCGAGGAGGACGGTCGCCGCGAGCTCCAGCCGCCGCTCGGCCACGGTCATGAGGGCGTGTGGGACGATGCGCCGGTGGCCCTCGACGCCGACCCTCGCGCGGCGCCCTCCGCGCCCGCCGTGGGGGCCTCGGACCAACCGCTCGGCGAGTCGCGCTGGCCGCCGATCGCGGCGCTGGTCCTCTTCATGGGCGTCAACGTCGCATTGCGCGTGTGGTTGCCGAGCGAGGCGGCCGTGCGCGTGCCGTGGCTCGTGCCGGCGATCGAAGGGGCGTTGCTGGTGGTGCTGCTCACGAGCGACCCCACGGGCGCGGCCGAGCGCCGGCGGCTGCGGCGGGTGTCACTGATCCTGGTGGGCACACTCGTCGCGGCGGCGCTCTGGTCGACGGTGGTGCTGATCCGCGACCTGATCACGGGCGAGGGCCCGACGAACGATCCGAGTCATCTGCTCGCATCGGGCGCGGTCGTGTGGCTCGGTAACAACATGGCCTTCGCGATGCTCTACTGGCTCATGGACGGGGGCGGCCCCATCGCGCGCTCGCGGCGGCCCGGGCCGGTGGACTTCGCGTTCACGCAGCATATGAGCCCCGAGCTGGCGCCGCCGGGCTGGCGTCCCGTCTTCCTCGACTACCTGCACCTCGGCTTCACGAACGCCACGGCGTTCAGCCCCACGGACGTCATGCCGCTCTCGCTGCGTGCCAAGTGCGCGATGCTCCTGCAGGCGACCGTCGCGCTCGCGCTGTTCGGACTCGTGGTCGCGCGGGCGGTGAACGCGTTCGCGTAGTGCGGGTCCACCGGCCCAGCCTCAGTGCACGAGGACCTTGAGCACGACGATGACGACGCCGAAGCTGAGCGAGATTGCGCAGGAGAGCGCGACGAGGATGCCGCGCGCCCTCGCCGCCCGCCCGACCATCAGCCCGATGGCTGCAAGCTCCACCAGGCAGGCGGCGAGCGCCGCGTCCTGCGCGGTGTCGTCCGCCAGGATGCCGAGCGGTCCGAGCAGGAGAATGATCGTCGGGAGGACCCCGGACTGCACCAGCGGCCACTCCTCCTCGACGATGCCGCGCACCTCGCGCCGGCTCGGCATGTGTCCCTTGCGGATCGCGATCGCCGCGGCGCCGGCGTAGACGTGCGCGAGCCAGAACACCGCGGCCGTGACCACGACCGTCACCGCCGTCACGGCGGCGTCCTGAGTGTACTGACGTGACACTGCTATCACCGACGTCGCGAGTATCAGCCCGTAGATCGCGCCGGCGACGTCCCGGCGTGCGGCGTGGGCCATGCCCGGTCTCCACCGTGAGGGCGGCCGGTGTTCGTGCGACTCGGCTGCGGGCATCGCTCAGATCCTCCATGACGCGGGTGACGTTGGACAAGGGCCCCGCGGTTAGGGTGCTCTCAGCCCGCCCGCCCGCGCGAGAGGAGATCGGAATGTGCCGTTGGATGGCGTGGATCGGCCAGCCGGTGCTGATCGACGAGCTGCTCTTCAAGTCACAGCACGGGATCGTCGACCAGAGCCTCCACGCGCGCATGGGCGCGGAGCCCACGAACGGCGACGGATTCGGCCTGGGCTGGTACGGGACCGGGAACGGCCCCGCGGTGTACCGCAGCGTGGCGCCCGCCTGGGGTGACCCGAACCTGCGCGAGCTGGCGGGCCACGTCGAGTCGCCGCTGTTCATGGCCCACGTCCGAGCGGCGATCGGCTCTCCGGTCCAGGAGACGAACTGCCATCCCTTCCGCCACGGCGACTGGCTGTTCGTACACAACGGCTTCCTGGCCGACTTCCACCTGCTGCGGCGCGACCTGATGTTCGCGATCGACCCCGACCGCTTCGCCGACGTCCAGGGCTCGACCGACACCGAGGTGGTGTTCCACCTCGCGCTCACGCTCGGGCTGGAGGACGACCCGATCGCGGCGCTCGAGCGGACCGTCGGCCTGATCGAGGACACCGGCCGCCGGCGCGGCGTCACGGGCGGCGTGCAGGCCAGTTTCGGGGTATCGGACGGCTCGACCCTCTGGGCCGTGCGCTACGCGACCGACGGACACGCCCGCTCGCTGTTCACGTCCGCGGACGTGGACGCGGTGTGCCGGCTGTACCCGGACAACCCGCGCTTCCAGGGCCTGACCGACAACGATCGCCTGGTCGTCTCGGAGCCGTTCTCCGACCTGCCCGGCGTGTGGAACGAGGTGCCGGAGGCGACGGCGGTCACGGCGCGTGTGGACGGCGCCCTCGAGGAGCGCCCGTTCCGGCCGAAGGCGGCCGCTTGACCCACGCGGTCACGCGTGCGTCCGCCCGATGCGCGAGGATTCCGGCTTGATTCACCGGCGATCGAGGGGAGACTGGCCCGATGGTGATAGCTGCTGACTACCCGTTCATGGACGTCCTGTGGTCCATGATCATCTTCTTCTTCTGGGTGATCTGGATCTGGATCGTGATCACGGTCCTGATCGACGTCTTCCGCCGCCGCGACATCGGCGGCTGGGTCAAGGCCATATGGGTGGTCTTCGTGGTGATCCTGCCGTGGCTCGGCGTGCTCATCTATCTGATCGTCGAGCACGACGGCATGCGCGAGCGCAGCGTCAAGCAGGCCCAGGCCCAGCAGCAGGCGATGGACGACTACGTGCGCCAGACGGCCGGCGGCTCCGCCGGCGAGATCGCACAGGCCAAGGAGCTGCTCGACGCCGGCACGATCACCCCGCAGGAGTTCGAGCAGATCAAGGCGAAGGCGCTGGCGTAACCGGCTCCGGCGAGACCGGGGCTCGCGGCGGCGCCGACTCCGCCGGCAGGCGGAAGGCCGCCGCGAGCCCAATCAGGGCGATCGCCGCGAGGACGACCATCGCGATCACGTAGGAGGTGTTCCCCGACGCGAGGTCCGAGACCAGGATGGTCCCGGCGATCGCAGTGCCGAAGGACGAGCCGAGGTTGGAGATGCTGCGGGACAGCCCCGAGATCTCTCCCTGCTCCTCCTCCGGGAAGCTGGACTGCACGACGTTCACCGACGGCGTGAGCATCACCCCCAGGCCGAGGCCGATCAGGAGCAGGCCCGGCGCGAAGGCGACGACCCGCGAGGACGCGCCGACGAGGGCCAGCAGGACCCCGATGCCGGCCGCGGTGACCACGAAGCCCGCCATGATCAGCGTCCGCTGCGGGCGCCGCTTGGCGAGGCGCTCCGCGGCGAGCGACGAGACCAGGACGCCGAGCGTTGCCGCGGTGAAGATCACGCCGGTCTCGATCGCGTCGTATCCGCGCACGGTCTGGAGGAAGACGGCGACCACGAACGAGGTCCCCATCAGCAGCAGCCACTGGATGTTCTGTGTAACGAGGCCCAGGTTGGACGTGCGGTTCTTGAACAGGGCCAGCGACAGCAGCGGCTCTTTGCCCGTCCGCTCGCGGGCGCGCGTGTAGAGGAAGAACCAGGCGAGGAAGGCCGCGCCGGCGACGAGCAGCACGGCCATCAGCAGCGCGTCGCTGTCCGCCTGCAGGATCCCGAACACGACGAAGAACATGCCGACCGCGGACAGAACCGCCCCGAAGGCGTCGAACGGGCGCGTCGGGTCCGGCGCGATCGGGTCGTCCACGCGGCGGCTGAGCAGCACGATCGTCGCGACGATCAGCGCCTGAAATACGAACGCCGCGCGCCAGCTGATCGCGCTGGTGATCACGCCGCCGATCAGCGGGCCCGCCGCCGCGCCGATGCCGCCCATCCCGCTGATCACGCCGAACGCCCGCGCGCGCGAGGTGAGGTCGCCGAACCGGAGCGTCGTGAGGATGTAGACGGGCGGGATGAGCAGCGCCGTGCCGACCCCCTCGAGCACCGAGTTGCCGACGATCAGGACGCCCAGGCCCGGCGCCGCGGCGCTGAGCAGCGCGCCGATCCCGTACAGCACGAGGCCGGCCGTGAAGCAGCGCTTGCGCCCCCAGCGGTCGGTCAGCTTGCTGCAGGGGATCATCAGGATGGCCATCACGAGGAGGAAGAGCGTGATCGTCGCCTGAACGCCCGTCACGGTCGTGTCGAGGTCCTCCGTGATGTCGTTGATCATCACGTTCATGTTCGAGCCGGCGAAGCTGCAGATGAACTGGGCGAGCGCCAGCGGCGCGAGGAACCTGCGCCGCGCCGCCGCGCTTAGCGCCGCGGTCTCGCTCACTCGCCCGACAGCACCGCGGTCTTCTGCTGCTCGAACTCGGCGTCGGTGAGCACGCCGCGCTCGTGCAGGTCCGCCAGCCGCTCGAGGCTCGACGACCTGTCTGCGGGCGGCGCCCGGCGGCCCGGGCGGATCGCGGATGCCCGCTCCCGCATCCGGCGCGAGAACTCGCCCGCCGGCACGTCGGGGAACTCCTCGAGCGTTCGCGCGCGGGTCCACTCGAGCCACAGGAACGCGATGACCGTGAAGATCAGGATCGTCACGATCCGCTGCGTCCATGGGACCGGCCCCCAGATCACGAGCAGCAGGATCAGGAGCCCCAGCACGGCCCGCACGACCGCCGGGTGATCGCGCATCGCGGGCGCGGAGATCCGGCGCAGCCCGGTGGCGCGGCGGCCGGGTCCGGCGAGCCATGCGCCCGACACGACGAACAGGCCGAACAGCATCGTGCCCTGGGCGGCGTCGACCATCAGCGACGTGGTGATGTCCCAGGCGTCGCCGGCAACGGCGTGGGCGTTCGGCGCGTCCGCGAGCGCGTCCACCACGATCTTCTCGGCTATTCGCCGCAGCGCGAGCAGGGCGATGCCCGCGAAGATCAGGCAGGCGCCCACGCTGAGGATCGTCCGCCGCCGATCGGGTGAGAGGAGGATCGCGCCGGCGAACGCCAGGAGGGCGAGCACGAGCAGCACCCAGACCGCGGTCTCGAACGCGTCGAGCACCTTCTTCGCCGTGTCGAGCTGCTTCGGTCGTACGATCTCGAGCTGGGCGACGTTCGGCGGCAGCCTGTCCGCGATGCCGGGCGGCAGCCCCGTCTGGTCCGCGATCTTCGTCACGAGCTCCTGGAGGTTGAGCGAGACGTTCCGGTCCGTGACGTCGCCCCTGACGACCTTCAGGAGCAGGTCGTGCGCCTCCCGGTTCGCGTCCCGCCACGCGGTCAGCGCGGCCGCCGAGCCGAGCACGCGCGGCGCGTTCCGGCGGGCGACCTCCTTGAGGCCGGCCGCCGCCGGGCCCGCGAGCGGGTCGAGGCGCGGCGGCAGCACGTCCTCGATGGCCTGCTTGACGGCCGCGCTCGAATAGACCTGGTCGATCAGGTAGTTGCCGAGCGCCGTGCGGATCTGGTCGTTCTCCAGCAGGTTGCTGGAGGTGTCGACCCACCCCTGTGTGTCGAGCGCCTGGCGCTTCGCCCACAGCCCGAGCCCGAACCCCGTCCACAGTAGGGTCGCCAGGACGAGCAGGACGGCGATGCCGATCTTGCGGCCGCGCATACCGGGGCGATTCTCCACGCTCGTGGGTGAGCCGGAATCACCCGAACCGGGTGATGCGGCCGGAGGGCCCGCCCGCGACGATCGGCTGGGACCCGATCGAAAGGAGAACGCTCATGGCAAATCTGGTTGCGATCGCATACGACGACGTCGCCACCGCCCAGCAGGTGATGGGAAGCGTCGGCGAGCTCGTCAAGGAGCACTCGCTCACGCTCGACGACGCGGTCATCGTCGAGAAGAGGGACGACGGCAAGATCAAGCTCCACCAGCCGTCGATGGCGGGCGCCGGGGCGGCCGGCGGCGCGCTCTGGGGCGGCCTGATCGGCCTGATCTTCCTGATGCCGCTGTTCGGCATGGCGATCGGCGCGGCCGCGGGCGCCGCGGGCGGAGCGATGAGCGACTACGGCATCGACGACAAGTTCATGAAGGAGCTCGGCGACAAGCTCCAGCCCGGCGGCGCGGCGGTATTCGTGCTCGTCCGCGAGTCGACGCGCGACAAGGTCCTGCCGGAGATCTCGAAGTACGGCGGGCAGGTGATCCAGAGCTCCCTCTCCAACGAGCAGGAGGCCGCACTCCAGGAGGCGCTGGACGCGCGCGGCGCCGCGACGACGTAGCCGGCGATCGAGTCACCTTCGTAGGACACGCCACCGTGCTCATCGAGCTCGGTGGCGTTCGCCTGCTCACGGACCCGGTGCTGCGCGACCGGTTCCTGCACCTGCGCCGTCACGGTCCCTCGCCGGCGGCCGGCGTGACCGACCGCCTCGACGGCCTCCTGATCTCCCACCTCCACCACGACCACGTGGACCTGCGCTCGCTCCGGATGCTGGGCAGCCCGGTGCCGGCGCTCGCGCCGAGGGGCGGCGCGCGGGTGCTGCGCCGCGGCGGCGTGCAGGTGACGACCGAGCTGGCGCCGGGCGACACCGCCGCGATCGGCGGGATCGAGGTCGCGGCCACGCCCGCGGTGCACAGCGGCTGGCGGGTGGGCGTCAGGCGCCCGGCCGGGGCGATCGGGTTCGACATCCGCGCCGAGCGGCGCGTGTACTTCCCGGGCGACACGGACCTCTTCCCGCAGATGGAGGAGCTTGCCGACCGGCTGGACCTGGCGCTGCTGCCGATCTGGGGCTGGGGGCCGAAGCTGGGCCCGGGCCACCTCGATCCCGAGCGAGCGGCGCAGGCCGCGGCACTGCTGCGCCCGCGGGTGTGCGTGCCGATCCATTGGGGCTCGTTCTACCCGCGCGGCATGGAACGACGACGACCCGGGCCGCTGCGCGATCCTCCACGCGTCTTTGCGGCCCGGGTCGCCGAGTTGGCTCCCGAGGTGGATGTGAGGGTGCTGGAGCCCGGCGGTTCGACCGAGCTCTAGCGGTAGGGGACTACTTGTGGCAGGGGGTGGAGACCTTCTGCGTCAGGCTGCCGTCCTGGAGGATGTTCGTGACCTGGCCGGTCCACTTGCCGCCGGAGCAGCTCGTGGTCTCCAGGATGCCGCGGCTCTTGCCCTTGACCTTGGTCTTGCCGTTGAGCGTGAACTTGAGCGTCTTGATGCCGCTCTTGACGCCGGACACCGGCTCCTGGACGTTGAGGGGGATCGCCACGTCGATCGTGCGACCCTTGACCTTGCCGACGATCATCGTGCCGATCGGAAGCGGCGAGTCGCCCTTGAGGAACAGGCCGAGGTCACCGGTGGTCGTGACGAACGCGGTCACGTCGAGCTCCTCGACGAGGTTGCCGTTGCTGGCCAGCGCGGTCACGTGCCCCTTGCCGATCTTCGACTTCGCGGGACAGGCGCTCGCACTGTGCTTCCGGACGGCGTCGGAGACGGAGCAGCGCGCCTTCTTCGCCCAGAGCTTGCCGTTCCAGACGAAGCCCTTCGGCAGCATCACCTTCAGACGCGTGCTCGGCGCCGGCTGGCCGGTGCCCGTGGTCGTGCCGCCCTCGATGCCGAGCGTGAGCGCCGTGGGACGCGGCTTCTTCTTGGTGCCGGCCTTGGCCGGTGAAGCCTTCATCGAGGCGTTCATCGTCGTGGTGGTCGCAAACGCCGTACCGGTGATTGCAAGCGAGAGCGCGCAGACGAGCGCACCCCCCAGGAAAACTTTGCGCATGGGGATCTCCTCCGAGTGGGACTTCAGTGCCCTGCCGCAATAGTTGACACCGCAATGGTTGGGCAGTTACGCCATTTAGGAAATCCTTAGGCCGGGCGCAAATGGGCCGCCCGCGGCGGGCGCTCCGCGGCGGGCGCCCGTGGCGGCCGGCGCCGTGGCGGGTCGGGCGGTTACGGCGGGCAACCAGGGGGTGGGGCCCGGCGCTCACGGCGAGCACTTAGGCGTCGGTCGGCGGGTGGGCTGGTTTCCGTTGCACTATGCGTCGGAATCCGGCCCACCCCCCGGGGTTCCTGCCGGCGCCGGGTCCACTGTCGAGTTAGTTCCCGTGAGCGGGACTAACTCGACACTCGACGCGGCGGGCGGCGCGGCGCGCGGGGGGGGGCGGGCACGTGGCGCGCCTCCCCCCTGGTTGCCCGCTGTTGGCGCCTGGCGGGTCGGGCGTTTACGGCGGGGCGCTTCGCGGTCGGCGCCGTGGCCGGTCGGGACGCGCCCCGCGCAAGTCCCGCCGCTCCGGGGACTACGCTGCGCGGCAATGGCCGTCCGTCCCGACCCGGCGAGGATCCCGTCGCGCGGCGCGCTGATCGGGGTCGGCGCGCTCGCCGTCCTGCTCGGCGCGATCGCGATCGTCGTGCCCGCCGTGGCCTCCGTCGGCACGGCGATCTTCATCGGGATCATGCTGATCTGCGCCAGCTTCCCGCTGGCGTTCGACGCATTCACGGGGCACCACCTCGGCGCGATGCTGCTGCGGCTCCTGCTCGCGGTGGCCACGATGGCAGCGGGCGTTTACCTGCTCGTCGCGCCGCTGCGGGGCGCCTACACGCTGACCGTGATGCTGGTGATCTGGTTCGTGGCCGTCGGGTGCTTCCGGGTGGCCGGCGGGCTGGCGATGATCGGCACGCCCGGCGCCGGTCTGACCGCGCTGAACGGCGCCATCTCGCTCGTGCTCGGCATCCTGATCGCCGAGAAGCTGCCGAGCTCGGCGGACTGGGCGATCGGGCTGCTCGTCGGCATCGACTTCCTCTTCTTCGGCGTCAGCGCGCTGTGGCTCGCCCACGAGCTGAAGCACGCGGAGGCGCCCTCCCAGCCCGAGCTCCGGCCCGGCTGAGCTTCAGGATTCGGTGGATCCAGGCCAAGGCCGCGTCAGCCCTGCTCGTCGGGCAGGCGGCGCACCTCGATCAGCTCGAGCCCGAGCGACTGGATCCGGTCGAGCACGCCGTGAAGCTCGGACTGGTCTCGCACCTCGCCGCGCATCACCGTCTCCGCCGGCTTCACGGCGGCCGTGAAGTCCTCGAAGGCGTGGGTCACGCGGTCGCTCAGCCGACCCTTGATGCGGATCTCGTAGCCCACCGACGACACCTGAGGTCACCTTCCCGCCCGGCAGGGTGATGCTGCGTCACCCGTGGCGGGTGACGCGAACTCGAAGGGCGCCCTCTTACGCCGGTCTCAGCGCTTTCTCACGCGGATCTCAGGGGCGCACGATTCGATGTCCGGCATCGAACCCCGAGCGAGGAGAGGACCGTGGAACGAAGCCTCAAGCGCAAGCTGGCGATAGGCGCGACCGGGGTGGCCGTGCTGGCCGGCGCAAGCGGGACCTACGCCGCCACGCGCGGCGGCGACGACGAGCGCGACGCATACCTGGGCGACGTGGCGAAGCGCCTCGGCGTCTCGCGCGCGGACCTGAGCTCCGCCCTGCGCGGGGCGTTCTTCGACCGCCTCGACGCCGCGGTCGCCGCCGGCAGGCTGACGCAGGAGCAGGCCGACAGGATCAAGAAGGACGTCCGCGAGCACGGCGACGCCCCCCTTCCGTTCGGCGGGCCGCCGCACCTCGAGCGGGGGCGGGGACCGGGCTTCGGACCGCCCGGCCTCGGGATCCCCGGCCCCGGGCTCGACCACCGCGGGCCGGTGTTCGGAGGGTTCGACGCCGCCGCGGACTACCTCGGCCTGACCGACGCGCAGCTGCGGCGCAAGCTCGAGAACGGCAAGTCGCTGGCCGACGTGGCCCGCGACGAGAACAAGTCCGTGGACGGGCTCGAGCGGGCGATCGAGGACGGCGTGCGGAAGTCACTCGACGACGCGGTCAAGGACAAGCGCATCACCGGTGAGATGCGCGACAAGATCCTCGACGGCCTCGACGCGCGGATCGACGACCTCGTGCGGATGAAGCCCGGCAAGGACCGCTGGGACCACCGACCGGGCCTACACCGCCACCGGGACTGGCTCTGACGCGCGCGCGAGGCCGCGGCGGCGCTTCGCCGCCAGGGTCGTCGCGATGTGGGCGGCGATGTACTCCGCGTCGCGTCCCACGCCGCCGATGAAGCCGGACGAGAGGGTGTGGATGAAGGGGTGCCCGAGCACGTAGCGCCCGGGCAGCCCCATCACCACCCCGCGCCGGTGCGGCGGGAGCTGCTCGGGCACGAAGCCGGTGGCCCAGATCACCGTCGCCGGCTCGAGCGCGCGCTGGTCGCCGGTAAGCGGCAGGCCGTCGCGGACGCCCACGGTGCGCTCCACGCGCTCCACGCCCGCGGCGGCCAGCTCCTTCGACCGGATCCGCAAGAGCGGCGCGCCGCCCGTCTCCAGCTTGGCCTTCATCTTGCGGCCGGGGCCGGTGCCCGTCGTGAGGACGTTGTGCACGAGGCGCCAGTAGAGGCGGCCCCGCACCCAGGCCGGCAGCTCGCCGGGATGCCTCCCGGAGAGCCACGTGGGGTGGCCCGCCAGCGCGGCGTCGTGGGCGATCTCCGCGCCGGTGTTGCCGGCGCCGACGACCAGCACCGGCCCGTCGCGGAACTGCGACGGGTTGCGGTACTCGGTCGTGGTCAGCTGGAGGATGTCCGCGCGGAGCTCGGGCGCGAACTCGGGCACGCGCGGCACGCACAGGGGGCCGGTGGCGTGCACGACGAAGTCGGCCGACAGCTGGCTGGCGCCGACCTGGACCAAGTACCCGCCGCCGGAGGGGTCATTGCGCACGTCGTCGACGGTGGTGTTGAGCCGCACCGGCAACCGGAAGCGCCGGGCGTACGCCTCCAGGTAGTCGGCGGTGTCGTCCTTCGTCGGGTGACTGCGCGCGGGCGCGGGGAAGCGCATCCCCGGCAGGCCGGCGTAGCGCGCACGCGTGACGAGGCGCAGCGAGTCCCAGCGCCCCCGCCAGGAGTCGCCGATGCGGGCGCCCGCGTCGAGGATCAGGAAATCGCGCTGCTGGCGCGCGAGGTGGTAGCCGACCGCGAGCCCGGCCTGGCCGCCACCGATCACGATCGTCTCGTAGTGCTCGTCTCTCATGCGCCCATTGAGCCAGCCGGCGGGGGCGAGCGCATCGGTAATTACCCTGAACCGAGCCCCTTAAGGGCGGCTCGGCCGATCAGGCGACCGGAACGACGGTCCCGTCCGCCGCGCTCGCGCGCGCGGCCTCGATCACGCGCAGCGCGGCCAGCGCGTCGCGGGGCTCCACCGGCGACGGCCCGCCGGCGGCCACCGCGTCCCGGAAGCCGGCGTAGAAATCCTGGTACGCGCCCGCATCCAACGGCTCGCGCTCCTCCTTGTCGCCCGCGGCCACCACGGCGCTCGCGCCCGGCGAGACCCCGTAGCCGGGATCGCCCGGCCTGAGTCCATCGGCAAGCTGGTCCTCCTGCGGGTCGACGTCGGAGATCTCGATGCCGCCCTCCGCCCCGCTCACCCGCATCCCCCGCCCGGGCAGCGGCGCGACCGCGCTCATCCACAGGTGCGACCGCGCGCCGTCGTCGTGCTCGATTGCGACGAAGCTGTCGTCGTCCACCTCGATCCCTTCGCGGCGCCGGTCGAGCTCCGCGTAGACGCGGCGCGCCGGCCCCAGCAGCACGAGCGCCTGGTCGATCAGATGGCTCCCGAGGTCGAGCAGCAGCCCGCCGCCCTCCTGCGGGTCGCCCCGCTGCCGCCAGCCGCCTTCGGCGACCGGCCGCCAGCGGTCGTAGCGCGACTCGAACCGCCGCACCGTCCCGACGCGCGGCAGCAGCCGCCGCACGGTGAGGAAGGCGCCGTCCCACCGCCGGTTCTGGAAGACCGTGAGCGGCACGTCACTCCCCTCCGCGGCCTCTACAAGCCGCTGCGCCTCGTTGAGCGACGGCGCGAGCGGCTTGTCCACCACGACCGGCAAATCGCGCTCGACGGCGGCGAGCCCGAGCGGCACGTGGAACCGGTTCGGGCTGGCCACCACGACGGCGTCCACGAGCGGCCAGAGCTCGTCCGGCGTCGCGACCACGCGCGCGTCCGGGTACGCCTCCGCCGCGCGCCGGCTCCGCTCGGCGTCCGAGGTGACGATCGCCGCGACCGTAAGCCCGTCCACCGAGTCCACGAGCGGCGCGTGGAACACCGCGCCGGCGAGGCCGTAGCCGATGATGCCGACGCGGATCACGCGCCGACCGCGACCGGCGCGCCGCGGTCGGCCGACCGGTACAGCGCCTCGATCGCGCGCGCCTGGCCGACCGCGTCGTCGCGGCCGAGCAGCGGCTCGCCGCCGTCCCGGATCGCACGGCCCACGTCCTCGAGCTCGAGCCGGTACGAGTTCGCCTTCTCGACCGCGATCGTCTCGACCCCGCCGCCGGCACGCAGCTCGATCACCGGCTCGCGGCAGTGCCACGGGTCGGCCACGCGCAGCGACCCGTCCGACCCGACGACCTCGAGCTCGTGCCGGGCCGTCACGTCGAAGCCGCAGTCGATCTGCGCGAGCACCTCGCCGGGGAACTCGAGCGTGCCGGCGAAGCGCACGTCCACGCCGTTGCGCATGACGGCCGCCCCGAACGCGCGCTCCGGCTCCCCGCCCGCGAACAGCCGCGCCGCGCCGACGCAGTAGCAGCCCACGTCCATGAGCGAGCCGCCGTCGAGGTCGGCGATCAGGCGCACGTTGGACGGGTCGTCGAGGAAGAACGAGAAGCTCGCGCGCACCAGCCGCACCTCGCCGACGGCGCCGTCGGCGATCAGCTCGCTCAGGCGCCGCGTCTGCGGGTGGTGGCGCCACATGAACGCCTCGGAGAGCAGCCGGCCGGCGGCCTTGGCCGAGTCGAAGGCGTGCTCGACCTCCATCGCGCGGCGCGACAGCGGCTTCTCGCACAGCACGTGCTTCCCGGCGTCGAGCGCCCGCACCGACCATTCGACGTGCATCGAGTTCGGCAGCGGGATGTACACGGCCTCGACGGCGGCGTCGGCCAGCAGCTCCTCGTACGAGCCGTGCACGGTCTCGATGCCGTGCTCGCGCGCGAGCTCCTCCCCGCGCTCGCGGTCGCGGCTCGCCACCGCCACCACGTCCACCTCGTCCGACTCCGCCGCGCCCTCGAGCACGAGCCGGTTGATGCGGGCCGTCGAGATGACGCCCCAGGCTACCCCCACGACTCCTCGCTGACCGGTCGCAGCGCGACGTCGAGCAGCCGGTGTCCGCGCGGGCGCGTGACCGCAAAGAGCACCACCTCCGCCACGTCCTCGGCGCCCATCATCCCGGCCAGCTCGGGCATGTCGCGCGTGCGGCCGGTGCCCATCGCGAAGTCGGTCGCCACGCCGCCGGGCTCGATGTTGGTGCATCTCACCCCCTGCCCGCGCAGCTCGTGGTCGAGTGCGCGGAGGAAGCCGACCTGCCCGAACTTCGAGGCGCAGTAGACGGCTTCGTTCGGGAGGCCGCGCAGGCCCGCAACGGAGGCGAGAGCGACGAAGTCGCTCTCGCCTCCGTCGATCAGATGCGGCAGCGCGGCCCGGGCAAGGAACATCGTCCCCTTCAGGTTCACGTCGACCATCAGGTCGATCTGCTCAGGATCGAGGTCGAGGAACGACCCGTAGGCGCCGACGCCGGCGTTGGCCACGGCGATGTCGAGCCGGCCGAACCGCTCCACGGTCGCCGCGACCCCGCGCTCCACCTGCTCGCGGTCGCGCACGTCGCACTCCACCCCGAGCGCCCCCTCGAGCCCGAGGTCGTCCCCGGTCCGCGACAACAGGCCGACGCGCGCGCCCGCTCCGTGGAGCGAGCGCGCGACGGCGGCGCCGATCCCCCGGCTCGCGCCGGTGACCAGCGCCACCTTTCCGTCGAGCGCCGTCAAACGCGGCCCGCCGCCTGACGCTGCTGTCGCGCGATCGCGTCGATCACGACCGCGAGGAGCAGCACGGCGCCGGTGACCATGAACTTCACCGACGACTCGTAGCCCTGCAGGTCCATGCCGTTCGAGATCGACTGGATCACGAGCGCGCCGAGCAGCGCGTGCCACACGCTGCCGCGGCCGCCGAACAGGCTGGTGCCCGCGATCACGGGACCCGCGATCGCCAGCAGCAGGAAGTCGCCGGCGCCGGACGACTGGTTCACCGCCAGCAATCGGGACGCGGCCATGATGCCGCCGATCGCGGCCATCGAGGACGAGATCATGAACACGATGATCCGCACCCGCGTGACCTTGATGCCGGCGCGCCGCGCCGCCTCGGCGTTGCCGCCGACCGCGAAGATGTGGCGGCCGAACGTCGTCTTCGTGGTGAGGAAAAAGAAGAACAGCAGGAAGCCGAACAGGATCAGCACCGCCAGCGGCAGCCCACGGTCGTCGTTCAAGACCCAGATCGCCACCAGCACAGCCGCGGCCACGAGCACGATCCGGAGCACGAGCGTCCCCAGTGGCGGCGCCGGCAGGCCGGCGCGCAAGCGGCGCTGCCGTCCGCGCAGGCTGAACCACGCGAACGCGGCGAGTACCAGTATGGCGAAGCCCCATCCCACCGTGTCGCTGTAGAACGTGCTGGTCAGCCCGGTTATCTTCGGGTCAGTGAGGTTCACGGTGCCGGTCTCGCCCAGCACCTTCAGCTGTGCACCCGGCCAGGCCAGCAACCCCGCGAGCGTCACCACGAAGGACGGGACGCCGAAGCGAGTGAAGATCGTGCCCTGGAAGAGCCCGATCGCCGTGCCCGCTAGCACCGCCGCCGCGATCGCCAGGTACGGGGACCAGCCGTGCTTCTCCGCGAGCACCGCCATGATCGCAGCGCAGAGGCCGCTCACGGCGCCGACCGACAGGTCGATCTCGCCGAGCAGCAGCACGTGCACGATGCCGATCGACACGATCCCGAGAGCGGTCGCCTGAAGCACGAGGTTCTCCAGGTTGACCGAGCTGAGGAAACGCGGCTCGAGGGAGTAGAAGATCGCCCAGATGATGATCAGCGCGATGACGACCCGGAGCTCGGCCAGGTCGCCCTGTATGAACCGCCGGAAGAGATCAGGCCGCTCCTGGCCGGCGTCCAGATCTTCGGCGGTCGCCGCCGCCTGCGCGCTCATCGCTCACCTCCTGGCGTCTGTCCGTCGCCCCTCGATTGGGCGCCGGTGATGGCCGCCACGACCTCCTCCGTGTTCGTCTCCGAGGCGACGTAGTCGCCGGCCTCCTGTCCGAGCCGCAGCACGAAGATGCGATCCGCGACCGCGAACACGTCCTCCAGGTTGTGGCTGATCACGATCACGCCGTGCCCCTCCTCGCGGAGCCGCTTGATCAGCTCCAGCACCTGCGCCGTCTGGCGCACCCCGAGTGCCGCCGTCGGCTCGTCGAGGACGACGACCTTCGGGTCTCCCAGGAGCGATCGCGCGATCGCCACCTGCTGGCGCTGACCGCCGGAGAGCGTGCCGACCTCCGATCGCACGTTGACGATCGTCACGGCCAGGCGCTCCAGCAACTCGTGCGTGCGCTTCTCCATCCCCACCTCGTCGAGCTGGCGGGTGACCGCTGCCGGTCCCTCCCCGACCTCCTCCTGGCCGAGGAACAGGTTCTCGACCACGTCGAGGTTGTCGCACAGCGCTAGGTCCTGGTAGACGGTCGCGATCCCCAGCGCCACCGCGGCGGTCGGCCCGTTGATCGTCACCTCCCTGCCCTCGAAGAGGAACTTGCCGCTGTCCGGCGAGTGGATCCCCGCGATGGTCTTCACCAGCGTGGACTTACCCGCTCCGTTGTCGCCTACTAGCGCGACCACCTCCCTGTCGTGGACCGTGAAGGACACGTCCCGGAGCGCTTGGACGGGCCCGAAGCTCTTGCTCACCCCCTCTATGGCAAGCAACGGGGTGTTCCCGTTCATCTGCTGAGGCTCCTTTCGTCGAGGCTCCCCGGCAAGCGGTCGGCGGCGCCCCCAAAAGGGC
>DASXAA010000157.1:0-19989 GCA_036407035.1 Thermoleophilaceae bacterium | reverse complement strand
TCGCGGAGAACGCCGGGCTGGTGCCGGGCGTGAACGTGGCGGACGGGCAGGTCACCCACCCGGCCGTGGCCGAGGGCGTCGGGCTTCCGTACACGCCGGTGGACGACGTGCTCGGAACGAAGCAAGCCGTCTGATTCAGGGGCCGTCCTCGGGGCGCCGGGTCGCCCGGAGCCAGGCCGGGAAGACGATCCAGCCCAAGAGCAGCAGCCAGGGGTTCCAGAGCCCGAGCAGCAAGAGCGCGCCGCACGCGGCGGCACCGACCACTGCGACCGGCCAGCCGTCCTCGGGGCGGTCCTCGGCGTGCCGCGGCTCGAGCCGCCGGAGGCCGTGCCACGCCGTCACGGTGAGAGACGCCCCCAGCACCGCGCCGACTACCGTCGTGCCGTCGAGGACGAAGGCCACCAGGAGGCCGATGCCGTACATCAGCATCACGAGCAGGACGCCGGACGCGAGCCAGGCGAGGAGCTTCATGCGTTCCGTCATCGGCGCGACCCGGCAGCGACTTCAGTCACAGGCCGCTGATCCGCCGGGCCGGACCGGCCGAATAGTCTGCGAACCGCCGTGGCCGACTACACCTTCCTCACCACCTGGCTGCTCGAGACCACGCGCGAGCGTGCCTGGGAGGTGATCCAGGACACCCGCGCATGGCCGCAGTGGTGGCGCGGGGTGGTGCGCGTGGACGAGCTCGACCCGGGCGGCTCCGACCGCGTCGGCAGCCGCTACCGGATCGCCTGGCGCAGCAGGCTGCCATACCCGCTCGAGTTCGACTTCAAGGTCCGCCGCGTGGAGCGGCCGGTGCTGATGGAGGGCGACGCCGTGGGCGAGCTGACCGGCGTGGGCCGCTGGCGGCTGTTCGAGGACGACGGCGTGACGGCCGTGCTCTACGAGTGGAACGTGGCGACCAGCAAGCCGTGGATGAACCTGCTGGCGCCGATCGCCCGCCCGATATTCGCGTGGAACCACGACGTGGTGATGAACTGGGGCGGCGAAGGACTGGCGCGCCGGCTGGGGACGAGGCTGCTGGCAGCGGGATAGGCGGGCGGGCACCGCCCGGCCGCGGCCGGCGGGGGCGAATCTCGGCGCCGTCCTAATTAGGTGCCCCAGTGGGGCACTTGGATAGGACGGTGGAAGAAATCGTGGCCCGGATCGCCTCGCAGGCGCACGGGAATGTGACGCGCAAGCAACTTCTGGCTGCGGGTGTGAGCGCGAAGGAGATCCGGCACCGGCTGGACACGGGGGCGCTCCTGCGCGAGTTCCCGGGCGTCTACCGCGCCGGTCACCGGGCGCCGAGCATCGAGGCGCGCTACATGGCCGCCGTGCTTGGCTGCGGTGACGGGGCGCTTCTGAGTGGCCGTGCGGCGGCCCACCTCTGGCAGCTGGTCAAGGGCGAGCCGCCGCGGCCCGAGGTCACAGCGCCCAGGCAACGGCGCCTACCCGGAGTGATCACCCACCACTCGCGCTCCCTCGTTGCTGCAGTAGACGCCACGACCTGGCGTGGCATCCCGATCACAACCGTGCCCGCAACGCTGGTCGATTTCGCCGCCGGGCTCACGGAGGAAGCGCTGGCCCGCGCCTGCCACGAGGGCGGCGTCCGCTACCGCACGACCCCCGACCAGGTCGAGGCGGTGCTCGCACGGCGGCCGAACGCGCCGGGGGCCGGCAAGGTCCGGCGCGTCATGCGCGGCGACGTCCACGTCACGCTCAGCAAGCTCGAGCGCCGCTTCGTCCAGCTGCTGATCGAGGCCTGCCTGCCGCTGCCGATCACGAACAAGCCCGCCGGCGGCCGCAGGGTCGACTGCCGCTGGCCCGAGCACCGGCTGACGGTCGAGCTCGACAGCTACACCTATCACCACAGCCGCCACGCCTGGGAGCAGGACCGCCGCCGCGAGCGCGAGGCCTACGCCCGCGGCGACCACTTCCGCCGCTACACCTACGACGACGTGATGAACGACCCCAGGCCGATGCTCGCCGAACTGGCGGCGCTGCTCACGGGCTAATCTCAATGCCATGGCGCTCCAGCGCGGCCTCGACGACTCGGAGCCGGTCCGGCCGGTCGGGCGCATGCCTGCGACGCACGAGTACCGACAGACGACCGCGACCCTGCTCGCGGTCGGGACGCTCGCCTGCCCCGGCTGCGACGCCCCGGTCGTTCCGCCCGGGCCCATGTCGCCGGCGGACGTCCTCGGCTGCGGCTTCTGCCTTCACACCGCCCCGGTGCGCGACTTCCTCTCGCTCGCCCCGCCCACGCGGCCCACGCGCGTGGACGTGCGGGTGATCATGCGCTGAGCGCGTGGATCGCCTCGAGCTCCTCCCGTAGCTGATCCACCAGTGGCTGGTCGCCCAGCCGCTGCTCGAGCAGTTCGAGGCTGCGGTCGTAGTGGTCGAGCTTCTCGCGCCCGGCCTCGTCGATCGGGCCGCGGCTCGCCCGCATGCGGAGCTCGCGCGCCTTCGACACCTTGTCCGCGGCGTAGATCGCGAGCGCGTCCGGTCCGGCGTCCGCCACCTGCCGGCGCAGGGCCGCCTTGCGCTCCCTGTGGTCCTCGATGGACGGGTCGTCGGTGACCGAGTCGACCAGCTCGGCCACGGTCTCACCGAATTCGTCGGTGAGCTCCTCCCTGGTCGCGTCCGTGTCCTCGAGCACGTCGTGCAGCACGCCGGCGGCCACGACCTCGTCGGGGTAGCCCGCCCGCTCGAGCATGCGTGCCACCTCGATCGGATGGGTCACGAACGGGGCGCCGTCAACCTCCCTGCGCTGACCGGCGTGGTGGCGGTCCGCGAAGGCGAGCGCGGCGCGGGTGCGGGTCGAGCGCATCGACGCGCACATTTCATCACGCCACCGGCGCGCTTGTTACCCGGCCGTGAACCGTCCGCGGGCTGCGCGTACAGTCTCGCCCGTGCGCAAGCTCCTGCTCCTCGCGGCGGCGCTGGCCGCGCTCAGCGTCGCCTCCTGCAGCGGCGGGTCGCCGGCGCACAGCGACCGAGCCGCCACCGCGGCGGCGCCGGCGGAGCCGCCCGCCCAGCCGGCCGCCGCGACCGCGCGGCCGTACGCCGTCCTCCTGGTCTTCGACGAGTTCCCGGGCGACTCGCTGCTCGGCAAGGACGGCCGCATCGACGCCGTGCGCTACCCGAACTTCGCCGCGCTCGCCACCGACGGCACCTGGTTCAAGAACGCGTTCTCGATCTACGACTCGACGACCAAGGCCGTGCCGCTGATCCTCGACGGCGTCCGGCCCCGCCCCGGCACGACCGCCGACCGGCGCGACCATCCGCACTCGATCTTCGACATGTTCGGCCGCCGCGGCTACCGGATCGTCGCGTCGCAGGAGGCGACCGCCATGTGCCCGCGCCGCTGGTGTCCCGGCGCCCCGATCCGCCGGCCGGCGATCATCCCGAACCTCAACAGCGGCAGGCCCGAGCGGTTCGCCCGCTGGGTGCGCACCATCCGGGCGGGGCGCCCGACGTTCTGGATGAAGCACGCGCTGCTGCCGCACATGCCCTACCTCTTCCTGCCTGACGGCGCTCGCACCCGCGCGAAGGTCCCCGACCTCCTGCCCGGGATGAACAGCGTGCCCGGCTTCGGCGACGAGTTCCTCACCCGTCACAACGAGCAGCGCTACCTGCTCCAGCTCCGGTACAGCGACCGGCTGCTCGGGACGATGATCGCCGGCCTCAAGCGCGCAGGCATCTACGACCAGACCCTGATCGCGGTCACCGCCGACCACGGCATCGCGTTCCAGGTCGGCGTCCAGACCAGGCGCAGCGTCAGCGACTCGAACGTGGAAGAGCTGACCCCGGTGCCGATGATCCTCAAGGCCCCGGGGCAGCACCAGGGGCGGACGAGCAGCACGCTCGTGAGCACCGTGGACCTGTCCCCGACGATCGCCGACGTGCTCGGCTACCGGCTCGGCTACCCGCACGACGGCCGCTCCGCCTTCAGCCGGGCGATCCGCCGCCGCCACCGCGTGACGCTGACCACGCGCGACTTCTCACACGTCGTGAGCATCTCGGCGGGCGCCTGGGAGGCGCGCCGGCGCGCCGTGGTGCGCAGGCGGCTGCGCCAGTTCGGCTGGGGCGACCACGGCCTCTACACCGGCATCGGCCCGAACCGGCAGCTGATCGGCCAGGCGCCGGACGCGCTGCCGCACGCGGGGGCGAGTCGCCTGCGCGCGAGGGTCGCCGCGGGCGACGCTCTGCGCGACGTGCGCCGCGCGCGGGGGATCGTGCCGACCCAGATCGCCGGCAGCCTGAGCGGCGCCCCGGGACGCAAACGCGACATCGCGGTCGCGGTGAACGGCCGCATCGAGGCGGTCGGGCGAACGTTCTTCCTGGCCGGCGACCAGACAGAGCACTTCGCCGTGAACGTGCCCGAGGCGGTCCTGCACGACGGCCGCAACCAGGTCGAGGTGTACGAGGTCCTCGGGGGCCGGCGGCTGCGGCTGCTCGCGCGCGTCTGAGCCTCGCCTACCATTCGCGCCTGCGTGCGAGGGCGAAGATGGGCACTGGCGGCCGTCGCGGCGGCCGCTTTCGCCGCGGTCGTCGCCTTCGGGCTGACCGCGGGTGACGACGGGCCGGGCGCCGCCCCAAGGCCGCCGGAGCGGCCCCCGGTGGTGCTCCTGATCTTCGACGAGTTCCCGCTCGACGCGATCATGCGCCCGGACGGCCAGATCGACGCCGACCGTTTCCCGAACTGGGCCGCGCTGGCGCGGACGTCCACCTGGTTTCCGAACGCGCACACGATCTACGACTCGACGTTCAAGGCGGTGCCGGCGATCCTCGACGCGCGGCTGCCGCAGCCGCGCACCGCCTCCGACATCCGCAGCCACCACCACAGCATCTACACGCTGTTCGACCGGCTCGGCTACGACGTCGTCGACGTGGAGTCGGCCGAGGCGCTCTGCCCGCCGCGCATCTGCGCCGGCGCGCGTACGCGGCGGCCCGGCATCCTCCGCAGGCTCGCGGGCAGCGGCCGGCCGGCGCGCCTCAACGCCTGGATCGGCGCGATCCGCAAGCGCCCCCGGCCGACGCTCTACGTCCAGCACGCGCTCCTCCCGCACGAGCCGTGGATCTACCTGCCGTCCGGGCGACAGAGCCGCCCCGCGGGCAACGACCCGATACCCGGCATCAACCGCCCGATGGGCTTCGACGACCCCGAGCTGACGACCCACAACCACCAGCGGCACCTCCTGCAGGAGGGCTTCGTGGACCACGAGATCGGCCGTCTGCTCGCCCGGCTGCGGCGCACCGGGCTGCTCGACCGGGCGCTCGTCGTGGTGACCGCCGACCACGGCTATGCCTTCGAGGTCGGCGCGGACAGCCGGCGCGAGGTGACGGAGTCGAACATCGACCAGATCGCGCCCGTGCCGCTGTTCGTCAAGGCGCCGGGGCAGACGAGCGGCAGGGTCGACCCCGCGCTCGTGCGCAACATGGACGTGTTGCCGACGATCGCCGGCCTGCTCGGCGCGCGTCTCGACTGGCGCCACGACGGCCACTCGGCCTTCTCGAGCGCCACCCGCGCGCGGCGGGTCGTGTCGATCCCGCGGCGCGACTTCAGCCGCGTCGTCTCGATCGGCGCCGACGAGTGGCTGCGCAAGCGGCGGGCCACGCGCGAGCGCTGGGCGCGAGTCTTCGGCACCGGCGCCCAGAGCCAGGCGATGTTCGGGTCGCCCTGGGCGTCCGTCTACCGGATCGGCCCGCACCAGGAACTGCTCGGCACCGAGGTCGAGAACGCGCGCGTGCTAAACGCCGACGGCGTGCGAGCGACCGTCGCCAACGCGGACCTCATGAGGCGCGTGGATCCCTCGGATCGGCTGCTGCCCACGCGCGTGACGGGCCGGCTGAACACCCCGCCGGGCGGCGAGCTGCGCGACATGGCGGTCGCGGTGAACGGCCGGATCGAGGCGGTCGGGCGGAGCTTCCGCCTCCATGGGCGCAGGCCCGAGTACTTCTCGTTCATGGTGCCGGAGGAGTCGCTGCGGCCTGGCGCGAACCGGGTGGAGGTGTTCGAGGTGCGGCGCGGCGGCGCGCTGGTCCCGCTCTAAGGCACCCGGTAAATCGAGTTCGGCTCCTGGCTCGGGTCCCGGATGACCTCGGTCGGGTGCTTGTGCGTGTTGACGAACAGGCAGAAGTAGTGGCGGCGGTCGTCGCGCGCGACGCAGGTGCGGAAGTAGCCCTCGTGCAGGCGCACGGTGTTGGCGGTCTCCATGTTGCGGATCAGCTCCTGGTCGCCGCTCTTCAGGATGAAGTTGCGCACCGCGTCCGCATTCGCCTCGGTGTCCCTGGTCTCGGAGATGACGTTGGGCCGCGCGGCCAGGCCCGCCGCGAGGATGCCCGCCACGCTCGCCACGAGGAGCCACGTGCCGATCCTGTCCGTGAGCACCTCGAGCTGGGCCTTGGCCGGCGCGCCCGGCGCCGCGGCGGGCCGGCGCGCCCACACCCGCCGCGCGAGCCACGGCGCGACCGCCCCGATCAGGACCAGGTTGCCGAACGTGGCGATGAGGATCCCCGGGACGAGGTCCACGCCGGTCTGGACCGGCGGCAGCAGGTGCAGCAGCAGGCCGTCGAGCAGCGTCAGCCCGATGAAGGACGGCCACATCCACGCCCCGCGCAGCCGCCAGCGCAGCCGCGCGGACCAGAAACGCTCGTCTCCGGTCACTCATGGTCAGAGTAGCCTTCGTCCCCGTGGCCGAGCTGTGGGTGGCGCACCTGGGTCTGATCCCCTATCGGGATGGCCTCGAGCTGCAGGGGACGCTGCGCGAGCGCCGCCAGGCGGAGGAGCTCCCGGACGTGCTGCTCGTGCTCGAGCACCCGCCCGTCTACACGAAGGGGCGCCGGACGCAGCCTGCCGACCTGCCCATGGGCGAGGACTGGTACCGCTCGCAGGGGATCGACGTGTGCGAGACGAACCGCGGCGGCCGCGTGACCTACCACGGGCCGGGCCAGCTGGTGGCCTACCCGATCATGTCGATCTCCGACGTACCGGAGTTCGTCCACGGCCTCGAGCGCGCGATGATCGCCGCGCTCGCAGACGAGGGCATCGCGGCGGAGGTGCTCGAGGGCGAGACCGGCGTCTGGACCGGCGGCGCCAAGATCGGCTCGATCGGCGTGCACGTATCGCGCGGGGTGACCACGCACGGGCTCGCGCTCAACGTGGACAACGACCTCCAGCCGTTCGAGTGGGTCGTCCCGTGCGGCATCGACCACGTGCGGATGACCTCAGTGGCCAGGGAGACGGGCCGCCGCGAGTCGCTGCCGTGCTTTCGCCGCCGGCTGGCTCACCGGGTGGCGTCGGAGTTCGGCATGCGCCAGCGGCTGGTCACGGCGCACCGGCTGAGGGCGCACAGTCGCTCGCTAGAGTCAGTCGCCTCATGAGCACCCGCTCGCGAGCCCGTCCCGGCGGCGCCCGCGTCCTCGAGATGGGCGAGGTGCGGCCGTTCCGCGACCGCAAGCCGGCCTGGTTCAAGCGCCCGGCGCCCGGCGGGCCGCGCTACCGCGAGCTGCGCTCGATGATCGAGGGTCAGGCCCTCAACACGGTCTGCCAGGAGGCGGCGTGTCCGAACATCGGCGAGTGCTGGGAGCGCGGCACCGCCACGTTCATGATCCTCGGCGACACGTGCACGCGCCGGTGCGGCTTCTGCAACGTCAAGACCGGCAAGCCGACGCACAACGACCCGCTCGAGCCGCTGCGGGTGGCGCAGTCGGTCAAGCGCATGGGCCTCCGCCACGCGGTCGTCACGAGCGTGGACCGCGACGACCTGCCGGACCTCGGCGCCACCGCCTTCGTCGGCGTCATCCGCTCGATCCGCCAGTTCGCGCCCGGCTGCAAGGTCGAGGTGCTCACACCTGACTTCCGCGGCGAGGAGATGCCGCTCGCGCGCGTGATCGCCGAGCGCCCCGACGTCTTCAACCACAACGTCGAGACCGTGCCGCGGCTCTACCCGCTCGCGCGCCGGGGATCACGGTTCCTGCGCTCGTGCCGCGTGCTGCGCAACGCCAAGGAGATGGCAGGCGACGAGGTCGTCACCAAGTCCGGGCTCATGACCGGCCTCGGCGAGACGAAGGACGAGCTGCTCGAGGCGTTCGCGATCCTGCGCGAGCACGAGGTACAGGTGCTGACCGTCGGGCAGTACCTGCGCCCCACGCGCGACCACCTCCCTGTGGTGCGCTACTGGCACCCCGACGAGTTCGCCGAGCTCGAGCGGGAGGCGTACGCGATGGGCTTCGAGTCGGTGGCGGCCGGCCCGCTGGTGCGCTCGAGCTACCACGCCGAGCAGACTCTCGAGCAGGCCGTCGCCGGCGGGTGAAGCCCGGTCGGGCCGTGGGCCGGGTCGGCATCGCCGCCCTGGTGGGCCTGCTGGTGGCGGCGGGCGGCGTGGCCGCCGTGGCCACGCGCGACGACGACGGCGGCGCCCCCGCCGCGGCGCGCACGGACCGCTGGCTTCCGCTCGCCCCGGCGAAGCTGTCGCGCACCGAGGTGGCGGCTGCGCGCGTCGGGCACCGCATCTACGTTGTCGGCGGCTTTGAGGAGCGCAGCGGGCTGACCACCTCCGCCGTCGAGCGCTATGACATCGACCACGACCGCTGGACCACCGTCCGCTCGATGCCGATCGGGCTCAACCACCCGACCGCCGTGGCATACAAGGGCAGGGTCTACGTCCACGGCGGGTACCGTGGCCGGCGCGATCTCTCGAGCGCCTCGTCGGTCCTGCTCCGATACGACCCGACGCGCAACCGCTGGCGCCGGCTGCCGCCGTCGCCCACGCCTCGCGCCGCCCACGCCGCGGCGGTGATCGGCGGCAGGCTGTACGTCGCCGGCGGCGCCAACTCGTCGGGCTCGCTGCGCTCGATGGAGGTCTACGACTTCGCCCGCGCGCGCTGGCGCTCCGGCCCGCCCTTCCCGGGACCGCCACGCAACCACACGACCGGCATCGCCTCGGGCGGGCGCTTCTACGTGATCGCCGGCCGCGACGCCGAGAACCTGACCGCCGTCGACCGCTACGACCCGCGCACGCGCAGGTGGCGGCGGATGCGCGACATCGGCACCGCGCGCGGCGGGATCGCCTCGGCGCGCGTGCGTGACGGGCGCATCGTCGTGTTCGGCGGCGAGCAGCTCGGTCCGGGCGGGACGACGATCCGAGAGGTCGAGCTCTTCGACCCGCACCGCAACCGGTGGCGGCCGCTGCCGGACATGCCGACGCCGCGCCACGGGCTTGGCGGCGCCTCCCTCGGGAACAGGGTGTACGCGCTGCTCGGCGGCCCGCAGCCGGGGTTCCACTTCGCGAACGCGGTCGAGTACCTGGACGTGCGCCCGTGATCCCTCTGAAGGACGACATCCCCACGCGCCGGTTCCCGGTGCTGACCGTCGCGATCATCGTCGCGTGCGTCGTCGTGTACTTCGTGTTCGAGGGCGGGTTCTGGAACCTCGGCTCGAAGGGCGACGAGCGGGTCGTCGAGTACGGCGCGATCCCGTACGAGATCACGCATCCGGGGAAGGACTGCGCCGAGTTCCAGGGTCAGATCGTGTGCGAGGGCCAGCAGGGCGTGACCGGGCAGGCGCCCGACCAGGCGCCGTGGTGGCTCACCGTCTTCACATCCATGTTCATGCACGGCGGCCTGCTGCACCTCGCGGGCAACATGCTGTTCCTCTGGATCTTCGGGAACAACATCGAGGACTCGATGGGCCGGCTCAGATTCGCGATCTTCTACCTGCTCGGTGGGCTCGTGGCGGTGGCCGGGCAGATTCTGACCGACCCGAACGCCACCGTACCCACGGTAGGCGCGAGCGGCGCGATCGCCGCGGTGCTGGGCGGATATGCGCTGCTCTATCCGCGGGCCCGGGTGATCACGGTCATATTCATCATCATCTTCTTCACGGTCGTCGAATTGCCCGCCCTGGTCGTACTGGGGTTGTGGTTCCTCATCCAGCTGCTCTACGGTGCGTCGGAGCTGGGTCAGCCGCTGGGCGGCAGCGGCGGCGTCGCGTACTTCGCGCACATAGGCGGCTTCGCTTTCGGCCTGTTGGCGATCCGGTTGTTCGCGAACAACGTGCACGAGGACTACGACAGGTCTCAACGACTACCCGTCTACTGATGGCGCGCACGCTGGTCCTGCTCGCCAGCCTGGCGTTCATCTGCCTGCTCGCGTTCCTCACCGTCAGGGTGGCGGTGCGCGAGGGACTCGACATCCGCGTGATCCTCACGCTGCCCCTGCTCGTGCTGCTCGGGATCGGCGTGCTCGGCGCGCTGAGCTCGCCGCCGCCCGATGAATAGCCCACCGGTCCCACCGCTGATCCACGGCGGCCGCAGACGGCGGCGGTACGGCGCGCGACTGGCGCTGCTGTGCCTGCTCGTGGCGCCGCTCGCCGTCGCGGGCGCGGCGTATCTCGCGTTCGCGGCGAACGGCTCGGAGCACAGCCCGCGGCCGGACTCGATCGCCGTCGGCCCCGCGCCGGCGCCCAAGGTGCGCGAGCTGCCGCCTCCGGCCCCGCCTCCGGTGGAGGTCGCGGCCGTCCCCGACGTGCCGCTCACGGGTGTCGACGCGTTCCACGTGCGGCTGCGCAAGCCGCCGCGCGCGGCGCTCGTCTTCGACGTGAAGACCGGCGAGGTGCTGTGGCGGCTGCGGCCGCTGCGGCGGCTGCCGATCGCGAGCCTGACCAAGATCATGACCGCGCTCGTGGTCACCGAGCGCACCCGCCCGTCGGAGCCGGTGCGGATCACGAACGCCGCCCTGCGCTACACGGGATCGGGCGTCGGGCTGCTGCCGCGCGGAAAGCGGGTTCGGCTCGAGACGCTCCTCAACGGCCTCTTGATCGTTTCCGGCAACGACGCCGCGATCGCGCTCGCGGACCACGTGTCCGGCACCGAGCGGCGCTTCGTGCGGCTGATGAACCGGCAGGCCCTGCGGTGGCGGCTGCGGTGCACCCATTTCGCCTCGTCGCACGGGCTCGAGTCGGGCAACCGCTCGTGCCCGCGCGACCTGGCCGTGCTCACGCGCATGGCGATGTCACGTAAGCGCATCCGGCGGATCGTCCGGCGGCCGCAGGTGGCGTTCCGCTTCCCGATCAAGGGTCACCGCCTGTTCCTGACCGGGCACAACCCGCTGATGCGGGCCGGGTACCGCGGCACGATCGGGCTGAAGACCGGCTACACCGATCCCGCCGGGCTCTGCTTCGTCGGCGTTGTCCGGCGCGGCGGGCACACGCTCGGGGTGGTGCTGCTGCATTCGGCGAACCCCACGAAGCACGCCGAGCGGCTGCTGGACGCCGCGTTCCGCTACGAGGCGAGCCGCGGCGGCTGATGCCCGACTACGGCCACGAGCTCCAGTTCGGCGTCTTCGTGCCGCCGGCCGCCGCGCAGGCGGGCGACGTGGTCGAGCTGGCGAAGCTGGCCGACGTGGCCGGCCTCGAGCTCGTGACGTTCCAGGACCATCCGTACCAGCCGCGGTTCCTCGACACGTGGACGCTGCTGTCGGTCGTCGCGGCGGAGACCACCACCGTGCGGCTGGCGCCGAACGTCGCGAACCTGCCCCTGCGGCCCCCCGCCGTGCTCGCGAAGAGCGTGGCCAGCCTCGACCTGCTGAGCGGTGGCCGGGTGGAGCTCGGACTCGGGGCGGGGGCGTTCTGGGACCCGATCGCGGCGCTCGGGGGGCCGCGCCTGACGCCCGGCCAGAGTGTGTCCGCGCTCGCCGAGGCGATCGAGGTGATCCGCGCGCTGTGGGCGGCCGACGGCGCGCCCGTTTACTTCGAGGGCGAGCACTACCGGCTCGACGGCGCTCGCCCTGGGCCGACGCCGGCGCACGAGGTGGAGATCTGGCTCGGCGCGTACCGGCCGCGGATGCTGGCGCTGACCGGCTCGCGGGCGGACGGCTGGTTACCGAGCGCGGGCTATGTCGAGCTCGAGCAGCTGCCCTCGCTGAACGCCGCGATCGACGAAGCCGCCGAGGAGGCCGGGCGGCATCCGACCGAGGTCAGGCGGCTGTTCAACGTGAACGGCAGCTTCGGCGGCGGCCGCGGCTTCCTCGAGGGCGCGCCGGGCGACTGGGCCGAGCAGCTCGCCGAGCTGACCCTCTCCGCGGGCATGAGCGCGTACATCCTGTCGGTCGCGTCCGCGGACGACCTGCGTCGCTTCGCGCAGGAGGTGGCGCCGGCCGTCCGGGAGCTGGTGGACGCCGGCCGCGCCCGCGGCCCGGCGGAGCCGGCCCCGGCCGCCGTCTCGTTCCCGGAGGCCGAGGGCGCCCCGCTGACGGCGGTGCCCGTGCCGGACGACGGCACGCGGCTGAGCGACGAGCGCGCCTGGGACGAGAGCACGCGGCCCGGCGGGCCGGCGCCCGATCCGGAGCGCCGCTACACGCCCGACCAGCAGGCGGCCGGCCGGCACCTGATCGACGTGCACGATGCTCTGCGCGCGGAGCTGAACCGGCTGCGGGACCTGATCGAGCAGGTAGCGCGCGGCACCGCCGACCCGGCCGCCGCGCGTTCGTTCATCAACCGGATGGCGATCCGCCAGAACAACTGGACGCTCGGCGTCTTCTGCGAGAGCTACTGCCACGTGGTGGCGAACCACCACACGCTCGAGGACCGCAGCGTCTTTCCCCACCTGCGCCGCAGCGACCCGGAGCTGGCCGCCGTGCTCGACCGTCTCCACGAGGAGCACGAGGTGATCGCCGAGCTGCTCGAGCGCGTCGACGGAGCGCTCGTGGAGCTGGTGACGCCGGACCGCGACGGCATCGACGGCGTGCGCGCGACCGTCGACCTGCTGACCGACGCGCTCCTCTCGCACTTCTCGTACGAGGAGCGGGAGCTGGTGGAGCCGCTCGCCCGGCACGGCTTCTACTGAGGTCGGCGAGCCGCGTGCCGTACACCGATCCCGCGGGGCTCTGCTTCGTCGGCGTGGTCCGGCGCGGCGGACACGCTCGGGGTGGTGCTGGTCGCTAGGACTCGCGCTTGTGGGCGCCGCGCCGGTGCGTCAGGCCGTCGAGCACGACCTCGATCGGCGACTGCCTGTTCGCCTTGTCGAGCTGCTCGCGAATCTGACGCATCTCGTTCCCGGCGGTCGAGACCTCGCTGGTCGCCGAGCCGACACCGCGCGCGATCTGGCCCAACGCCTCCGCGGCCCGGACCGCGCTGCTCTTGCGCCCGATCGGCACGCCGAGGATCCTGGGCCGCGGTGTCACGAGCGCCCGGAGGCCGCGGCGCCTCGAGGCCGCGCGGGCGCCCAGTACGAGCCCGCCGGCAAGTCCGGCGGCCGCGGCTCCGGCCGTGAGCGCCGGACCCTTGGCCTTGCGGCCCGCCGTAGCGACCGATTCGCCGACGTCCTTCGCCTTCGAGACGACGGGGCCGCCGTTCGCGGACTGCGTGGATCTTGCTCTCGTTGCTGCCATCGTGGATCGTCGGGGCCGTTCGCCGACCGAGGCTCCGGTACCCGCTATTACACCCGCGTAACCACGTCGCGAGCCCGCGCGCGTGCGGGAGTAGTCTTATTGCACGTGCAACGAATCACCGCGTTCCACTTCACCGACCCGGGCTGCCCGTGGGCGTACTCGGCCCGGCCGGCGCACGCGCGCCTGCGGTGGCGCTTCGGCGACCAGCTCGACTGGCGCCTCGTGCTCATAGGCCTGAGCGAGAGCGCCGAGGCGTACCGGGCGCGCGGGTACACGCCCGAGCGGGCGCTGAAGTCGCAGCGCGTCTTCCGCGACCGCTTCGGGATGCCCTTCGGGCTCAAGCTCAAGCCGGACGTGGCCGCCACCTCGCGGGCCTGCCGGGCGATCGTCGCCGCCCGCGAGGTCGACCCGGCGCTCGGCGACGCGGCGCTGCGCGCCCTTCAGCTGCTCCAGTTCACGACCGCCAGGCTGCTCGACGACGACGAGGCGATCCGCTCCGCGCTGGAGCGCGTGCCGGGCCTCGATGCCGACGCCGTGGTCGCGCGCATCGACGATCCCGACCTGATCGCGGCCTACGAGGCCGGCCGGGCGCTGGCCCGCGGCGCGGAGGGCTCGCCGACCCACGCGCAGGACCGTCACTCCACGAGCGACGGCCCCGTGCGATACACGGCGCCGTCGGTGATCTTCGAGGCCCGCGGCCGCCGACGGCTCGAGGTCGGCGGCTTCCAGCCGTTCGAGGCCTACGACACGGCGCTCGCGAACCTCGATCCGTCACTCGAGCGCCGCCCCGCGCCCGCGGACCCGCTCGAGGCGCTCGACGCCTTCCCGGACGGGCTCACCACCGCCGAGCTGGCCTCGGTCATGAGGCCGAACGACCTCGTGGACGCCGACCTCGACGGCACCCGGCGCCGTATGGAGGAGCTCGCGGAGACGGACGGCGTGACCGCGGAGCCCGCCGGCCAGGACGCCGTCTGGCGCCTGGCGATGCAGCAGGTCGCCTGACCGTCAGGTCATCTCGGCGAGCAGGCGCTCGGTGCGGTCGCACCAGTCGAGCTCGGCCTCGAGCAGCGCTTCGCCCCAGCTGATCGCCGCTTCCAAATGTGGCGGCGGATTCGGTATCGCCTCGCGGTTGAATCGCACGACGTCCAGCCGTTGCGCGGTCCAGGCGCGGTGCTCGGCGACGATCTCGCGCGAGCGTTCCGGATCAAGCGGGCCCGCCAGCATCAGCTTCGCGACGCTCTCTGAGCGCAACCGGTTCGGCTCGCTGTCGATATGGAGCCAGGCCTCAAGCACGCGGTTACCGGATTCCGTGATCGCGTAGCGGCGGCGGTTGCGCGGCCCGCCGGCGGTCCCCGCGTCCACCTCGATGTGGCCGGCCCGCTCCAGCTCAGCGAGCCTCGGGTAGATCTGGCCGTAGCCCATCGAGAAGAAGAACTGCAGGCTGCGGTCGGCGATCTGCTTGAGGTCGTAGCCGCTGAACGGGCCGAACCGGAGCAGGCCGAGGATCCCGAGCGCGGTCGAGCCGAGGCGCGCGGCCTCGGCCGACACCGGCTCGCCGGCACGCGCGGACCCGGACCGGATGGCGCGGTGCGCCTTGGCCGCCCCGGGCGCCGCCGGCGCCCCGGAGCGCCGCCCGCCGCGGCCCGCCTTGCTCAACTCACCGCCGGCACGGAGACCGTGCGGTCGGCGGCCAGCGAGCGGCGGTACTGGATCACGTTCTGGACGGCGATCGAAAGGCCGATAGCGAAGAGGACCTCACCCGGCCGGACCGGCTCGCCGATGCCGGCGAAGCCCGCGATCGTGTCGACCACGATCTTCGACGACACGAGCGCGATCCAGAGGACGAGGGTCAGCCGGTCGCCCTTCATGTACAAGCCGTCAGGCTCGGCCCAGATCGGCATCCTCAAGCCGCGCCACACGCCGAAGGCGAGGGAAAGCGACAGCCCGATCGCGAGCACGGTCCAGGACCCGCCGTTGCCGGGGAGCCAGTGGCCGAAGCCGAGGATCCCGATGCCGACGAAGATCAGCGGCAGCTTCACGAGGGCCTCCGTGGTGATCTTCGACCTCCGCATCTGCCGGTAGATGGACCAGGGGATGAGGACGAGGAGGAACAGCATCCCGGTTTGCACGAGCGGGCTCCTTCGGTGTGGGCTGAGGCGCGAGCATATATCTTCGAGATATATATCCTGAAGATATATCTGTCAAGTGCGCCGACGCGCGATCGCCCTCCGATCGGCCGGTCGCCCTACCATTGCGCCGGGGGCCATAGCTCAGCTGGAAGAGCGCTTGGTTTGCATCCAAGAGGTCGCCGGTTCGAGTCCGGCTGGCTCCACTGACGCCGCGGCACCACAGGGATTCCTGTCGAGCCTCGCACGCGATCTCTCAGGTATGGGGTGCGCCCCGCCGACAAACGGGTTACGACGGCATGGAGGGTTCCGTCGAGTCAAGCGGCACGGGACGCCGCTGAGTTGCATGGCGGGGGTCGCCGGGGCGGGCGGCCCCCGCAGCAACTTTCCCTCGGGCTAGTCGAAGTCGAAGTCGCGCGGCGGCTTCTGCTCGAACCAGAGCCGGTCGTGCTCGGGGGTCTCCTGGAGGAAATCCGGGGTGTCCTCGAGCACGTCGTCGTCGTCCTCTTCGTCGTCGGGCTCATCCTCGTCGGGCTCCGCGAGCTCCAGCTCGGGCTCGTCGAGCTCGGCGAGGTCGGGCTCGTGCGCCTCGGCGTCGAACGGGATGATCTCGGCCTCGCGGGCGGGCGGCTCCCGTAGCTCGTGCTCGCGGAGATCGTCCTGGCCCGGCTCGGGCTCCCCCTCCGCAGTCGCGCCGAGCTCGTCCTCCGCGGGTTCGTCCTCCAGCGGCTCGCGCAGCTCGTCCTCGTCCCCGACGGCCTCCACCGGCTCCTCTTCCAGCGCCTCGTCGCCGGTTTCGTCCGTCCGGTCCGCGGGCGCCATCGCGCGTCGCGCGGGACCGAGCGCCTCCGCCTCCTGGCGGTCGAGCTCTTCCTCGGGCACCCCGTGCTTGCGCTTGAGATCGAGGTGCTCGCGGATCGCGTCCTCGAGCAGGCCCATATCGCGCCGAAAGCCTAGCGAGGCTCGCCGTCGCGTTCAGCCCGGGTCAGCGCGGCGCCGCGACCGGCTCCGCCTGCTCGACCCTGTTCTTCCCGGCGCGCTTGGCCCGGTACAGCGCGGCGTCGGCGGCGGCGATCAGGCCCTCCTTGTCGCTCGCGCTCTCGGGCAGCGCCGCCGCGCCGAAGCTGGCGGTCACGCGCAGGTGGCCGCGGCCGCCCACCTTCGGCACGCGCAGACGCTCGACCGCCTCCCGCACGCGCTCGGCCAGCTGCACCGCGCCGTCCACGTCCGTGCCGGGCAGGACCACGGCCATCTCCTCGCCCCCGTAACGGGCGGGCGCGTCGATGTCGCGCGAGAAGTCGCGCAGCACGCCGGCGACTGATGCGAGGACCTCGTCGCCCTGCTGGTGGCCGTGGCTGTCGTTGACCTTCTTGAAGTTGTCGATGTCGAGCATCATGAGGCCCACCGAGCCGCTGAACCGGCGGCCGCGCTCGATCTCGCGGTCGAGGATCGAGTGCATGGCGCGCACGTTGGCGAGCCCGGTGAGCGCGTCGGTGACCGCCTGCCGCTTGACCGTCGCGTGGAGACTGGCGTTCTCGATCGAGACGACGCACTGCCCGGCGAGATACTCGAGCAGCTCCTCCTCCTCGCGCGAGAACTCGCGGCCCGCGCGCGCGATCGACATCACCCCGACGTACTCGGGAGTGCCGTCGCTGGGGCCGAGCACCGAGCGCATCGGAACGGCCAGCGCGAAGGCGCCCTCGGCGGCGCCCGGGACTGCACGGCGCTGGCGCGGCGGCGGCGCATCCGGGTCGACCGTCTCGAGCAGCTCCGCCCCGACCTCCGGGCCCGGGACGAAGGCTGCGCGCTCGGCGGCCTCGAGGGCGGCTCGCAGGGGCGCGTCGAGCTCATGGATGCTGATCGGCTCGAACGCGTTGACGTCGAGCGGGAGCGCGCGGCCGGCATCTGCCTCGCAGGCGTCGACGGAGGTGCGCACCGCCAGCTCGACGACCCCCTGACGCTCGAGACCGGTCGCGAGCGCGTCGCCCACCCGGCGGATCGTCTCCTCGAGCTCCTCGCGCTTGCGCTCGACCTCCTCGATCTTCGCCTCGAGTTGGTTCGACATGCCGTTGAACTCGCGCCCGAGCTGGGCGAACTCGTCGTGGCCGGTGACCGGGACCGGGTGCGTGAAGTCGCCGCGCCCGAGGCGCTTGGCGGCGCCGAGGAACTGAGCGATCTGGCCCTGGAGCGCGCGGCTCACGAGGGTCGCCGAGATCAGCGACAGGACGAGGAAGCCGAGCAGGATCGCGCCGATCAGGAGACGGTTGTCGGCGATCCGGTCGGTGATCGGCTGGCGTTCCTGGAACACCGAGACCTCCGTGGTGGGCGCGGCGGCGTCGACGACGTGCCGGGTGCGGCCGCGAAACTCCTGCCCGGAGATCTCGAAGTCCTGCGGCCCGTCCCGCTCGGCCGGCTCGGGGCGCCCCTCCGCCGGTCCCGCCGTCGAGGCGAGGCGCTGCCCGCGGCGGAACACGGTCACCTCGAGCCCGGTCAGCGCCTTGGCCCTGCGGGTGTAGGAGCTCGGATCCGTGACGGAGACGCTGAGCGTGCCCAGGTCGTCCCCGCCGCGGGCGGTGAGCCTGAGGGCCTTCGGCGCCACGGCGTTCGGCGAACCCGTCCGGGTTATGAGCCTGCCGGAGCCCGAGCGCAGCTCGATCGCCACGATGTCGTCGCGGCTCTCCGCAAGCACCTGCAGCCGCCGCCCGGCGGCCGCGGTGTCGCCGCTCGCGATCGCCGACCGAAGCTGCTCGTCGGCAGCGACCTGCCGCAGCGCGGGCCGAGCGCCCGCAGCCGCCTCGCGATAGAGGCCCAGCGACGTGCTGAGCCCGCTCGCGACGCCCGCATCGGCCTTGCCGGTCTCGCTACGCCCGGTGAGCGCGAACAGCACCAGCGCGACAGCGATCATCGGCAGGATCACGATGAGCGCGAAGAACATCCTCAGCCGCGCGCGAAAGCTCATGCCTCATGCACCGCTCCGCAAGGCTACCCATGGCGTTCAGGATCGAACCACAGGGACCGAGCGCCGCTACCATGATGGCGTTCCGCGGGAGGCCCCCGCGCGAACGCCCTCGGGGCTATAGCTCAGTTGGGAGAGCGCCTGGATCGCACCCAGGAGGTCGCCGGTTCGAGTCCGGCTAGCTCCATCCAGTCGGCCGGACCGCGAACCGCCGACGTCGCTCGCCATCCAGGCTCGCATCCGGTTCGAGTCGGGCTAGCTCCACTCGCCGGGGCTCCGCAACTACACCTAGATCTTCACCCCGCTGACCTGGCGCAGGAAAGGCCGCATGGCCGCCGCGAGCTCGTCCGGGTACTCGTGATAGGCGTCGTGACTGCCCGGCGTGGGTGCGACCTCCACCCCGAGGCGCCTGCCGAACCGGTCAGCGATCCCGGCGAAGTATTGAAGGCTGTCCTCGCTCACGAGGAGGCACACCGGCGCGGCAATCGAGCCCAACGTCTGATCGTCGGGCAGATACAGCTCGTAGGTCCCCAGTTCGACCCCGAACAACGTACCGGCGGTGGCGCGCAGGCGTTCACGAAGCGCCGGCGCGAGCCGGCTCCAGCCCGCGTCGCCGGCCACATAGCACCAGAAGCGCTCCACCGCGGCGGGCGGCCCACCGGCCTCCAGCGCCTCCTGGACCAGCGCCCGCAAAGGGCCTCGTACCGCGTCGAAGTCGTCGACCAGGGCGTACAACCCCGGGTCGTGCAGGATCGCGCCGCGCACCCATCCCGGATGGCGGACCAGCAGACACAACGCGAAGGCCCCGCCGGCGCTCGTACCGAAGATCGCCGCAGGGCCGGTCCCGACCGCCTCCAACAGCGCCGCCGCGTCATCGGCCTGTTCCTCCAGCGAGGTCGTCTCCCAGCCGGCCGGCGCGGGACTGCGCCCGTTCCCGCGCCGGTCGTAGGTGATGACCGTGAACTCGTCGGCGAGCAGCTCGGCCAGCGTGTCGAAGTGGCCGCCGTCGCCGGTCGCACCCATGATCAGCAAGACCGGCGGCCCGGTCCCCCGGACCTCGTAGTAGAGCACCGTGCCGTTGACGGTGACCGTCGCCATCGCTGCCCTCCAATCGGGCTATCGAGCAGTCTTCTCCCTCACGACGACGCGCCTAAGCGCCTGCGTATTCCGCGCCGATGACACAAGCCGCCCACGGCTCGATTCCATGCCACTCGACAGTCGCGGCCCCCTCAGCACAATCCCCAGGCGCTGCTGCATTCGCTTGATGGGAGGCGTCTGCCGCCTGCGGCACGCGCGCCGGCGTCGCGGTGCCGCAGCCGAAGCACTGGTCCGGTCGGTTGCCGGCGACGACCGTTCGCAGGAGCGCGATCTGGAGCGTCGTGAACACGCCGGCGCCCTGGGCCGAGACGCCCGCCCCGGACCGCAGCACGTTGCCCGTGACGGCGGAATCCTCGAGCCGCAGCTCCACCGGCGGACCGCTCAGCAGGACACCGTTCCAGATACCGCCGCCCTCCTCGGTCGCGCCGGCCGGGC
>DASXAA010000156.1:0-1602 GCA_036407035.1 Thermoleophilaceae bacterium | reverse complement strand
CACGCAGCCGATCCCGCCTGCCGAGCTCAGCCGGATCGCCGTGCCCACCACGCTGATCTGGGGACGCCACGACATGGCCACGCCGCTGCGGGTCGCCGAGGCAGCGGGCGCCCGGTACGGCTGGCCGCTGCACGTGATCGAAGACGCCGCCGACGACCCGCCGATGGAGCAGCCTGAGGCCTTCCTGCGCGCCCTGCGTGCCGCGCTCAAGACGCCGGCCGCGCAGGAGACGGCCCGATGAGCGGCATCGGCCTGGCCGGCCGCGACGGCGGATACGTCGAGGTCACGCCGGAGCAGATCGGCACCCTCGAAGCGCAGGCCGCGGGCCGCTTGATCCGCGCCGGCGAGCAGGGCTGGGACAAGGCAGTGCTGTTGTGGAACGGCATGATAGCCAAGGCACCCGCGCTCGTGCTCCAGCCCGGGGACGCCCGCGATGTCGCTACCGCCGTGCGGTTCGCGCGCGACCACGGCCTGCTGATGAGCGTCAAGAGCGGAGGCCACAACATCGCGGGCACCTCCATCGCCGACGGCGGCCTGACGCTCGACATGTCCAGGATGCGCGCCGTCGCCGTCGATGAAACGGCCAGGCTGGCGCATGTGGAGCCCGGGTGCCTGCTCAGGGACGTAGACCAGGCGACACAGCAGCACGGGCTGGCCACCGTGCTCGGATTCATCTCCCAGGTCGGCGTGGCGGGGCTAACGCTCGGCGGAGGTCTCGGTTACCTGGCCCGCCGCTTCGGCTGGACAGCGGACAACCTCGAGGAAGCCGAGATCGTCACCGCGGACGGCCAGATCCGCGTCGCGAACCGCGAAGACAACGCGGAGCTGTTCTGGGCGCTCCGCGGCGGTGGCGGCAACTTCGGCGTTGTCACCCGCTTCACCTTCCGCCTGCATAAAGTCGGCCCGGCCGTCTACGGCGGGCTGATCGCCTGGCCGTTCGAGCGAGCCGACGAGATCCTCGCGGCATACCGGGCCATCACCGCCGAGGCGCCACGCGAGCTCGCGGTATGGCTGGTCTTGCTCCAGGCCCCGCCGGCGCCGTTCATGCCTGAGGAGTGGCACGGCAGGCAGATCTGCTCCATGGTGTTGTGTTACTCCGGCGACCCCGCCGACGCCGGGGAGGCGGTCGCGCCGATCCGCGCGCTTGGCGATCCTATTGTGGATCTTCTTCACGAGCAGCCATACCTGCAACTGCAGTCATTTCTCGACGACACGGAACCCACGGGCAGCCACTACTACTGGCGGACCGAGTACCTGGCCGAGTTGGGTGACGGTCTTCTTTCGACCGCACGAGACCTGTTCAGCACATGCCCGATTCCAGGCGGGGAGATAGGTTTCCTTCACTTGGGCGGTGCACTCAACGAGCGCGCCGAGGACGATGGGGCGGTCGGGAACCGGAACGCCCGTTTCGTGATCGGCGTGAAAGGCATGTGGGATGCGGGTGAGCCGGACGCCGAGAGCTTCCGGCAATGGATCCGCCGTGCGGGGAAGCGGATCCGGCCCTTCTCGACCGGCCGAAGCTACATCAACTTCCAGACCGCCGACGAGGACGAGCAACGGATACACGCCACGTACGGCACCAACTTCGAGCGCCTCACCGAG
>DASXAA010000155.1:0-4259 GCA_036407035.1 Thermoleophilaceae bacterium | reverse complement strand
CGGCGACCCCGACCTGCTCGCGCTCTCCCTGCACCAGCACGGGCGATTCCTGGTGCGGCTCGGGCGCGTGGAGCCGGGGCTGGCGCTGCTCGACGAGGCGATGGTCGCGGTCATGGCGGGCGAGCTGTCGCCGATCGTCACAGGACTGCTCTATTGCAGCGTGATCGACGGCTGCCAGGAGGCCTACGCGCTGCGCCGCGCGCGGGAGTGGACCGCCGCCCTCTCGCGCTGGTGCCGGGAGCAGCCGGATCTGGTGTCGTTCACCGGCCGCTGCATGGTCCACCGCGCGGAGATCATGCAGCTGCACGGGGAGTGGGAGGAAGCGCTCGAGGAGGCGCGCCGGGCGCGCGAGCGCTTCGAGCGCGAGGCGAGCCAATCCGCCACCGGACAGGCCCACTACCGCCAGGGCGAGCTGCACCGGTTGCGCGGCGACTTCCACGCGGCCGAGAACGAGTACCGCGAGGCCAGCCGGCACGGCTGGGAGCCGCAGCCCGGTCTCGCGATGCTGCGCCTGGCGCAGGGGAGGACGAGCTCGGCGGCGGCGGCGATCCGGCGCGTCGCGGGCGAGGCAAGCGAGCAGGTCCCGCCGCCCGTGCTGCTCCCCGCCTACGTGGAGATCATGCTGGCGGCGGGCGAGACGCACGAGGCGCGCAGGGCGAGCGACGAGCTGGCGGCGCTCGCCGGCGCCTACGAGCCCGGCATGCTCGACCCCCTCGTGGACCACGCGCGCGGGGCGGTGGAGCTTGCGGAGGGCGACGCCGCCGCGGCCGTCTCCTCGCTGCGCCGCTCGTGCCGGCTGTGGCAGGAGCTCGGCGCTCCCTACGACGCGGCGCGCGCGAGGGTGCTCGTGGGGCTCGCCTGCCGCGCGCTCGGCGACGAGGACGCCGCGTCGCTCGAGCTCGACGCCGCGCGCGGCGCGTTCGCCGAGCTGGGAGCGGAGCCCGACCTCGCCCGGCTGGACTCGCTCACCCCCGCGGGCGACAGCCACGGCCTGACGCCGCGCGAGCTCGAGGTGCTGCGGCTCGTGGCGGCCGGCGAGACCAACAAGGCCATCGCCGCGAGGCTCGTGCTGAGCGAGCGCACCGTGGACCGGCACGTGAGCAACATCTTCGCCAAGCTGCGGCTCTCCTCGCGCGCGGCGGCCACCGCGTACGCCTACGAGCACGAGTTGATCTGACACGCGCGCGCGTGGGTGAAATCACCCACGGCGCCGCCCGCACAAGTTGGGTGGTTCGGCCGAAGCCGCGCGGCCGGCAGCGCCGCAGACTGGCGGCATGAACGCTCGAGACAGGCTGCTGGCGGAGATCCCGGCCGAGGAGAGGCACCACGAGGCGGCGGGCATCGCGACAGCGTTCCTCGAGGGAGGCGACGGCCCGCCGATCGTCCTGCTTCACGGCCCGGGCGAGTTCGCCGCCAAGTGGCTGTACGTCATCCCGGGCCTGGTGGCCACGAATCGCGTCGTCGCGCCCGACCTCCCCGGGCACGGCGAGTCCGGCGTGCCCGACGGCGAGCTGGACGCCGAGCGCGTGCTCGATTGGCTCGACGAGCTGATCGCTCGCACCTGCCCCGAGCCTCCGGTGCTGGTCGGGCACGTGCTCGGCGGTGCGATCGCGGCGCGCTACGCGTGCCGCCGCGGCGCCCGGCTCGACCGCCTCGTGCTGGTGGACAGCCTCGGCCTCGCGCCGTTCCGGCCGGCGCCGAGCTTCGGGCTCGCGATGGTGCGCTTCCTCGCCCGGCCGAGCGAGCGCTCCTACGAGCGCTTCATGCGCCGCTGCTCGCACGACCTGGACGCGCTCCAGGCCCAGATGGGCGAGCTGTGGCGGCCGTTCGAGGACTACAACCTCGAGGGCGCGCGCTCGCCCGTCGGCAAGGCGGCGCTGCGCGCGCTGATGAAGAAGGTCGGCACTCCGGTCATCCCGCCGGGTGACCTGGCGAACATCGCCGTCCCGACCGCCCTGATCTGGGGGCGCCACGACCTCGCAATCCGCCCGCGGATCGCCGAGGCGGCGAGCGCCCGCTACGGCTGGCCGCTCCACGTGGTGGACGGCGTCGCCGACGACCCGCCACGAGACGCGCCGGAGGCGTTCATCGAGGCGCTCCGCGACGCGCTCGCCGAGCAATCCGAAAAGGAGGCTGCATGACGACGATGGTGGACGAGTCGATCGAGGCGCTGCGCGAACGGCTGCGGGGCGCGCTGCTCACACCGGGCGACGACGGCTTCGAGGGGGCGACGCTCCTCTGGAACGGCATGATCGAGAAGACGCCCGCGATCGTCGTGCAGCCGACCGGCACCGCCGACGTGGTGGAGGCGGTGCGCTTCGCCGGCGAGCGGGACCTGCCGGTCTCGGTCCGCTGCGGCGGCCACAACATCGGCGGCACCGCGCTCGCGGACAGCGGCCTCACGATCGACATGTCGCGGCTGCGCGGCGTGCACGTGGACCCGGCCGCGCGCACCGCGAGGGTGCAGGGCGGCTGCCTGCTGGGCGACGTTGACCGCGAGGCGCAGCTGCACGGGCTCGCCACCCCGCTCGGCTTCATCTCCGAGGTGGGCGTCGCGGGCCTGACACTCGGCGGCGGGCTCGGGTACCTCACGCGGCGGTTCGGCTGGTCGGTCGACAACCTGCTCGAGGTCGAGGTCGTCACCGCGGACGGCGCGGCGCGCCGGGCGGCGGCGGACGAGAACGCAGACCTCTTCTGGGGCATCCGCGGCGCCGGCGCCAACCTGGGCGTCGTCACCTCGTTCACCTTCCGCCTGCACGAGGTGGGCCCCATGGTCATCGGCGGGCTCGTGGCCTGGCCGTTCGAGCGCGCGGCCGAGATCCTGCGGGCGTACCGCGCGCTCACGGCTGACGCCCCCCGCGAGCTTGCGGTGTGGCTGATCCTGGTCCGCGCGCCGGAGGCGCCGTTCGTGCCCAAGGACTGGCACGGCCGCCGGATCTGCGCGATGGCGGTCTGCTACACGGGCGACCTCGCCCGGGCCGACCAGGCACTCGCCCCGATCCGCGAGCTCGGCGATCCGGTGTTCGATCTCGTCGAGGAGCTGCCGTACACCGCCGTCCAGTCCTACCTCGACGAGACCGAGCCGAAGGGCAACCACTACTACTGGAAGACCGAGTACGTCGACGAGCTCAGCGACGCGTTCCTGGCGACCCTGAGGGACCTGGGCGAGGAGTGCCCGATCCCGGAGGCCGAGCTCGGCCTGCTGCACATCGGCGGGGCGATCGCCGACCGCGATCCGGACGACGGCGCGGTCGGCAACCGCGACGCCCGCTACGCCTGCGGCGCGATCGGCATCTGGGGCCCGGGCGAGCCGCGCGAGAAGGAGTACCGCGGATGGATCCGGAGCGCGTGGGAGCGGTTCCGGCCCTTCGGGACCGGCGGCAACTACGTCAACTTCCAGACCGCCGACGAGGGCGAGGAGCGGACCCGGGCCGGCTACGGCGCGAACTTCGAGCGGCTGCTCGAGGTCAAGCGGACGTACGACCCCGGCAACCTCTTCCGCTCGAACCGAAACGTGCGGCCCTAGGCGCGTGGAGGCCGCCGGCGCAGGAGGGCTGGCGGATCCGGAGCGCCTGCCGCATCTGATCGATCGCCTCTACCGGGCCGCGTGGGGCCTGTGCGGGTCGCCGCACGACGCGGAGGACCTGGTGCAGGAGACGCTCGCGCGGGTGCTGGCGCGACCGCGCGTGCTGCGCCGCGAGACGGCGCTGCCGTACCTGCTGCGCGCGCTGAGGAACACGTACCTGACCGGGTTGCGCAGCGCATCGGCGAGGCCGCGCACGGTAGGCATGCCGGAGGAGGCGGCGGAGCTGTACTGCGCGCCCGGCGCGGACCCGGTGGCGTTGCTCGAGCAGCGCCGGCTGTTCGAGTTGATCGCGGCCCTGCCGCGACCCTTCCGCGAGCCGCTGGTGGCCGTGGACGTCGCCGGGCTGACCTACGCCGAGGCGGCGGCCGCGCTGGGCGTGCGCGAGGGGACGATCGCCACGCGCGTGTTCCGCGCCCGTCACCGCGTGGCGCGGGCGGCGGGTTGATCCTCGTAGGCGCCCGGGCGCGGGATACCGTGGGCCCGTGTCCACCGAGCTGCTCCTCGCCGCGCGACGCGACCCCGGCCTCGTAATTCTCGAGGGCTTCCACGCGCTCAAGCACGCGCTGCGGTTCGGGGCCGAGGTGGAGGTGGTGCTGAGCTCCGACCCGGCCGCGCTCGAGCGGCTCGCGGACGAGCTCGCCCCGGACCTCGCCGGGCGGTTCCGCGAGCTCGC
>DASXAA010000154.1:0-3432 GCA_036407035.1 Thermoleophilaceae bacterium | reverse complement strand
TCGACGCGTGGTCCGACCCAGTGACGGCCCACGAGCGGGTCGCGTACGTGGCGGGCGAGCCCTTCCTCTGGCCGGCGCTCACCGGCGCCGAGACCTTCGAGTTCCTCGCACGCGTGCGAGGCCGCACCGACGCCGCCTACCGCGACCGGCTCGTGGACCGCTTCAACCTCGACACCTCGAAGAAGGTGCGGGCGCTGTCCAAGGGCAACCGGCAGAAGGTCCAGGTGATCGCGGCCTTCGCCACCCGCGCCGAGCTGCTCATCTTGGACGAGCCGACCAGCGGCCTCGACCCGCTGATGGAGATGGCGTTCCGCGAGACGGTGCACGAGGCGAAGGAGCGCGGCCAGACGATCTTCCTGTCTTCTCACATCCTGAGCGAGGTGGAGGCGGTGTGCGACCGCGTCGGGATCCTGCGCGAGGGGCGCCTCGTCGAGCAGGGCACGCTGGCCGAGCTGCGCCACCTGAGTGCCCAGACCGTGGAGGTGACGTTCGAGGACTCGGCGCCCGACCTCGGCTCGCTGCCCGGCGTGCACGTCCTCTCGGCCGGCCGCAACGCGGTGCGCGCGGAGGTCACCGGAGCGATCGGCCCTCTGATCGCGGCGCTGGCGAACCACCCGGTGGTGTCGCTCACGAGCCGCGAGCCGTCGCTCGAGGAGATCTTCCTGCACCACTACGACAGCTCCGACGGCCATGGCGGCGACTAGGGCGCTCGCCCGGCGCGCCTTCGCCGACGCGCGCACCCGCACGATCGCGTTCGCGCTGCTCTTCTTCTTCGCCGCGTTCGCCCAGCCGCGGGCCTACGAGAGCGCCTACCCGACCCACGCCGACCGCCTGCGGCTGGCGGACTCGTTCGGGGCGAACGAGGCGGTCCGCATGCTGTACGGCAAGCCGCACGACCTGCTCACCACCGGGGGGTACGTCGAGTGGCGGCTGGGCACGGTCGCGATCTTCGCCGCGGTCTTCGGCCTGCTCGGCGCGGTGCGGGCGCTGCGCGCCGAGGAGGAGACGGGCCGGGCCGAGCTCGTCCTCTCGGGCGTGATCGGCAGGCGGAGCGCGTTCGTGGCCGCGATGGCGGCGGTCGCGGGCGGGGCGCTCGTGCTGTGGCTGGCGCTGTTCCTGGCGCTGGTGGCCGGCGGGCTTCCCGGCGGCGGGTCCGCCGGGCTCGCCCTGGCGCTGACGCTCCCGCTGCCGGTGTTCGCCGGAGTGGGGGCGGTGGCGAGCCAGCTGGCGCCCTCCCGCCGGCTCGCGATCGGGATCTCGGTCGCGGTGCTCGTCGTGGCGTTCCTGCTGCGCGTGGTCGCCGACACCTCGGACGTCGGGTGGCTGCGCTGGGTCACGCCGCTCGGCTGGGCCGAGGAGCTGCGGCCGTTCACCGGGTGGCAGCCGTGGGTGCTCGTATTGCCGGTGCTCGCAACCGCGCTGCTGCTGTTCGTCTCCGAGAGGGTCATGCGGACGCGCGACATCGGTTCCGGGCTCCTGCCCGCCCACGACACCTCGCCGCCGCGGCTTCGCCTGCTGTCGTCGCCGCTCGCGCTGGCCGCGCGCAGCGAGTGGGGCGGGCTGCTCGCCTGGATGATCGGCGTGGGGGTGTCCGGGCTGATCATGGGGGTGGTCGCCGACAGCGTGGCGTCGGCAGGTATCTCCGAGAGCGTGCGCGACCAGGTCGCGAAGCTGGGCGGCGGGTCGATCGCGACGCCCACCGGCTACCTCGGCTTCGCGTTCCTGTTCTTCGTGCTCGCGCTCAGCCTGTTCGCCTGCATGCAGATGACCGCCACCCGGCGCGAGGAGGCGGACCAGCGGCTGGAGACGCTCTTCGCGCTGCCCGTCGGCCGCCGCGGCTGGCTCTTGGGACGGCTGCTGCTGGCCGTCGGCGGCGGCGCGCTGATCGCTTTCACCGGGGCGCTCCTGATGTGGGCCGGGGCGGCGTCGCAGGGGGTGGACGTCTCGCTGGCGCGCATGCTCGAGGCGGGGCTGAACTGCCTGCCGACGGCGCTGCTCTTCCTGGGCCTCGCGGCGCTCGCGTTCGCCGCGGTCCCCCACGCGACGGCCGGGATCGCCTACGGGCTGGTCAGCGTGGCGTACGTGTGGGAGACGTTCGGGTCGATCGCCGACGCGCCGAGGTGGCTGCTCGACCTGTCACCGTTCCACCACGTCGGGCTGGTGCCCGCCGAGCCGATGCGGGTGACCGCCGCGGTGATCATGGTGGCGATCGCGCTGGTGGCATCGGCGGCCGCGGTGCGGCTGTTCGAGCGGCGGGACCTGACGGCGAGTTAGGCGCGGCGGACGAGGCGCCAGGCGCCGTCCTCGAGGACGAGCCGTGCGGCGGCGTCGCCGTGGCCGATTTCAGCGGCGGGGCTCGCGAGGTCGATCTCCAGGTGCAGCGCGGGCGCGCGGGAGCCCGCGGGCGCCGCCGGCGGGGCGTCCTCGGCGCGGGCCGGCTCCGCGCGGGCCGCCTCTGCCGCCACCGGCGGAGCATCCTCCGCGCGGGCGGGCGCCGGCGGGGCCGGCCCCGCGGCCGCCGGCTCCCCGCGCGCCTCCTCCACCGCCACCGGCGCGGGGCTCACCGCCTCCCGGGCGGCCGCGACCAGCTCTGCGCAGCTGGCGAACCGCGACGCGGGCTGCTTCGCCAGCGCTGTGGCCAGCACGGCGTCGAGCGTCCGCGGCAGGCCGGGGGCCTGCGAGGTGACCGGCGGCGGAGGCTCGTCGATGTGCGCCTGGAGCACGTCGGTGGCGAGCTCGTGGGGGAAGGGCGGCTCGCCCGCGAGGCACTGGTAGAGGACGCAGCCGAGCGAGTAGACGTCCGCCCGACTGTCCGGGTCCAGGCCGAGGATCTGCTCCGGCGCGGTGTAGTAGTAGGTCCCGACGAACTCGCGCGGGCCGGTGAGCGCCCTGCTGTCCTGGCTCGGGCTCTTTCCGAGGCCGAAGTCGGTCAGGACGCCGTACTCCGCCTCATCGGAGCCGGTGACGATCACGTTCGCCGGCTTGACGTCGCGGTGGATGATCCCGGCCGAGTGGACCGCGTCGAGCGCGAGGGCGACCTGCGTGAGGATGCGCAGCGCCCGCTCGGCCCCCACCGGGCCCTCGAGCGACAGGAGCGTGTGCAGGTCGCGGCCCGCCACGTAGTCCATGGCGATGTAGAGCAGCCCGTCGGCCTCACCGGCGTCCCGGACGCGCACGACGCCCGGATGGTCGACCGACCTCGCGTAGCGCGACTCGCGCAGGAACCGCCTGCGAAACGCGTCCTGCGTGGCGAGCTCGGGAAGCAGCACCTTGAGCGCCGCGCGGGCGCCCGTCGCGGTCTCGTCCGCCAGGTACACGGTGCCGATCCCGCCGTGGCCGATCAGCCCGACGACGCGGTACCCGCCGATCTCGGTGCCCACCGGGATCTCGGTCACGTGGCGGTTCTACCACGCGGTGGGCGCGGTTTCAGGC
>DASXAA010000153.1:0-15346 GCA_036407035.1 Thermoleophilaceae bacterium | reverse complement strand
CATGACCGGCTACACGCCGGAGCAGGTGCCGGTGCTGAGCGGGATCGCCAAGGGTTTCGGGGTCTTTGACCACTGGTTTTGCGAGGTGCCATCGCAGACGTTCATGAACCGGTCGTTCTGGACCGCCGCGACCTCGTCCGGATTCGTCGTCAACAGCCCGGTCTCGAACTGGACTCACCACAACACGGCGGAGACCCTGTTCGAGCGCCTCGAGGCGCACGGGCGCACGTGGAGGGTGTACGTCGACCAACCGATGTGGCTGTCGTTCGCGGGCCTGATCCACATGCCGCGGTTGAAGGACCGGCTGGCGACGCATTTTGTGCCCTACCAGGAGTTCGAGCGGGACGCGGCCCAGGGGACGCTGCCGGACTTCAGCCTGATTGAGCCCAACATGCTCACGGGGCACAGCGACTACCACCCAGCCTTCGGCCGCTCGCTCATCCCAGGCGACATGAACATCCCGATGGACCCCCCGTCAGCGATCCGCGGCGGCGAGGCGTTCCTGGCCAGCCTCTACAGCACGATCAGGTCGGCCGCCTCGCCGCAGGGCTCGAACGCCTACAACACCCTGTTCTTCATCGGCTGGGACGAGCCCGGCGGCACCTACGACCACGTCCCCCCAGGACCCGTGCCCCCACCGGACCCGAGCGCACCAGCCGGCCAACTCGACTTCACCTTCGACCGCTCCGGCTACCGCGTCCCGGCCATCATCGTCTCCCCCTGGGTCGACGAGGGCATCGTCATCAACGACGAGCACCGACACACATCCATGATCGCCACGCTGCGCAAGGTCTGGGGCCTCGGCGACGCCTTCACCGCCCGCGACGCCACCGCCGCCCCGTTCGACCACCTGCTCTCCCGCGACAGCCCCCGCGACCCCGCCGGCTGGCCCGACGTCGAGGCGCTGCCCGTGCCGCAGTTCCACATGGACATGGTCCAGATGGGAAAGGCGTTCAGCATCCTCGGCAAGACCGCCGGCGCCGGAATGCTGGAGCACGCACAACAGGCCGGGCTGACGGTCCCGGCCGAGCTGACCGACCCCAACGCGCACCCATCGACGGAACAGATCATCGCGGGCCTGCGCAGCATCGGCGCGCAGATCTTCCCGCGCCTGGCCACCCCCACATAGACCGACCACGACCGGGTCTTCGCTCCCGCATCGAGGCACAAGCAGCAGCCGGTCGCTGCGAGTGCCGACACGTCCAGCGAAGCAACCAAACGACCGGCCCACAGCGAAGCCACGCGCACGTCTGCCCCCGCTGGTAGCGCCGTTGACCCATCCGACACTTATGCGAACATGTGTTCGTGCCATGAAATACGTTGAGCTCCACTGCCACTCGGCGTTCTCGTTCCTCGACGGGGCGTCGCATCCGGTCGAGCTGGCGGGCGCGGCCGCCGAGCAGGGCCACGCGGCGCTGGCGCTCACGGACCACGACGGCCTGCACGGCGCGATGGAGATGGCGCGGGCGCTGAAGCCGCTCGGGGTGAGGCCGATCACCGGCGCCGAGCTCACGCTGGACGACGGCAGCCACGTGACGCTCCTGTGCGAGTCGCGCACGGGCTACACCAATCTCTGCCGCCTGATCACGAGCGCGCACTGGCGCACCCGCCGCTGGGCGCGCGAGGGGTGGAGCGAGCCGAGCGCGCTGGTCGAGATGGGCCTGCGGCCGGGGCAGGACCCGCTCGACACCGAGCCGTACGTCTCGCTCGACGAGCTCGAGCGTATGTCCGAGGGTCTCGTCTGCCTGTCCGGGTGCGCGCGCGACGGACCGGTGGCGCGGCGGATCGCGGCGGACGACCACCCCGGGGCGATGGCAGCGGCGCGCCGTCTGCTGCAGGCGTTCGGGCCGGAGCGCCTGCGGATAGAGCTGCAGCGTCCCTACTGGCAGGGCGACCGCCGGCGCAACCGGCTGCTCGCCGAGCTGGCGGAGCGGATCGGGGTGCCGTGCGTCGCCACCGGCAACGTGCACGCGCACGACCGCGCGCGCGTGCCGCTGCAGGACGCGATGGTGGCGGTCCGGCTCGGCGCGACCCTAGACGAGACCGAACCGGGGCGCCGCGGCAACTCCTCGCACGTGCTTGCCCCACCCGAGCGGATGGCCGAGCGCTTCCGCGACCACCCCGCCGCGGTGGTGGAGAGCGTGCGGCTCGCCGACCGGCTGCGCTTCGACCTCACCGAGGACCTCGGCTATCGCTACCCGGGCTCGGAGGACCCGAGCGCCGACGGGCGGCTGGCCGAGCTGTGCCGCGCCCGGCTCGACGAGCGCTACGAGGGCAGGCGCACGCGCGCCGAGGCGGAGTCGCGGCTCGAGGAGGAGCTGCGCGTCATCCGGCACCTCCGGCTGTCCGGCTTCTTCCTCCTCCACCGCGACATGCTCGAGCTGGCGCGCGAGGTGGCCGCCGAGGTGCGCGGCCCGGAGTCGGCGCGGCGGATGCTGCCGCCGGGACGGGGGCGCGGGTCGAGCGTGTCGTCGATCGTCTGCTACCTCACCGGCCTCTCGCACGTCGACCCGATCGAGAAGGAGCTCCTCCTCGGCCGCTTCCTGAACGAACGGCTGACCGCGCTGCCGGACATCGACCTCGACTTCCCGCGCGACATCCGCGACGTCCTCATCCCGCGCGTGCACGACCGCTACGGACGCGACCGCTGCGCGCTCGTCTCGGCCTTCGCCACCTTCCAGGTGCGCTCAGCGGTGCGGGACTTCGCCAAGGCGCTTGGGCTGCCGCCGGGGGAGATCGAGCGCCTCGCTCGCGCGGTGGACCCCTGGAAGGACCGCAACGACATCTCCGACGACGTGCCGCGCGCCGCCAACCCCCGCTGGGAGGCGCTCGTGAAGCTCGCGCGCGACGCCTGGGGGCTGCCGCGGCACGCGACCCAGCACCCCGGCGGGATGGTGATCTCCACCCAGCCGCTGATCGACCTCTGCCCGGTGCAGCCGGCGTCGATGGAGGGGCGCCAGATGGTGCAGTGGGACAAGGACTCCTGCGCCGACGCCGGCTTCCTCAAGATCGACCTCCTCGGCCTGGGGATGCTGTCCGCGGTCGAGCGCTGCGTCGACGAGATCGCCCGCGTGCGCCGTGAGTCGATCGACCTCTCGCGCATCCCGTACGACGACCAGGAGGTGTACGCCCAGATCCAGGAGGCGGAGACGATGGGCGTGTTCCAGATCGAGTCGCGGGCGCAGATGCAGATGCTGAAGCGCACGCGCCCCGAGTCGCTCGACGACCTGACCGTGCAGGTGGCGCTCGTGCGTCCGGGGCCGATCCTAGGCGGGGCGGTGCACCCGTACATCGAGCGGCGCAAGCGACTGCGGGAGGACCCCTCGTACGAGGTCCCGTACGACCACCCCGCGCTAGAGCCGGTGCTGCGAGACACGCTCGGGGCGATCGTCTTCCAGGACCAGGTGCTCGAGGTGTCGATGGCGTTCGCCGGGTTCAGCGCGGGCGAGGCGGAGGGCCTGCGCCGGGCGATGAGCCGCAAGCGCTCCGAGGCGGCGATTCGCGCGTACGAGGAGAAGTTCATCGCCGGAGCCGGGCGGAACGGCGCCTCCCGCGAGGTGGCGGAGAGAGTGTGGGCGCAGATCGTCGGCTTCTCCGGCTTCGGGTTCCCGAAGGCGCACTCCGCGGCGTTCGGGCTGCTCGCGTACCAGTCGACGTGGCTGCGAGTGCACTACGGACCGGAGTTCCTGTGCTCCCTCCTGAACGAGCAGCCGATGGGCTTCTACCCGCCGGACTCGCTGGTGCACGAATCGCAGCGGCGCGGCCTCGAGGTGTTGCCGCCGTCGGTGCAGGAAAGCCGAGCGGAGTGCTTGGTCGAGCGCGCCGGAGCCGCGCTTGCCGTTCGTATGGGCCTCGGATACGTGAACGGCGTCCGCATCGAGGAGATCCGTGCGCTTGTCGAGGAGCGAGACCGGGCCGGTCCGTACCGATCGGTCGGGGACATGGCAGGCCGGTCCGGCGCTTCGGCGGAGACGCTCGCGCGGCTTGCGTGGGCCGGCGCGTGTGACCAGCTGGTCTCCCCCGACAGCAGAGCGCAGCCGCGCCCACTCACTCCCGCGCGGACTGGACCAGCCGCCGCGCCGCCGACCATCCGCCCCGGCTCGCTCGCCGCCGCCCCCGCCGCGATCGCCGCTCGGCCCGAGCTCGTCGAGACCGGCTCCGCCGGCGCCCCGCCGTGGGACTACTCCGCGTCGGCGCGGAGGCGGGCGCTGTGGCTGCTCGGCGTTGCGGTGCCCGGCTCGCCGGTGGGCCCCTCGGGTCGCGGCAAAGGCTTCGGCACCCAGCTCGCGCTCCCGCTCGAGCCGCACGAGGGACCCGAGCTGCGCGCGCTCACGGCGTGGGAGCGGATGCTCGCCGACTACGGGTCCACCGGCGTGACGCTGCGCGAGCATCCGATGGAGCTGATGCGGCCCGGGCTCGACGGCGATCTGGCCTCGAGCCGCGACCTCGAGCGGGCGCAACACGGTCGGCGCGTCCGAGTGGCGGGGCTCGTCGTCGCGCGCCAGCGCCCCGCAACCGCCAACGGCATCACCTTCATGCTGCTGGAGGACGAGTTCGGAACGATCAACCTGATCGTCCCCGTCACGGTGCACGACCGTTGCCGGCTTGCGGTCCGCGCCGAGCCGCTCATCGGGGCGGAGGGTCGCCTGGAGCGCCGCGACGGCACCACCAATGTGGTCGTGGACCGCGTCGAGCGCTTGGAGCGCCCCGACATGCCGCGCGCGGAGGTGCGGCACATCGAGCCGCGGCGAATCTGGTCGAACGACGAGCGCGGCCGCTTCCCCGGCGAGGAGAAAGGAGACACGGCGGACCTGCGCGCGGTGGCGCCGACGCCGCACAGCTTCGGGAGGCGGGGGAGGTGAGAGGCTCCGGCGCTCCGCCTTGAGCCCCGCGCGCTACGGTGAACCCAATGTCGGGACGGATCCTCGTCGGCACCTCGAGCTGGGCGGACCCGGGCTTCATCAAGGAGTGGTACCCGCAGGGCATGCCCGCGAGGGACCGCCTACCCTGGTACGCCGAGCACTTCGAGGCCGTGGAGCTGAACTCGAGCTTCTACGCGATCCCGGAGCGCCCCACCGTCCGCGGCTGGGCGAGCGCCACCCCCGACCGGTTCGTGTTCGACGTCAAGGTCCACCGCGCGCTGTCGCGCCACGCCGCCACGCTCGACTCGCTGCCGCCGGACATGCGCGACGGCGTGGAGGTGAACGAGCGCGGCCGCGTACGGCTGACGCCCGATCTCGAGACGGCCCTGGCCCGGCGCCTCGTCGACGAGGTCGCGCCGCTGGAGGAGGCCGGCAAGCTCGGCGCCTTCCTCGTGCAGCTCACGCCCGCCTTCGCCCCGCGGCGCCACGATCTCAACGAGCTGAACGGCCTTGTCGAGGCGCTCTCGCCCCACCGGGTCGCGATCGAGCTCCGCCATCGCGGCTGGGTGCGGGACAAGCGCGTCGAGGAGACGCTCGCGTGGTTCTCCGAGCGCGGCGTCGCGTTCGTTTGCGTGGACGCCCCGCCCTCGGACGAGTTCACGATCATGCCCCCGATCGACGCCGTCACCCGCGACGACACCGCCTACCTGCGCCTCCACGGGCGCAACGCGCACGGCTACCTCACCGGCAAGACCGTGGCCGAGCGATTCGCGTGGCGCTACGAGGACGACGAGCTCGAGGAGATCGCCGGCCGCGTGCACGGGCTGGCCGAGCAGGCCGGCGAGGTACACGTGCTCTTCAACAACAACCGGGGCGATGACGCCCCGACCGCGGCGCAGCGCTTCCGCGCGCTGCTCGGCCAGGAGCCGGCCGGGCCGGCGCCCGAGCCGCAGGGGCAGCTGAGGCTGGGATGAGCGTGCGGGTGGCAGTCGGCATTGCCGCCGACGACGCCGGGATCGACTCCTACGCCGAGGCCGCCTCCCGGGCCGCACTCGGCCTGGGCGGCGCGCCGTGCGACCTGGCGGTGGTTTTCGGCGGGGTGCCGAACGCCCGCCACGCGTCGGAGGGCGTCGGCGCCGTGCAAGGGCGGCTGAACCCCGGCGCGCTCGTTGGATGCGGGGCGCAGGGCGTGCTCGGCGCGGGGCGCGAGGTCGAGCAGGGCGGCGTGACCGTGTGGGGCGCCTCCTTCCCGGGCGCCGAGATCGAGCCGTTCGCCCTGGAGGCGGCGATGGTCGGGGACAGACTGGCGCTCTCGGGCGTCCCCGAGCTCGACGGCGCCGACGCCGTGCTGCTCCTCGTCGACCCCTACACGTTCCCGGTGGAGCCGCTCCTGTCGCACGTGAACGACGCCTGGCGCGGCGTGCCCGTCATCGGGGGGCTCGCGAGCGCCGGACCGGGCGCCGGGCTCCTGCTGGGAGACGAGGCGCTCGAGGGAGGCGCGGTCGGGATCGTGCTGCGAGGCTCGCGCGCGCTCGCGTTCGTCTCGCAGGGCGCTCGTCCGGTCGGCCCCGAGATGATCGTGACGGGCGGCGAGGGCAACGTCATCACCGAGCTCGCCTCGCGGCCGGCGCTCGAGCGGCTGCAGGAGGCGATCATGGAGCTCGACCCGTCGGAACAGGCGCTGGCGGCCCGCGGCCTCTTGATCGGAGTCGTCGTCGACCCGAACAAGCCCGACTACGAGCGCGGCGACTTCCTGATCCGCGGCATCGTCGGCGTCGACGAGGAGGCGGGCTCGCTCACGGTCGGCACGACAGTCCACGTCGGCCAGGCCATGAGGCTGCAGGTCCGCGATGCGATGTCGGCCCACGAGGACCTCGTCGAGACGCTCGGCAGCGGCCTCGAGCGGCTCCCCGCACCGCCGGCAGGCGCCCTGCTGTTCACCTGCAACGGCCGCGGCTCGGACATGTTCGGCATCCCCGACCACGACGCCCAGGCCGTGGCCGACGCGCTCTCCGGCGCCCCCACCGGCGGCTTCTTCTGCGCCGGCGAGATCGGCCCGGTGGGCGACCGCAGCTTCGTGCACGGGTTCACGGCGACGCTCGCCGTGTTCCCCGAATAGCGGCTAGCCCCGCCGCAGCTCGAACCAGACCCGCGTGGACGCGCCGTCGCGGGCGACGCCCCAGCGGTCGGCCAGGCGCTCGACCAGGAAGAGCCCCCAGCCGGCGTCCTTACCCGGGGTGCGCGGCTTGTCGGGATCGAAGCCGGGACCCTCGTCGAGGACCTCGACCCAGACGGCGGAGCGGCCCACCACGGCCTTGAGCTGCACGTGGCGGGCGCGAGCGTGCCTGACGCTGTTGGAGACGAGCTCCGTCACCAGCAACCGCATGGTCTCCATGAGCGGCGGGTCGAGGTCGCCGCGGAGCCGCGCCAGGGCGCGCCGGGCGGACGCCGGCGCCTCCGGCGTCCCTGTGAGCCTCAGATGCAGCGTGTCCTCGGCCGCGCCGTGGGCGCGGTCCGGCGTGGCGGTCACAGGGTCGCTCCCCGTGCCGCTCCCGCTGCGCGCCCCTGCGCGCGCATGGGTGCTGGCGCTGAAGGTAATTGACGGTCTCCCGTATTACGCGTGTGGATCGACAACCGCCGACCCCTCCTCGTTGTACCCATTGTTGGCCGGTGACCCAACATTCCAAACCCCACAACATGGGAAGAAGGGACGCTCCGCGCCAAAAGAGGTCTCCAGATACCCGTGGCGGAGATCTTCATGCCACCACCCGGACCACGACGATCGCGATGTCGTCGTGCGGAGTGCCGCCCTGCGCGAGCACCGCTTCCTCCTCCACCCGCGCGGCCACCGCGTCCGCCGTCTGGCCGGCGCACGAGGCCAGGAGCTCCGCGAGCTTCTCCTCGCTGAGCGCGCCGCCGCGGACGTCGGTCACGCCGTCCGTGTAGAAGACGAGGGCGTCGCCCGGCGCGAGCGTGACCGAGCGGTCCTCGAGCCGCGGATCCGGCACCACCCCGAGCAGCGTGCCGGTGCTGCCGAGGCGCTCGACGCTGCCGTCGGCTCGGAGCAGGAACGGCAGCGGGTGGCCGCCGCTCGCGAACCCGACCCGAGTCGAGACGCCGTTCGGCTCCAGGTACGCGTACGCGACGGTGCAGAAGCGGCGGTCGTCGCGCTGGCGCAGGAGCGCCTCGTTCAGCATCCGCAGGCTGCGGCTCGGGAGCCGTTCGTTCATGGCCGCCGCCCGCAGCGTGTAGCGCGCCAGCGCCGTGATCGCCGCGGCGTCGGGGCCCTTGCCGCACACGTCGCCGACGACGACGGTCCAGCCGCGCGGACGGGTCTCGAACAGGTCGTAGAAGTCGCCGCCGACCTCGCCGCCCTGGCCGGTGGGCCGGAACCTGGCTGCGGTCTCGAGGCCCGGGATCTCCGGCAGCTCGACCGGCAGCAGGCTGTCCTGGAGCGTCTTGGCGATGTGGGCGCGCTCGGCGTAGAGACGCGCGTTGTCCACCGCGGTCGCGCACCGCCGCGCGAGCTCCTCGGCCAGCGCCAGGTCGCGCTCGTCGAACCGCCGGCCCGAGCGGGTGGTGACGAAGGTGACCGCACCGATGATTCGTCCGCGAGCGGTCATCGGAACTGACATGGCCGAGCGGAAGCCGAACTCCTGCAGCAGCCCCAGGTGCTCCGCGTCCTGGGCGCCCTGCCTCAGGTCCTCCTCCGTGACCTCCGCGTAGAGCCGCGACTGGCCCGTTCGCAGCAGCGCCGGCACGCCGTGCGGAGAGGCCGGGTCCGGCGGGTACTTCTCCTGGAGGCGGCGGCCCTTCTCGAGCATGTCGCCGTCGCGGTGGGCGAGCGCCACGCGGTCGATCCCGCCGTCCTCCGTCAGCACGTCCACCATGCACCAGTCCGCGATCTCCGGGACCGCGAGCGTCGCGACGCGCCGCAGCGTCTCGTCCGGGTCGAGCGACGCAGCGAGCAGGCGGCTGCTGTCCGCGAGGAGCCGCTGCTCGAGCTCGGTCCGCTTGTGCTCGGTCACGTCCTCGATGACGTTGATCGCCATCGCCACCTCGCCGAGCGCGTTGCGTATCGGCGTCCCCTTGACGAGCGACCACCGCACCTCGCCGGTGAGGCGGTTGCGGGCGCGGAGCGTCGCCTGGGCGCCGTCCTCCCCGAGCAGCGCGCGCCGGCCGGGGAGCTGGGCCAGCGGGAACGGCCGGCCCTCCTCGTCGTACATGTCGTACCCGGCCATGAGTTCTTCGATGGGCGCCGCGAGCAGCTCGCGCGGGCTGTCGTAGCCGAGCGTCCTCGCCGCCGCCTCGTTGGCGAAGAGAAGCTTGCCGTCGGGAGCCTGGGCCGTGACGGCGTCAGCCACGCCGCGGAGGATCGCCTCGAGCTGGTCGCGCGCGTGCGTCGCGTCCATGCGCGCGAGCTGCTCGAGCCGCAGCAGCTCCTCGCGCTCCTCCTCGCCCCGCCGGCGATCGGTGATGTCGTGGACCAGCCCCGTGAACGCCGGCGGCGAGGAGCCCGCGATCCGGTCGACCGCGACCTCCACGGGGAACTCGGTGCCGTCCGCGCGCATGGCGGTCATCTCGACGCGCCGGCCGAGGATCGTCGACTCACCCGTCTCGACGAGCCGCCGCAGCGCCTGGCGGTGGCGGTCGCGCAGGCGCTCGGGTATGACCAGCTCGGCGAGCTCCTTGCCGCGGACCTCGTCGGCGGTGCGGCCGAACGCGCGCTCGGCGGCCTCGTTGAACTCCATGACGCGGCCCTCGTGGTCGATCGTGATCACGGAGTCGAGCGTGGAGGCGAGGATGGCGGACTTGAGCGCCTCGTTCCGGCGCATGGCCTCCTTGCCGCGCTGGGCCGAGACGAAGTCGCCGACCTGGATGCCGATCGCGCCCATCATCTGGAGCAGCTTCGGGTCGGAGTCGTGTACCTCGCGCGAGAAGACCTCGATCACGCCCGCGAACCCGTCCCCGCTCGGAATCGGGAAGGCCACCGCGGCATGGAGTCCGGAGCGTGTGGCCACGAGGACGCGGCGAATGTTCTCCTCGCGCTGGACGTCCCGGATCCAGATCGGCTGCGAGCGCTCCCACGAACGTCCCGGCGTGCCGACCCCGCGCCCGAACCGCATCTCGCGCGTGACCCGCTGGAACTCGTCGGTGTCGGTCGAGGCCTGCCAGCCGCCGATGCAGCGGAGCGAGTCGCCGTCGACCTCCCAAAAGTTGCCGACCGACCAGCCGAGCGGCTCCGCGACCGCCTGGACGAGCCGGGGCGCGGCGAGCTCCAGCGTCTCCGCCTCGGAGAGGATCCGCGCGCACTCGTACTGGATGCCGACCGCGGCCGCGTACGTCTCGCGCGACATCCGCAGGTTCGCGATCCAGATCGCCACGGCGCCGCCCAGGACGGGGCTCGTCAGGCGCAGGAGGTGGTCCCAGCTGCCGAAGAAGTGATCCGGGAAGCCCAGCGCCAGACCGACCGCGACGGTGTATGCGTATACGACGATGGTGCCGCGGACGGTCGCGCCCATCGCGGCGACGAGCGGGGCCAGCACGAGCACGCCGATCAGCGCCGCGCCCGTCAGGGCAAGATCGAGCGCAGCGATCACGCTCGCGATGCCCACCCCCAAAGCGACCGCGAGCCGCTCCCTGCGGTTACTTGCGAGTCCCCGCGTCATCCGGTCGGTCGGCTAAGCCTACAACCGGTACAACACCCGGCGTGGCGGTGAACGATCACGCCCCGGAAGGGGTCACCCGCGTGCGGGCGCCGAACCCGTCACCGCTGACGCTCGACGGCACCAACACCTACGTCGTCGATCGGTGGGTGGTGGACCCGGGTCCCGTCGACCCGGGACACCTTTCGGCGGTGCGGGCGGCCGCCCCGAGGGGTGTCGAGGGGGTGGTACTGACCCACGACCACGTGGATCACGCCGAGGGCGCGGGCGCGCTCGGCGTGCCGGTCGTGCGCCCGCGGGAAGGGGAGGAGGTGGGGCCCTTCCGGGCGGTTGCGACGCCGGGCCACTCGGCGGACAGCGTCTGCCTGCTGTTCGGCGGCGCGTGCTTCACCGGCGACACGGTGCTGGGCTCGGGCAGCGTGTTCATCTCGCCGGGGGAGGGATCGCTGTCCGCGTACATGGACTCTTTGGAGCGGCTGCGAGCTCTGGCCGGGCTGGAGGTCATCTGCCCCGGCCACGGCCCGTTCGTCTGGGACCCGCAGGCGAAGCTCGACGAGTACATCGAGCACCGGCGCGCGCGAGAGCGGATGCTGGTGGAGGCGCTTGAAGCCGGCGCCCGCTCGCAGGACGAGCTGCTGGACGCGGCGTGGCCGGACGCGCCGGCGTCGCTGCGATTCGCGGCGGCGCTGACGCTGGAGGCGCACCTGGAGAAGCTGGCGGAGGAGGGACGGCTGCCGGAGGGGGTGGAGCGGGCGGGGTAGCCGCTCGCCCGCGGGCCGCCCACTGCGGCACCGGCGGCCGCCCGCTGCGGCAGCGGGACGCCCACCGCGCCCGCGGGCCGCGGCGCCCGCGTCGCGAGCCCGTGCCAAAGACGTGACAGCCGCGCCTTGTCCCGTCACACGCGCCGCGGCAGCCTGGGCAGCAAATGACCGCGCCGCGGCCCGCCAACGAAGTCGAGTGTCGAGTTAGTCCCCGTAGCGGGGACCAAGTCGACACTCGACCCGATCAGCTGGTTTCCCGTCGGGCCGCGCGCCAGTGGAGCGTCGTCTCGGTCGACGAGCTCCGCGAATGTGGGCTCACGAAGAACGCCATCGCCACCCGCGTCCGCAACGGCCACACCCGCGCTACCGCGGCGTGTACGCCGTCGGCCACGGCAACCTCGCCCTGGAGGGCTGCTTCATGGCCGCCGTAAAGGCGTGCGGTACCGGCGGCGTGCTCAGTCACTACTCGGCGGCGGCGCTCTTCGGGCTCGTCAAGTGGGACGGGCGCGCCCCCGAGGTGACCGTCGTCGGCAAGGCCGCGGGCGCGCACAAGGCACTGCGCGTGCACCGGACGGGGGCGCTGGCTGAAGAAGAGGTGCGGCTCCATCGCGGCATCCCGGTCACCTCGCCGGCACGCACGCTGATCGACCTGGCCTCGACGCTGGACCACCGCCGCCTCCGACGCGCCGTCCGCGAGGCCCAGGCGAGACGGCTCGTGGACCTCGCCGAGCTCGCCGCGTTCATCCGCCGCCTGGGGAGGCGGCGCGGAAGCTCGCGCCTCGCGCGCATCATCGCCACCGGGCCGGCCCCGACCCGGAGCGAGCTCGAGGACGCGGTGCTGGACCTCATGCTCAACGGCGGCCTGGAGCACCCGGACGTGAACGTGCCGCTCATCCTCGATGGCCGCGTGGTGGTCCCGGACTTCCGCTGGCCGGAGTGCAGACTCGTCGTTGAGGCCGACGGCGCCGCCTGGCACGACCACAAGCTCACGCGCGAGGACGACGTCGAGCGCCAGGCGCTCCTCGAGGCCCACGGGGAACGGGTGCTGCGCGTGACCTGGGAGCAGGCGGTCGCGCGGCCGCGCCAGACGCTGGGGCGCGTCCGCGCCGCCGGCGCGCCGCCCCTCATCCGGCCGCCCCCGTAGTCGGCCGAGCCCGCGCGCGACTACCCTTCCTCGCCGTGGTATCGACCAACCAGTTCAAGAACGGCATGCATGTCGAGGTCGACGGCACCGTCTTCAAGATCGTCGAGTTCCAGCACGTCAAGCCCGGCAAGGGCGGCGCGTTCGTGCGCACCAAGCTCAAGCGCGCCGAGGACGGCGCCGTGATCGACCGGACGTTCCGCGCCGGGGAGAAGTTCCGGCCCGTTCGCACGGAGACGCGCAAGATGCAGTTCCTGTATTCCGACGGGACCGACGCGCACTTCATGGACGTCCAGAGCTATGACCAGATGACGCTGCCCGAGAAGGACGTCAGCGACGCACTCAAGTGGATCGTCCCCAACGAGGAGGTCGACATCCTGTACGTGGACGAGGCGCCGAGCGACGTGCAGGTGGCCAGCGCGGTCGAGCTGACCGTGGCCGAGACACAGCCCGGCGTGAAGGGCGACACCGCCTCGGGCGGCGGCGACAAGCCGGCCACGCTGGAGTCGGGCGCCACGGTTCGGGTGCCGCTGTTCGTCGACGTGGGCGACCGGATCCGGGTGGACACCCGCTCGGGCGAGTACGTCTCGCGCGCGTAGCCGCCGTGGCTCGCCGCTCCGACCAGCGCCGGGCCGCTGTCGTCGCGCTGTACCAGTCCGACGTCACCGGACGGCCGCCCGAGGACCTGGTCGAGCGCCCAGCGACAGATTTCACGCGTGAGCTCGTCGGCGGTGTGGACGAGGATCGCGAGGAGCTGGACGGACTGATCGCGCGGCACGCCGTCGGCTGGTCGCTCGAGCGGATCGCGCCGCTGGAGCGCAACATCATGCGGGTCGCGCTGTACGAGCTGCTGCACCGGCCGGACGTCCCGGCCGAGGTGGCGATCGACGAGGCCGTCGAGGCGGCCAAGGAGCTTTGCTCGGCCGACGCGCCGGGCTTCGTCAACGGGATTCTGGGAGCTGTTCACCGTGAGGAGGTGGCATCGCCGTGAGCGAGGAGCTGACCGCGCTGGCGGAGGAGCTCGAGTCGGTGGCGGACAAGTTGCGGTCGGGCGCGGTCGACCCGGACGAGGCGGCCGACCTCGTGGACCGGTGCGCCGAGCTGGCCGGCCGCATCGGCGCGGAGCTCGACCTGCGCAGCCGATCGGCGGCGGAGGTCGAGGGCCAGGAGCGGCTGCTTTGACGACGGAGGCCGCCGGCCAGACGCCCGGGCCGGCCGCCGACGCCACCGGCGCAACGCCCGGGCCGGCAACGGCCGCGGCCGGCGAAACGGCCCCCGCCTACCCCACCGAGCTCCAGGAACGCGTCGACGCCTATCTCGAGGGTCTCCGCTTCGCCACCGAGCCCGGCACCGGCCGCCTCGAGGAGGCGATGCGCTACTCGCTGCTCGCGGGCGGCAAGCGCATCCGCCCGGTGCTCGCGCTCGCCACCGCCCAGGCGCTCGGCAGCGATCCCGACGAGGTGCTGCCGCTGGCCGCCTCGATCGAGATGATCCACACCTACTCGCTGATCCACGACGACCTCCCGGCGATGGACGACGACGAGCTCCGCCGCGGCAAGCCCACCTGTCACGTGGCGTTCGGAGAGGACGTGGCCATCCTCGCGGGCGACGGCCTGTTCGCCGAGGCGCTCCGTCTCCTCCTCACGGAGCAGCGGGCCGAGCCCGCCAACCTGATCGGCGCCGTCCGCGAGCTGGTGACGGCTGCGGGTGTGCAGGGCATGGTCGGCGGCCAGTTCCTCGACGTGACCGCCGGCCGCGCGCTCGAACCCGATGCCCTCCGCCACCTCCACGAGCTGAAGACCGGAGCGCTGATCGCCGCCTCGGTCGGTTGTGTGCTGGCCGTCGAGGGGGTCGATGGACCTGCCACAATGCCTTTCCGCCGCTTCGCGGCCGAGCTCGGCGTGGTGTTCCAGATCGTCGACGACATCCTCGACGTGACCGGTGACGAGGCCGAGCTCGGCAAGCCCCGCGGCTCCGACGAACGTCATGGAAAGGCGACATACGTGAGCGTGTTCGGGCTCGACCGGGCCCGGGAACTCGCGCGCGAGACGCACGCGAAGGCTCGTGCGTCGCTGGGGCAGGCCGAGGGAGACACCGGCCGCCTCGAGCGGATAGCCGATTACATCCTCACCCGCACCACATGACAAAGCTTCTCGACCAGATCGACGGGCCGGCGGACCTGAAGGGCCTCGACGACGCTCAGCTCCAGCAGGTCGCGCAGGAGGTCCGCGAGCTGATCATCGACACGATCGGAGAGATCGGCGGTCACTTCGGCGCCAACCTGGGCGCCTGCGAGATCGCGGTCGCGATCCACTCCCTGCTCGACTCGCCGACCGACAAGGTGCTCTGGGACGTCGGCCACCAGGCCTACCCCCACAAGGTGCTCACCGGCCGCCGCGACCGCCTCCAGACGATCCGCAAGTACGGCGGCCTCGCCCCGTTCTGCTCGATCGGCGAGTCGGAGCACGACATCATGGGCGCGGGGCACGCGTCGACCTCGGTTTCGTACGCGGTCGGCATCAAGGAGGCCATGCGGCGGGGCATAGGGGAGGACGGCAAGGTCGTCGCGGTGATCGGGGACGGCGCGCTCACCGGCGGGGTCGCCTTCGAGGCGCTCCACAACGCGGGTGGCATGGACACGCCGGTCGTGATCGTCGTGAACGACAACGGGATGTCGATCGCGCCGAACGTCGGCGCGCTGTCGAGGTACTTCAACCGGATGCGGCTGAACCCGCGCCTCTACCACGCGCGCGAGGACGTGGAGGAGTCGCTGACGAAGCTGCCCGCCGGGATCGGCAAGCGGATCGAGCGGTTGGGGCCGATCCTCAAGGAGTCGCTGAAGGCCTACTGGGCGCCCGGGCTCTTCTTCGAGGAGCTCGACCTCGCGTACGTCGGCGTGATCGACGGCCACGACGT